>NC_021184.1:2432857-2769285 GCF_000233715.2 Desulfoscipio gibsoniae DSM 7213
CGCAATAATTTGGGGGATACCTGCCTTGCCGGCCGCTTCCAACCTGTGCGGGCCGGCCGCCCTGGTGCCGCCGATTAACTCTTCCCCTACCGCGCCCGGGGCCAGGTCGATCACTGCGTTAAAAATGCCTTCCTTACCGATTAGTTCTTCCATGGCCATGTCTGCTACACCTGTGGCGGAAAAACCAATTACCTGGTATCCTTCTTGTTCCAGGCGCCGCCGCACATGTGTGGCGCACTTTTCACACATATTCAACAGGGTCATGGCTACAAGCATCTTTCCTTGCTTCCTGCCTGCCCCTACAGCAGCATCGGCTTCTTTCATTTCCACCATACCCAGGATACTACCCGCAGCTCTATCCAAAACATCGCGCATGAGATCGTTTAAACTGGTAAAATCTATTACCGAGTGCATAATCGCTATATCCGCAGTGCCAAAATAGCGACTGGTCAATCCCCGTGCGGCAGCCACACTGGAAACCATCAGTTTTGGGACACCAAAAGGGAGTGCTTTCATTACACCGGTGCCCATAATAGTGCCGGTGGCTCCACCGATTCCGATAATTCCGTGCAATTTCTTTAAGGCATAAAGCTCCTTAGATTTATTTCCTGCACCCTCGACCATTAATTGCATTAATTGGGGCCTGTTTTGGGACAGCTTTTCGGTATCAATTTCCTTACCGGAAGCGGCAAGCACTTCTTCACGAGTGATATCTGCGGATATGTTAGGCGAATCTTTTGTGCCTATATCCATAATCAATGCCTTATAGCCTTTTTTTTCTATTTGCCCTTTAAGATACTTTGTCTCTTGAGCTTTAGTATCAAGGGTACTCACTATTACTACTGTTTTTTCCATCAAGCTCACCCCCTCATTGTCAACAATCAGCGCTTTATCAGCTTCCTTTCCTCGTACTTATTAATACCAGCGTTGCAAATAGCTTTTAACTGCTTGATTTATCATCACGGATACCTAATTAAAGGCACCCGTAATGATAATTTTCCAAGGTCGCTCAAAGCAGCTCAGCCTTAGCCAAACAAAGTTAATAATTTATTAGCTTTAACAAAGTCCTTCAAGTTTGATTGTTAAAAACTAGAAACCATACTCCTGCCACTTGCTCCGAACTTTATCGGCCATTTCCGTGTCAAGCTGGATTTCTAATGGTTTTCTATCCCATTCGTAGGGTATGCAGGCATCAATAATAATCCTGGAGCAAATCTCCCGGGCATTGATCGGCAGTGCAGGGTCGAGTGGAGTGGAGCGCCCCCTATTAATGATTTGGGTGCGCGCAACCGGGTCGTAGCGCATGCTCATCGCCCAAAAGACCTTGGTCCAGTCATCGGCCGGAATATCATCATCGACCACAATAACACCCTTTAAGCCATAGTGTCCCGTGGTGGTTGATATGACCGCCGTGCCGACATGCATCGAATGCCCGGGATACATCTGCTTCACCGACACAATGCCCCAGAAACGGCCGCCGGATTCGGGAGGGAGATAGACCGATTTAATACCGGGTATATGCATATTCTCCAAATCAGTCCACATTGTGGCCGTGCGGTTCAGTGACTGGATCATGTGAGTATCGGTAATTGGTTTCCCTACCGTGGTGGACCACAAAATCGGGTTGTTACGGAAATACACCCGCTTAACATTGATAAAAGGCTTGGGCCACTCGTCACTCTTTTTGCCGGAATAGTAACCGGTGTATTCACCGAACGGTCCTTCCTGGCGACGCTCCACCGGGTCAATTTCACCCTCCAGTATGATCTCACAATCATACGGCAGCGGCAGCCCGGTGAGGTCGCTGATGAAGACCTTGGCCGGTTCGTCACGCAGGGAACCTATAATCTCGTATTCTGAAACACCGGCTGATACCAGGGTGCTGCCCACCAGGAAGTTCAGGGGATCGCCGCCAATAATCGCTGCCGCCGGCATTGGCTTGCCCAATTCCTTGTAACGGTTCATATGAAAGT
Organism: Desulfoscipio gibsoniae DSM 7213; assembly: GCF_000233715.2. Lineage (GTDB taxonomy): Bacteria > Bacillota > Desulfotomaculia > Desulfotomaculales > Desulfallaceae > Sporotomaculum > Sporotomaculum gibsoniae. Next base: position 2,434,831 of record NC_021184.1, read on the forward strand.
CAGCATGTTTGCCCTTAATGATCTGAACACCTACGCTGTTTTCATCCAGCACCTGCATCCGGTAGGTGCCCAGGTTGACCCAGTCGCTATCTGGATCCTTGGTCACCAGAGCCGCCGTGGTACCGATAAACCTGCCGCCGTCCATGGGGTAAAACTTGGGTACAGGTAAATCAAACAGATTTATTTTGTCGCCCTCCACCACGTTATCAAAGACTGGGCCTGTGCTAACTACTTCCGGGGGAATTAACTTTTTCGTGGTAGCTTTCATCCAACTTTTAGCAATTTCACAAAGAGAAGCGGTTTGCGGCTGTCCGAGGGCAATGGCTAAGCGTTTATTAGTGGTAAATGCACTGGTGAGAACCGGCGTGTTATACCCCTTAATATTTTGGAAAAACAGCGCCGGGCCTTTCTCTTCTTCGTTAAGCTTGGCGATGTGGGACAATTCAAGATCCCAGTCCACTTCCTTTTCAATCCGCTTCAACTCTCCCGCTTCCTCACACAATTTAATAAAATCCCTTAAGTCCATAAATTAATCTCCTTTCATAATTTTTTATTTTTTTGACCATTGGTCATATTGATTGATTAATCATCTAACCTTTTTGCCGGTTATAAGCGTACCTGCAATATGGCTTAACGCGCTCGTGTTTGGTTTTACCAGTGGCTTAACTTCCTTCTTGTTCCATACAGTTTCCGGCCTGGTCTGTAATAAGATAATGTTTCTGGGGAAGGGGAGGTCTTTATCTATTGCCCATTCAATATCCTGTGGGAGCTTATTGTTTGCCTCCACCAGCTTGCCGAGCTTGCCCAGTTGGATTATTTCTTCATCGGTGAGACATGGTGCATTTTGCCTTTCCGGTTCAACTTCCACGGGTACAACGTCACCTTGCGGCCCATAGACCATTTCTATGGACTTGTTACAAATTATCCGCTTTGTAATGGACAGCGTCACTTTGTTCAGGGCAAACTTATCCGGTGTGACCTGGCCGCTGACCAGACTTTCACCCAGCCCCCAGCTTGCTTCGATAAAAATCGTAGACCGGTCGCCATTTAATGGATCAAGGGTGAACATAACCCCGGATGCCCTGGCATTAACCATTTTGAGCACGGCTATACCAATGGGGGAACTTTCCACAGGCATTGCCCGCTGCATCCGGTAGTGCATAGCCCGACCGTTAAAGGAACTAGCCCAAACTTTTTTTACCCGATCCAAAAGCTCCTCTTCACCCTGGACATTAAGGAACGTATCGAACTGTCCGGGCATGCTTACCGGGCCGCTGGAACGCACTGCCACCCGCACGTTTTCCACATTGCAACGAGTGCAAAGTTCTCGGTAGTAATTCAAGATATAGCTTTGAATATCTCCGGGTATTGGCCTTGATTCAATAAGTTGGCAAATATATTCACTTGCCTGGTCAAACAGGCTGACATCGTCCTGCAACCTGTCTTTTATTTCCTCAAAGTAACTGGATATAGCCTTACCAACCCCGGTTTCGTCAATAAACTTCTCGTATGCCTTAAGAGAAATGGCGAAGCCAGGGGGAACCGGTAAACCAGCTCTTAACATCTCGCCAAGGCCTTTGCACTTCCTTCCCGCTATGAAGACATCGTCCTTGTCAAGTTCACGAAGCCAGTAGACATAATTTTGGGTATCCACGGTTTGCCCCCCTTAACAAAACATCAAATTATTTTAATCCTGTAAAATGTAAACAATCCCTTTATAACCGTCCACTTTGATTTTTTGCCCGGTTTTAATTGCTGCGGTTGCATAACCTGAACCTACTACAGCCGGCAGACCATACTCTCGGCAAACGATGGCGGCATGGGACATGATCCCTCCTACGTCCGTGACCGCTGCACTAACTTTGACAAATATGGGAGCCCAACTTGGTGAGGTAGTCGGTGCTACCAGGATCTCACCTTCTTGTAGTAATCCCAGTTCAGACGGACCGCGTACCACCCTGGCAATTCCTTCAACTATACCCGGTGAACCAGGATGACCTTGCAATTGGCTCATATCTTCCGCCTTAGTCGAACCGGCATCTAACCAGTCTGAAAGTCGGTTGGTTGTAATCCCCCACAGAGTGATGGTGAACGGTTCGGTTACCACTTCGGGCGGCACTCCAAGCGCCGGCGGAGGGGTATATCCACGAAATTTATCTATTACACCTTTGCGCCAGTTTATTTCCTGCGGCCAGTAGGAAGCCCCGCAAGCTTTTACCCCTGTTGCCCAGGCGCATACTAAATCATAAATTGCCTCACCAATTTCAAAGCGATTCAAGTACCAGATGTCCTCTATGTCGTTAATCAATCCTTTTTTGACAAAAACCGCGGCCAATTCTCGAATTTTTCCATAAATCAAGCTATGGGACCAGTGTTCAACATAAAATCCGTGCTCTTCAGTATAGGGAAATACCTTCTGAGAAATAGCCAACAACTGGTCAAAAGCATCTTTATCTTCTTGAGTTTGCAAAAGCGAATAGTACTCGGCAACGATCCTGTCTCTTTCCTCAATTAATTTTTCAGTAGGTCGATCCAGACTTTCTCCTTTTTCCGCCTTTTGAATGTAGCTTTTAATAGACATGAATGGAATTTCAGGGCGGTCAAGCCAACAGTAATGATCATGATACCACCCTGTTCCGGAAGACATGTAGAACCAGGGGTATTTGGCCTGCTCATACTGTTCAAGCCAATTTTTTCCTTCCTCGCTTTTTTCGAGAGCAGTGATAATTTCATCCGGGGTTGATTCATTTTTAAAATAGCCGGTTACGCCCAGGGTGATGGCTAACTTTGCCAGTTTTCTTAATTGCATGTCAGGTTGAAAGAGAATAACGTCAATCCCGGCAACCATCCTGGTAATCGTACCGTCATCTATTCCCGAAAAAGCCTTCCGGCAAAAGTCAGCAAAAGTAACGAAAGCAGCGTAACAGAGGTTTAAAAATTCAAAGTGGTACTGCCAAACCAGCAGCGCGGTGTCAATCAGATGATTATATTTTTTTACGAGCTCATAACCGCTGCTGCGGCCAATTCCTTCATTTACAATGGATATATCCTCCATATCCGGCAAGTCGGTAAACTTAATACTATCAATCTCCTTGATCAATCCCTCCATTTTGCCTTTCCAGAGACTATATAAATCATTCCAGTTTTCGTAATAATAGCCGGCTCTTTGCAAGAAATGCTGAAGCCTTTCCTCAACCTGCTTAGGATCGGTCACCGGCACAGGCGATATGTAGATATAGCCGTTTACAATGCGGTGATCTACACCAAACGCCGCCGGGACCATGAAAATGCGGGTGTTGAATTGAGATAATCCTAGATACCAACCTTCATCCCATATCAAATCAAATGGATACATGGGTTCCGGGTAATGAAGCCCGTCATAATACCATAGTGTGCTGTTTTCGTAAGCTTCTCTATCCTTATCAATACCAAACCGGTAGTAATAAGGATACATTCTTTCCCAGCCTTCTGTGCCGGGTATAACGGGAACCTCGCTCGGTTTTTTGAACCTGGGAGTTTCGGACATGGTTAACCACCCCTTATCTTTTTTAAACCCTTTATAGACTTGATAGACTTGCTATCTTAGCATGTTTTCATGCTCAAACCACCACCTTTATACATAATCGCCGTAAAGAAGAATGGTATATCTTGACACGAGCGCTCCCTGATTGTAAAATAGGCATAGCAAAGCTGGAGGCGCGGGCCTTATATAGGCTTTGCGCTATACAGACGTAGAGCCGCACCGATTTGAACCTCTGCCAAAGGGAATCGGTTTGCGGTTATTTTTTTTGAAGTCACTTACTTGATGTTGCACAAATATATAATCTATACAAATTTATATCTATGATATAGATAATGGCTTTAACCTGGATTAACACCGAATTAGTTCGCTTAAATTCCTTCAATCATTTTAAGGGCCAAATGCACCATAAGAATGGTTTCTGAATTGGAAAAATCGATGTTGGCGATTTCCGAGATTCGCTTTAATCTATATTTCATCGTTGCAGAATTCAAAAAGCCATTTCGGGAAGCCCTCTGGACATTGCAGTTATTATTAAAGTATAAGGTTAAAGTTTCAACCAATTGGGAATTGTTCTTTTCATCATAATCAATAAGCGGACCGATTACTTTTCGGATAAAATTGCGAAAACGATCAACGTTTATATTGATTAAACTAAAGACCCCCAGTTTTTCATAGGCCAAACAGCGGTTTTTACGATTCAATGCTTTGACTATATCGATAGTGGCGCGGGCTTCATGATAGGAGGTGGCAAAATCACTCAACCGACTGCAAGGCGACCCGATACCCACCCACCACTTATATTCTTCCGGCAAATGTGTTTTTAGGTCGGTTTCTATTCTTTGCAAAACAGTTGATAGATTATTAATATCGGTATCTTTTGTTTCAACCGTAACTGGTAACAATCCGATTGTATTATTACAATTACCGCTTAAAAAGAAGCCGGGACAAATGCTCTCAAAAACATAACGTACTGTTTCAAAGAAATTTTCCGCCATATGCACTTGCTTGTATTGCCTTTTTACATTATCTACAACCTCCTCAAGCTCAATGTCAATGGACATTAAACGATAGGTTTTACTTAAATCAAGCCCTAATTGCTTAGCCCGCCATAAAACAATATCCTCGTTTTCATACTTACCCGTCAAAAGTGAATCAAAAAAATTTTCCCGGATCCTCAGCTCGGATTCAAATGACGCTTTTTGTTTCAGCATTTCCAGCGCTATTACCGTTGCCGCATGCTCCAGGGCAATACAGTCAAGTTTACTCAGGGACTTTTCTTCATCCAAGGCGGTCACAAATCCAAGGTGATTGTTGCCTGCAATAATGGGAACCACTACCATGCTCTTAGTGCCATTACTGACGGGAAACCCAAGCCGGGAATAATGATTGCCGGAATCCATAGCTAGAAGATCCTTGCTGACCGCTGGATCGGTAACTACCTTTCGCCAGATCGATTCAATGTCCACTTCGCTTTCCCGCAAATGTTTAGAACAAGACATAACCTGAAAAAAACGATCGGCCACCAGTACCGTTCTGTCAATAATGCAGGCGAGGTTTTCTACAATTCCTGAAAGCCCTTGTCCCTCCAGAACCAGGGTGGTAAGCTGATTGTGAATGGCTGCGGATTTTTGCATAGCTCCTTTTTCCTGATTCAGCAGCTTATTCACTTTATTCAGTTCCGCAAGCTTTTCCTTTAAAATTTCATTTGTTCGTTCCAGCACATAATTGCTCATCCCCCGCCAAAGGGTTACCCGTCTCTGCGCCTCTTCCACCAGGCATTGCTTTAAATCATCAATATTGCGCATAGCTGCGCCATTCCAAGCTTCGATATTGCGTAATTCGAATTGACAATATGGATCTCCCATACCCTGGCACATAGTCTCGACGCAGATAACCTGCCGGCCAAAGAAACAGGTGCCAAAACCACTGGCATAGCCGCTCAATGTCCAGCAAACCGGTTCCTTGTCCGGGCCGAAAAGGCGCAAGTGGTGCTCAGCCTCATAAGAGTTGCGCCATATGCCCCGCATTAAGAAATTACCTTTTTGCCGGTCATATTCAAGGATTTTAGCGGAAGCATGCACAAGTCCTTCTAATGTGTGCATCAACGGCCCGGCTAGCATCCAATTGGCATCGTTCTCAAACTCAGGGAAATTTTGAAAGGAGGTAGCATCATTAAAACCACAACGGTAGCCGAAACGAGCCAGGATACCACGAACAATATCTTCCCCCAGGGAATCGATCATTTCTTTACGCAATTCATAAAAATAACTAGACAGGAAAACCAACATCCTATGACCGCGGAAATTAATTATGCCATCTTCCTTATTTATGTCGAGAAGTTCCGTTAGTTTGAATTTCTGTTTCACGGAAGCCCCTCCTGATGTAGACATATTATTTAAAATATTCGGACTATTTGAACCGGTTGAATATTTGTTTCAAGAAGATGTTATCACAGCAAGTAAAACAAGTCTATCCCTATAATGGGAAAAATTGACCTTTTTGTTTTTACTACTTTGGATATACCGCCCCCGAAATTACCTCTACTGTATATAATGTCCTTCTTTCTAATTCTCAGATCCCCCTCTTTTGAAATAGCTAAGGCCGTTTCATTCTTTCACCATTAATTGACATTTGCTTATAACGGTTGTATAGTTGATTAAAACAAAACGGAATGGAGGAAAATATTGCTTTATTCATTTGACGGAAAACAACCCGAGGTTGGCAAAGATACTTATGTCAGCGAACATGCTCTGGTTATTGGAGATGTAAAAATTGGAGACAACTGTTATATCGGTCATGGTGCTATCTTACGCGGGGATTACGGGACTATTGAAATAGGCTTAGGAACTGCTATCGAAGAAGGTGTAGTAGTCCATGCCCCACCAAATGACATATGTAAAATTGGTAAAAAGGTAACCATTGGACACGGAGCCGTAGTTCACGCTGCGCAAGTTGGAGATTTTGTTGTACTTGGTATGGGCACCATTACCAGTTTGTATTCAGTAATTGGCGAAGCATCTATAGTGGCAGAAGGCGCGGTTGTAAAAATGGGCCAGATAATTCCTGATAAAGTCGTAGTTGCAGGAAATCCAGCCAGTGAGGTACGCAAAGTAAGTGAAAAAGATACTGAAAGATGGGCGTATGGGAAACAGCTTTATATAGATCTAGCTAAAAAATACCTTAATATAGGGATGCACATAATTCCCGCGGAAAAATAAGTTTCTTTAAAGGATAGCACTTTTGCTGATAACCCACATGGATGTTATCAACGGATTTCTTTTAGTAAAAGCTTCTATACCCTGCTTTCCACAAATTCCATAAAGCTTATCTGTTCGCTCCCGAATAGAAAAGGCCCCTGCCTTGGATGAACCTTAGGCCGGGGCAGGTTTCTTCTTTCAAATCCATTGTTGGTTCAAGGTTCCTTTTATTATATTGACCAAGCAAGTACCGTAAAGGTCAGTTATCCATACGATATACTAGACCTTCCGCAATTGCGATTAGTGTGTCTCGATCGTCCTTTACTTCCATTCGATAAAGACCCGTCTTCCTGGTTAAATTATCCTCAGTTGCCGTAGCAGTAAGAATTGCCCCTTCTTTTGTGGTTTTTAAAAAATGGATGTTTACATCTAATGCTAATGCAAGCGGACCATGAGAATTACTGGCTGCAGCAAGCACAACGTCCGCTAAGCTAAAAATTGTGCCACCATGAGTAACGCCTGCTCCATTGAGTAATTGTTTAGTAATTTTTACGGTAGCTTTGGCATAGCCGGACTTTACTTCAAGCAGCTTAATTCCCAGGTGTCCTGCTAACGCATCTTTCTTCATGTATAATCACCTTTTTCTTTTCTAACTTATTGAATTCCATCTCCGCGCCATCAATACAACAAAAATTTGCCCTTAAGGATTTCTTATGGGATTACCCAAGCATGTATGTTAATAAAATACGTAATTAACTTTTAATTTCCTCTTTTCAAACTATTAGATACCAATAAAATAGATATATTTTATCAAAAGGCAAAGGAAAATAGAACTATTCAGAGAATATGCCTATTATCATTTATGCCAACATTTTGTAGATGTTGGTTTTAAGGATAAATAAATATTATTTTTGGAGGTAGCAAAAATGCAGGTTACCAAACATGTACATGCCCTGAGAATTCCCTTTCAAATAACTGTTAGCCCTGAATTAAAAATTGACAGGTTCGTGTATGCATATCTAATCTATGGTCCTAAAATTTGTCTCATTGATACCGGGGTAAAATCCGCAGAAACAATAATATTTGATTATTTGCGAAAAACGGGCCGCCAACCTGAAGAAATAGATATGATTGTACTAACTCACTCCCACCCTGATCATATTGGATCGGTACATTCCTTAAAAAAAGCTACCGGTTGTGTCATTGCGGCACACTCCGGAGAAAAAGATTGGATTGAAGATGTAGATTTGCAATGCAGGGAGCGACCCGTTCCTGGCTTCCACTCTCTCGTAGGAGGTTCTGTTGAAATTGACCGTCTGGTGGAAGAAGGGGATATTCTAAATCTAGGGGATGGATTAAGCCTGGAGGTAATCCACACACCGGGCCACTCTAGAGGATCTATATCCCTGTATTTTCCCGCGGATAGGGTGTTATTTTCCGGCGATGCAGTGCCGCTGCCGGGAGATATACCTATTTATGATGATTATACATCATCCGTCAGCTCAATTAATAAGTTAAAGGATCTTGAAGGTGTTCATACTATGTTATCAGCCTGGGATATTCCGCGAGAGAGCGATGATTTGTATCAACTGATGGCAGAAAGTATAAGTTACCTTAATCGTATTCATAAGTTTGTTGCCCAAAATGCTGTTAATACCTCGCCGGATTTAATGGATTTGTGCAAACAGGTTGTATCTAACTTAGAATTGCCCACAGCAGCCGCAACGCCATTGCTGGCCAGGTCACTTCGGGCCAACTTAAAGGCACTTGGACGTTAGGAATTTAAATACGTAAATTTTCAAGTAACGTCTTCCTGGAAATTTAAAAAAAAGCAGCTTCCATAATGGATTAGCTGCTTCTATCGTTTTTACAAAACTGAGGTTATTTTAAACCGGTTACACTTTAAGTTAGCGTTCATCCATAAAGGTGTAAGGTCGCCTTTTTGCCACGCATTTGTATGCGGGTCTAATAATCTTACCTGCGTTTACAATTTCTTCTATCCGGTGGGCGCTCCATCCTGATATTCTGGATATTGCAAAAAGCGGGGTGTACATTTCAGGTGGAATATCCAGCATTCGGTACACAAAGCCTGAGTAAAAATCGACATTGGCACTGACACCTTTGTCCCTTTTATGAACTTTGCTAATTACCTTGGGCGCCAGTGTCTCAACCTTGGAATAAAACTCATATTCATCCTGCAATCCCTTTTCTATGGCCAACCTGGCTATGTGATCTTTAAATATAACGGATCTTGGGTCTGATATAGTGTATACCGCATGGCCCATGCCATAAATCAGGCCGGAGCGGTCAAAAGCCTCTTTGTTAAGAATTTTTTCCAGGTAGTTTTCAATTTCTTCATCGTCTTTCCAACTTTTTAGATTTTGTTTCATATCCTCCAGCATTTGAATAACCTTAATGTTAGCGCCGCCATGCCTTGGCCCCTTTAATGATCCCAGGGCAGCTGCCATTGCGGAATACGTGTCAGTCCCTGATGAAGTCACAACGCGGGTTACAAAGGTGGAATTGTTACCCCCACCATGCTCGGCATGAAGCACCAGGGCCAGGTCAAGAAGTCTTGCTTCCAGTTTTGTGAAGGTGCTGTCCGGTCTCAACATATGTAGAATATTTTCAGCGGTGCCATAATCAGCCCTGGGGCTGTGAATAAACAAGCTTTGGTCTGCGTAATACTTATTGAAGGCCTGGTAGCCATAAACGGCCATAGTTGGGAAAGAAGCAATAAGCATGACGCATTGCTTTAACACATTTTTGATAGATGTGTCGTCAGCCCTATCATCAAAGGTATAAAGTCCTAATACGCTTCTTGCCAGTTTATTCATTATATTGTTGCTGGGCACATTCAATATCATGTCCCGGACAAAATGCTCGGGCAGTTTTCGATAGTTACCCAGGAGCTGCTGAAAGTCCGCAAGTTCTTCTTTATTAGGTAGAGCACCAAAGAGCAAAAGATAACAAGTTTCTTCAAAACCATAGCGATCATCCTTAAGAAAACCGTCCACTAGATCAGTGATGCTGATTCCCCTGTACATCAGCATTCCTGGAACAGGAATTATGTCACCTTCATCAACAATATATGAATGCACTTCACCGACTTCTGTTAGCCCAACAAGAACACCCCGGCCATCTGCATCCCGTAATCCTCGTTTTACCTGGTATTTATCGAATAAAGCCGTGTTTTTTAATAAATTACACTGCTCAGCTAGGTTCGTCAATTTATCAATTAGTATTCCTTCAAAGTCATCATGTTGTAAAATATCCATACTACACCTCTTCCTTTAAGTTTAATAAGCCAAGTCGGTACAATGGTTTAATTATACCTTGTTATACCAACCAATTTTTACCCAATAATATACAATAAATTATATATTTTCCCTTTTTAGATATTATATTGCAATGAATTACAAAAAAAAGAATATGCCGGCCAACGTCTTAGTTGTTGGCTGCATAAAGTTTCGAAATACGGGCATAACTTAGGATCAAATTTGGTTTATCTAGGGAGATTTAAGTGTTACTTACGGAATCAAGCCTGCTCTAAATAATACTTGAAACCCGTGAGGCCTTGATATAAAAGGTTTCACGGGTTTCAGAAAATAAATTACTTGGTCGGAGCGACACGACTTGAACGTGCGGCCTCTACCACCCCAAGGTAGCGCTCTAGCCAAACTGAGCTACGCCCCGCCGACATCTTTGTTCGGTTGCAATAGCTATTATATATTCAGCCCTCCTAAAAGTCAAGGATATTTTAATTGCCTAATCGTGACTATTCAACAATTTTTTTATTGTACAGGCACACTTAAAGTTAATCAATCATAAAATATATAACCTATTGCATAAAAGGGGGAATGTGTGTTGCCCGGATTCTGGACCCTAGCGGTTGCGTCGGTAATCCAAGGGATCATGCTGCTTATCTCATATGTGGCGCAGAATAGTTTTCCCAAACCGCTAACGGAGGAGGAAGAACAGCTTTACCTGGAGAAATTGGCGCAGGGGGATGACAAGGCTAAAGAAGTTTTAATTGAGCGCAATCTCAGACTGGTAGCCCATATTATAAAAAAATTTGAAAACAGTGGTGACGACTTCGATGATTTGATTTCAATTGGTACCATTGGCTTAATTAAAGCAGTTAACACATTTAATGTGGAAAAATCCGCACGTTTGGCCACCTATGCTTCCAGGTGTATTGAAAACGAGATATTAATGTATATGCGCTCCAAGAAGAAAAAGCGTTCCGAAATGTCACTGTATGAGCCCATCGGCACAGATAAGGAAGGCAATGAAATACATTTCCTAGATGTACTTAGCACAGATGCCGAAGCGGTAGCTGAGATGGTTTCCCGCACTCTGGACAAAGAACAGTTATGGAAAAAGCTAAAAAAACTTCCCCCCCAGGAGAGAAATGTGTTGGTATTGCGTTTCGGTTTGCGTGGTAAAGGTCGTAAAACGCAAAAGGAAATCGCAAAAAAATTGGGAATCTCCCGTTCCTATGTAAGTAGAATAGAAAAGAGGGCCATTGATCGCTTATCGGAGCAATTTATGGCCGAAGCTTAATTTATAATTGGCGTCTAAATAATTTAACAAGGTTTACTGATAAAAAGGTCAGCCATTCCTGTATGCTAAGGAAATGCTGACTTTTTTGCAGTTTATAGTAACCAAAAAACGTTTCCTACATTAATGACAGCGCCTCCCCAACTGTTTAAATATTCGGAAGTCAGAATGCCTGAAAGTGTTGAAAATAAAGGGAATAACGGGCTTGAATTAGTAGCAAATTAGTAGTAAACTGTTGCCAATATCTTAAAAAAGATGGGTGATCACCGTGGAACAGTATAATAATTATATTCAATCTTTTACAAAAAGGTACTTAAACAAAAAGGAAATTATGTACCGACTCCCATCTGAATTAAAAATTTATGATTTTTGGCCAATGATATTGGAATATAGAAAAAAGCATGGAAAAGAGATAACGCTAAAAGATCAGCAGGGAAATAATTTTTGGTATTGTTCTTTGCCATATATGGATAAAATGGCAATGATAGATAACTCTGCAAAATTTCATGTAGTAGAAAGAATAAAAACTATTTTTAAGAAGTCTCCTAAGATAGCAAAGGATTATTTGGTAGATGCATTAATTGACGAAGCTTTTAATTCTAGTGTTATTGAAGGTGCATTTTCCACCAAAAAAAGGACTGTTGAGCTTGTTAGTAAAAAAATTAAACCTGTTAATAATAGTGAGCAAATGATATTAAATAATTATAAGGCTCTTGAATATGTTCTTGAAAACCTTCATAGAACCATTGATGAGAATATAATACTTGAAATATACAGAATAATAACTTATAACACTTTAAAAGAAGATGATGTGGTTAAAAAGTATAGAAATGATAGTGTTGTAATTTGGGATAGTGGTACTCAAAAAGTTATATATGAAGGCCCCAATTATATTGAGGTTCCCAAAATGATGAGGGATTTAGTTGAATTTATTAATACTGATCAGGATATGCATCCTATTGAAAAGGCAAGTATTATTCACTTCTATTTTGTTTATGTTCACCCTTTTTTTGATGGTAACGGTAGAACGTCTCGCGCACTCCAATACATGTATTTATTACAACAAGGATATGACTTCTTTAAGTTCTTTTCCATATCAACTATTATTAGGGACCAAAAGATGAAATATTATAAATCAATCCAGAATGTGGAAGAATATAATAGCGATTTAACGTATTTTATCAATTTCAATACAAGTATGATAATAAACTCAATAGTTGCTGTTATTGATAGGTTGGGCAAAGAATTAGGTAAACATTTTATAATAAGTGAGTTGGAAAATAATGGTGTATTTTTGTCTGAACGAGTAAAAAAATGTTTGTTCTTTTTTATTAGAACAGAGAAAGATTATATAAGCATTGATGATTACAAAAAGAAGCACAAAGTATCGTATGAAACAGCTAGGCAAGATTTAAATAAGCTTGAATCAGCCGGTATTTTTAAAAAGGTTAAGATTGGCAAGAAATATATATTTAAATTTATAGGTTTAAAGGGGTTAGGTCTAGGGGAATTTTCTTCAGCAAAGGACTAAATGGTTAGAATGTTTTTTATTAAAGGAGAAGCTCCCAAAAGCGAGCTTCTTCTTCGGTTCTAAACTTGGGTATTTTCTTGACCACCTTATTACTCCCCCCTTTCACGTAAGTAATAACGTCTTTAAGTATAATCATTGTAAAAAATTGTTGTTTTATTTTACACTTCCCCCGCATAGCAATAAAGGCAGCCGGACTGGCAACGCATGTTGTACCATCCAATATCAATGCTTTTGGTGCAGCCGCATAGTTCACGCTGGCCGGAAGCCTTTTCCCGGTTGCACAGTTCCTTCCAAGGGTGCAGCTCTTGCAACAGCGCTCCGTCAATGCATTTGGACTTAGCAAACCCTGGCACCGCACAGGTATATAACACCCCACCCCGCTTTTGGGTCACCTGCACCAGGCGTTTTATTACCTTTATCCTTTGCTCTTGACTGAGTGTAATAATTTCGTAGCCATGTCCGGCCAACCTACGTTTTACTCGAGGATATTCTTCCATAAACGAAGTAGTAAAAGAGCGAATTCCTATTTTCGCTGCTTGCTCGATTATTTGTTCTGCAATAGGTATATTGCTTATTAACTTACCGTTTTTTTTGATCGCGACCAGCGGATCAACCCGTAGCCGGATCCTTTCCGGTGAACCCAAAAATGCCACTAACTCCGGTAGTTTCTCAGTTGCATCCCTCCAACCGGGTACGTTCGGCTCCAGTGGGGATCCGCCAAGCCCCGTGATGGTCACATGGGCAAAAACATGATCATATTTTTTCAGCACTTTTGCATAGGGTTCGTTATAAATACAGCCTGGAAACTTGGTTATACAAACAACCGTGTGCACCTTCTCCGGGGGGTATTTCTCCGATAACACCAGTGTCATTTTCTCTGCAAACCAGCGCATATCAGTACGTCTCGACATGGTTATAACTTTTTTCATGGCACATTCATTATACCGTGAACATATTAGTTGTGGTCAATTTTCATCCCTTTATCATCAGGAGTGATAATCCATGAATGAATGCAATAAAATATGGATGAGAAGGCAACCGGTTTTCGCTATCTAATTAGGGCTTGCTGAACCGAACTTATTTTAATTAAAACAGTATAATAACGGTTCTTGAAAACCCAGATTATACCGAAACAGACGCCGCATAAAAAAGAACAAAAGAACACGGAGCCTACGTTCCAAATTCATTACTAGGAACTGCAGGCAGATCACGCTTTCGGCGGTCTCTTTTAGACGTGCCATAATACGTGCCAATCCATAGCGACGCTTGCCTTCTCCGAATTTCGCTTCTACAGCATTGCGTTCGCTGGCATCTTGCCGTTCTATGCGTCTCTGTTCTCTCTGTAGTACTTTATCAATCAGTGGTCTTCCTAGCCGTGGTCCACTGAGCCGTATGTTATATCTATCGCAGAAGCGCAGGTTTTCCCTATTCCGGTATATTTTGTCTGCCTGAACGGCTTCAGGGTAGTACCCGTACTTTTGGCGGTAATATTCCACCGATTCTTGCAAGGTTACCCCTTCATTAAAGGCGTCCCAACTTAGCGTTTCCACAAAGGCGTAACCATCTATCATACTGATAGCGACTTTGGCACCGAACTCGACATCAGCTGTGGCTTTACCTCGGACAATGGGACGCACATGCGGCTGGCTGATGCTTACAATGCGATCATTTATCTTGTGTTTGCGGTAGGTATACATATGGAGTTGTTGTTCATAGACCATACGTATGGTGCGCAATGTATCCTGTTGTTTCTGACTTAGACCATGACTATCACCGGCCATAGCTAGTAGGCGGTCTACAGCACTTAGGTTGCGCCTCACATAGCGCAGCTGCTTGCCGATGGCTTTTCGGATAGCTTTTTTACCAGGCTTTCTGTTGTGAACAATGTTAAGGTAGGCTTTACGAGCTATTTGACGATAAGTACGTGGTCTTCTACCTGGCTTACCAAGAGTCTTGTGCACGAGATCGATAATGTTATCCAACTTCTCCCTAGCTTCGTTAAGCAAGGATAAGTCAGTGGGGTAGCGTATGTCTGCCGGGGCGCAGGTGGCATCCAAGATGAGTTTGCCTTTGTTTGCCGGATATACCTCAAAAGAAGAGGCTTTGCTTTTTGGGCTATTTGGTTCTTTCGCGTGCGTTTTTTGCCACCTGAAGGTGGTTTAGGCTTGTTGTCATCGTCCTTCTTTTGCTCTTCCGCTTTCTTGGCGGCACGACAGATTTCTTCGTTGATATCTTTTAGGGTTTCAGAGCCAAAACGCTTACGAAAGTGGACCATTAGTGAAGAATCAAATGGCGGCCGATCATGGTATTCCCTTAGACCGATAAAGTATTGCAAATAGGGATTCTCAGTGATCTGCTCCACTGTTTCACGGTCACTATAGCCACATTTCTCTTTAATGATTAAGGCACCAAGGGCCATTCTGACGGGTTTAGCCAACTGTCCACGGTTGCTGGGAAAAAGATTGGCATAGCGTTCTTCGATGCTTTCCCAGGGGATAATTTTAGCTAGTTTTACCCAGCGGTTATCAGCTCTTAATTTGCCTTCAAAAGGCAATATAAATTCTTCAAGATAATATTGGTTTTCCACTTTACGGAACATATTTTTTGCCTCCAGGTGCACGGTTTTTGCAATCTTTACCGCATTTTCCATGCATCTTATTTCGACAAATATGCTCCTAAATCCTTGATTTTATTGGGTTTTTGTTTAGTTCAGCAAGTCCTAATTAACGCTCCATCAAAACGTTGTGTTTGTGAATCATAATTTAACGAATAAAATTGCTAAATTTTTAATTAATATTTGACTATACTCCTATTTATAGTATATTATCCATTCTTTAATTGCACAAAAAAATCTATCTTTGAAACTATCCAATATCGTTTAACGCTTTAGGATTACCCAAATTAGTAGCATGTTTATCGATTTATTGCACTGTTCAGGATTTTTTTGGCTTCCCTGGAAGCCCACCTGATTTCTCCGGCCACCATTGAAGCTTCTATTAAGGCGTGTAGATAATAACTTCCTGTTAGTCTGGACTGCCATTTATCAATGACCAATGTCAATTCCCCCCAGAACCTTTCGCTGATTTCTTCTGTCTCTACGGGCTTTTTGTCGCAGATCAATGATCTAAGCTTGTGGTTGATCCGAATGATTGTATCACAGCCACTGTCCAGTATCTCCAGTATAGCCTTAAACTCTTGACTGATGGACTGATTGCCTGATTTTAACCGCCTTTCCAGCCTAGCTGGTAAAATATCATATATTTGATCAGCTTTCTCGACAAGCAATCGGTTATATTTGGATAGCTTTTCTGCGCTATTAAACCATTCATTGGGATCGACCGAATCAAAACCTGCATCGACTTGTTTTCTCTCTCGGCGATAATAATCTGCAAGAACGCAGCATTCTTCATATAAATTGATTACTTGCTGACGCATATCAAGTGGTTGCGGCAAATGTTGATTATCCATACGGACAAAGTCATGCACGGCCCGGCAAAAGTATTTCACCGCCATTTCATTACTTTCCCTGAGTAAATCGTTGAACCGGGATCCGTGCCGGGGCGGCCAAAGGATAATATTCACCAGCATGGCTACAATCAGGCCGGTAAATATCACTGCAGACCTGGTAAAGGCGTGATGAAAAAACTGGTCGGGAGAGGCGCTTAATATGAAAATAGCAGCTACAATACCCATCATTATACCGTTATGTAAATTTAATTTGTTATACAGTATAATTATGAAAATTGTAATGGCTCCCATAGTCAGGGGGGTTCCCCCCAACATGTAACCAAAAAGAATGCCTGCCATAACGCCCAGAATATGCACAATCACCTGCTCGCCGGCTTTTTTATAAGTCAGGTGCAGGGAAGGCTGCAGGTTGATAACCGCGGAAACAGCGCCAAAAACAGACGGTTCCAGGTTTAATTTTTGACAAATAAACATGGTGATGGTAACGGCAATGCCGGTTTTAATAATCCTGTGGCCTATTTTCATTTTCCCTCCGAAAGTATTAAACGATAGAATTAAACAGCCGTTGAAGGATTTGATATCTGAATTGGTCCATATAGTTACCCATCGAAATATACAAAACAGTTAGTTCAAAGCACCAATAACGGCCTGGTTTGGCCGTTATTGGTGCTTTTTAGCACGTTTTTGATATGATTATCTTTTTACCACCTCCCGTGACTTCGCCCTTCCACGTTCCCGCAATAAATTCAGCTTCCAACCAGGGTGGAACGTGGTTGCAGATAACTTCAAGTTCGAAAAATTTGCCCCGGCTCAAAAATGGTTGCAAGACCTGCTTGGAAGTGATGCCGCCGCCGCTTTCCTGGATTTCCTTAATGGAAACACGGTAGCGTCCTGCTCCAATTTCCACCGGTGCCGGAACCAATACGGCGGCGTTTTTTTGCTCTGTGCTTTGTTCCTTTTCCTCACAGGATAGGATATAATCCAAAAAATCCTCAGGTTTGCCCGGCATTTCCCAAACCGAGCACGTGGATTTTTCCAGCTCGAAATAAGGTATCCCGGTAACTTTTTGAGCTACAAAAATTTTACTTTTTCCCATAACCTCAAGTACTTCGCTCATCAACCGGCGCAACATGCTCATGCCCCCTGTTGAGGGCGGACTAATCACTTTATCCCGATCAGCTTTCCAATTACCCTGCCATTTACGGTAAACCACAATTTTCCCCGGGGTGTTTAAAGTTGTCGTTTCACCATTTTCATTTACCCAAACTGCTATTTCACTACTCATTATAATTCACCTTCTTCTGGAAAGGATAAATGTCCAAACTTTTTAATATGCAAGCTACTTAATAAGCAATCGTTCCACAATGTTCCCTCCTAAAATATGTTCCTCCATGATCTCCTCTACGTCACCGGGAGTAACACCTCGGTACCAAACATTATCCGGGTAAATTATCACTACGGGGCCCTGGTCACAAAGTCCAAGACAACCGGTATTAGAGATATAAATTTCCCCGGACAACCCTTGATCCTCTATTTCTTCCAGAAACGCAGACAGTATTTCCCCTGCGGACTTGCCCTGACACAATCCCTTCGGTAAGTTGTTGGTTCTGCTGCTGGTACAAACGAATATATGGTGTTTGGGTTTATTCATAAAACTACCACTCCTTTCATGGTGCCATCGCCACTTTCCGTGCCGTGCCGCAGCCGCCGCAGGCAGCATCCGGCTTTTTGCCCGCAGTGTTAAATTCCAGGGACCGGTCTTCATGCAGCAGGCCGATGGCGTCGGCCCGGCATTGTTTGCAGTGGCGCATTTGCCGCATATCCTGGCCGCAAATTTCACGCATCCGGTCCAGTTCTGCGGGGTCGGTCGGCGCAAAATTCTCAAAAACGCTGCCCGGGGCGGGCACCAGCGGCATAATGTTGGTAATGAATGCCCCAAGGTTCTTTGCTAACCGCACTACCTCCGGAATGCGTTTGTCGTTGATGCCCTTGACCATGACAATGTTTACTTTGACCAGTACCCCGTGTTTAGCCAGATATTTAATACCTTTTTGCTGGTTTTTAAGTAATATTTCCGCTCCCGCTTTGCCACGGTAAACTTTACCCCGGTAATTAACGTATCTGTATATTTTCGCTCCCGTAACAGGTTCAAGGCAATTTACGGTAACGGTGACGTGCTTGACACCCAGTTCCACAATTTCCAGGGCGTATTGGGGCAGCATTAAACCATTGGTGGACAGGCAGAAAATAACTTCCCGGTCAACTTCTTTAATCAGCTCAATAGATCTTCTGACGTTATCCCAGTTGGCCAGGGCATCTCCCGGCCCCGCTATACCAACTACGCTGAGATGCTCTATTTTATCCCGTACCAGTAAAAATTTATCCCGGGCGGCCTCGGGGGTAAGTACTTCGCTGGTCACCCCGGGCCTGCTTTCGTTAACGCAATCATACTTGCGATTGCAGTAGTTGCAGCTGATATTGCACCGGGGCGCTACCGGCAGGTGCATCCGCGCGTATTTGTGATGTGCTTCGTAAGAATAGCAGGGGTGCCGGTCGGTCATTGCCAAGGTGCTGGCATCCGCCTGCAAGATACTGTTGTTGTTACTTGCACAGTCATAGATCAATTTATTCACCTCACCTTTTTCGCGCAGTACCGTTCTCCCCCGGTTTTGCTATAAAACTTGCGGTACATGGTGGCACGATAGTTGTTATGTTTATTTTCCAATATGGTATTGACAACGCGGTCCAGAAACATGGTAGTACCGGCATAGCCTGTGGAGAGCAGCCGCTGGCCGCCTACCCGGTCGTGGATGGGAAAGCCCAGCCTGACCAGGGGGAGGCCTTCCTTTTCAGTCAGGTATTTACCGTCAGAATGACCGATGGCCAGGTTGGCCCCGGTTTCCCGGCAGGCCTTGCGGATAAGGGCAAAATCAGTTTCCTTAATAATGCGTACCTTTTTCGGCGACTCGGCCATGATGGGGCTTAATAACTGTTCCAATCCGCTGCTTTTGCTGCCCGTGGCCAGTACCGCCGGGTACAGACCGTTTTCCGCACAGGTGCGGGCCACGGCGTAAACCAATTCAGGGTCGCCGAACACCACCGGGCTGCCCTGGGCGCTGTATTTATGGGCATCCACCATGCAGTCCAGGAGCCGGCCCCTTTCCATGGCCAGTGTTTGGGGTATGCTGCTGCCGCTTAATTTCGCCAGCAGGTTTACAAACATATCAGTAGCCTCTACGCCCATGGGCACGGGCAGGTTATACAGCGGCACTCCGAATTCCGATTGCAGGTAGTAGCCGGGCGATAGTTTTTCCTCCACAGTATGGCCGAATTGAATGGTGGCCACCGCTCCCGGCATGTTCCGGATGGCTTCCACGGGAGTGCCTCCCGGGGAAATCTTGGTATATGGCCGGGTGATGGGCCGGTCCAGGGTATCGGATATGTCCGGTACCAGGGTATACTGCAGACCCAGCAAATCCAGGATACGTTTGATTTCCCGGATGTCCGCGGGACTGAGGTTAGGCACTATGATGTTTACTCCACCATGGTTTTGGGTGGGCCGGGCCAGGTGAGACACAATATTTTTCACAGCCAGCCAGTAGCCCTCACTGTGGGTGCCGCCGTAGCCGGGAGATGAAACGGCCACCAGGACAAAGCCCTCTGGTTTGCGCTGTTTTATATAATCCCGGGCGATTCCCTCTACATCCTCGCCGATGGTTTCTGCCAGGCAGGAGGTGAGTATGCCGATCAACCGGGGCTGGTAAACCTTACGGATATTGTCCAGGGCCTGGAACAGGTTCTGCGCCCCGCCATAGATGGTCCCTTTTTCGTTTAGTGAGGAGGACCCCACATCAATGGGCTCGTTAAAGTGTTCGGCGATGTGCCGGCGCATGTAGGTGCTGCAGCCCTGGGAGCCGTGGATAATGACCATAGTGTCTTCAATACCTTTGAAAGGCAATATAGCGCCCATGGGCATGCACATGTTGCAGGGATTGGTATTAACATTGCGGTAAGCTGCTTTACTTTCAGCTGCCGGCATAAATTCCACCTCCTGATCCCCGGGCATATTTCCAAACCGGCGAACAAACCGTGTCGTGGACCTCCCGGGCAAAGTTCACCGCACCTACATAGCCGCTTAAGGGGTGCTTGCGGTCATGGTTATGGTCGATGAAAGCCACACCCAACTTATAAGCCAGGGGTCTTTCTTTAACTCCCCCGACCAGCAGGTGAGCACCTTTTTCAGTCATAAACCGCTCCAGTTCGGAAGGATTGGCGTCATCCAGTATGACCGTTCCATTGTCGGCAATATGGTGCAGCGTTTGATAATCCTCTTCCCGGCCGGTTTGGGTGCCTACCATAACCACATCAATGCCCAGTTCTCTGAACTGCTTAATTAGTGAAATTGCCTTAAAGCCGCCCCCCACGTAAATGGCAGCCTTTTTATGCCTAAGCTTGGCCCGGTAACCTTCCATTTGCGGTTTCACTGCAACGGTCTCACGCCGGATGAGTTCCTCAGCCCGGCGCTGCATCTGTAAATCCTTGAAAAATGCGGCGATGCTGCGCAGCGAAGCCGAGGTGTCCTCCAGACCCAGGAAAGAAACCCGCATGTAAGGGATACCGTAGAGTTCCTCCATACGCTGGGCCAGATAAGCCATAGAGCCGGCGCACTGGATAATATTTAGCGCCGCCCCTGGGGCCTTTTGCAAATTGTTGCATTTACTGTCTCCGGTAAATACCACGTTTACTTCCACGCCGATTTGTCGCAAGTATTCGGTGATAATCCAGGCTTCACCGGCCAGGTTAAAGTCCCCCAGATAGTTGATGCTTTTTATCCTATACTTATTAACGGGTGGGCGGGCCGCGCTGCGCGGCTCGATGAGCCGCAGCAGTGCATCGCAGGCCGCCCGGTAACCCGCCGATTTGTTGCCGATAAAGCCGCTGGACTGGACGGGTATCACCTGGATGCCGTGTTTTTGGGCCGCTTTTTTGCAAACTGCTTCCAGGTCATCACCGATTACACCCACCACACAGGTGGCATATACAAAAACCACCGGTGCTTTATACTTTTGTACCAGCTCGTCAATGGCCCGGGCCAGTTTTTTTTCACCGCCGAAAATGATATCGTTCTCTTTCAAGTCGGTTGAGAAGCTGTTACGGTAAAGTTCCGATCCACTGCTGAGGCTGCCCCGGATGTCCCAGGTATAGCTGGCGCAGCCGATGGGGCCGTGTACCAGGTGGATGGCGTCGGTAACCGGATTCAATACCACCCTGGCCCCGCAATATACGCAGGCCCGCTGGCTGATACACCCCGCAATACTATCGGCATCGCACTTGAGCTGGTTTTTCCTTTGCCCTCCCTTGATTAATATGGAGGATTCTCTTTCCTCTATCAGGTGATCATTTATTAATTGATCATTGGGTACAGCCGCCGACATGCTTTCCACCTCCCCTTTACATCACCAGTTCCAAGTCTTCATCTGCGGCGTCACGGTCCTGGCGATCCAGCAGGGCATTACTGATCATTTCCACCAGCCGCATGGCACCCCGGTAGCCCACGATGGGCAAATAGGGGTGGGTGCTGCGGTCCAGAATGGGGAACCCCACCCTAACAAAAGGAATGTCTTCGGCCCGCGCGATATACTTGCCGTAAGTGTTGCCCATTAACAGGTCCACGGGCTCATTTTTAATCCACTGGTGCAGTTCAAACAGGTCTCCGGCCGCCTTAACCCGGCCCTCCAGACGGGCCGCAGCCAACATTTCATTAATTTCCTTTTCAAAAATACCCTGGGGGCCGCCCAGCGTGCCGCCGGGGGTGCCGGTAAGTACATGCACCGGTCGCATACCCAGGCTTAAAACAAACTCCGTTAACCCGGTGAGGATATCGGGATCGCCAAAGATAGCTACTTTTTTACCGTAAAAATGGTGGTGGGTGTCGGTCATTACGTCCACAAGCTGGCCGCGCTCTTCCTCCAGTTCATAGGGTATCTCCCGGGTGAATTTGCCTCGCAGTGTCATTAGTAAATCATCGGTGGCTTTGATGCCAATGGGTGTTTTAATCGTCATGGCCGGCACCCGGCAGTTCCTTTCCAACTGGTGGGCCGGGTTGCTGGAAGCGTAGTAACCCAGGGCTATGGTCAGCCTGGAGTTGCCTGTATCTCTGATGTCTTCCACCCGGGCTCCCCCGGCGGGGAACATATGAAACTTACCGGTCATTGGTGAATCCATAACCCCCGAAGTGTCCGGAAACATAATGAACTTGATGCCCATCTTGCTTACCAGTCTTTTTATTTCCCGCATGTCCCCGGGGTTAATAAAGCCGGGAATAATATTTACTTGTTCTTTTTTTTCATCCGTGTCAGACCGGGCCAAATAGTCTACCATGCCCTTGACCATGTTGGAAAAACCGGTAATATGTGAACCCTGATAACTGGGTGTATTAGCGTGAATTACTACTTTGCCTTCGGGGACCTCGGCGGACTTGATGAGAGTTGGAATATCATCACCGATGGTTTCCGACAGGCAGGTGGTGTGCACCGCCATAACGTCCGGATTATAAATGGCAAAAACGTTTTTAATGGCGGTTTTCAGGTTGCCCCCGCCACCGAACACCGAGGCACCCTCGGTGAAGGAGCTGGTGGTGGCCATAACCGGTTCCCTGAAATGCCTGGTCAGGTGCGAGCGGTGATAAGCGCAGCAGCCCTGGGAGCCGTGGCTGTGGGGCAAACAGTTATGGATGCCCAGAGCGGCATACATGGCTCCGATGGGCTGGCAGGTCTTGGCGGGGTTGATTACGCCGCCGGACCTTTTGATAATTTCCTTGGGTGTGCAATCTAACATTATACTGCTCCTACCTCCTTTACGCCCGGGTCAGCTGAACATGGCTCAATGGTGCCCTCCAGCAGGGGTTTTCCCTTCCAGGGTGGTGTGATATAGTTCCAGGTTGGGGTGGCAAAGCCCATGGCCACGTCCCGGGCGAAGTTCACCGCACCCCGAAACCCTGCGTAAGGGCCGCTGTAATCATAGTTGTGCAGCTGTTTGGTGGGTATGCCCATTTTCTGGGGGATGTATTTATCTTTGATGCCGGAAGAAAAGATATCCGGTTTAAATATTTTTATAAACTCTTCGGTTTCATAATGGTTTAGGTCGTCAACTACAATGCTGCCCTCAGTCATGTCGCTAATCATACCCTTGTAATTGTTCAACGGCAGTTCTTGCTTGAGTGCTTCCAGCCTATCCGCCGGTATTTTTAACCGGTAGCGGTTTTCGTCCGGGGTTACGTGCAGTTCGGGAATGTTTTTGCTATCCGCGTCTGTTTTAAGGTGTGGTAAGACGTCCCGCCCTTCATAATCGTCCCGGTGGGCAAATTCATAGCCCGCCAGCACCGTGGTCACGCCCAGTTCCTCGTACAGGCCCTGATAATGGTGACCGCGGGATCCTCCCACAAAACAAAAGGCTATTTTCCCGGAGCAAATTTTACGGTATGGTTCCAGTTGCGGCTCAATCTCTGCCAGTTCTCTCTCGATAACTTCCTCGGTACGTGTGATCAAACTTTCGTCTCCAAAATATCTGGCCATGTTGCGCAACGATTCAATGGTGGCCCGGATACCGATGAAATTAACCTTTAGCCAGGGAGTACCGTATTTAATTTGCAGCATGTCGGCGATATAGTTGATGGAGCGGTGGCACTGCACCAGATTTAGCTGCGCCACGTGGGCGTTTTTCAGCTTGGCATAGGAACCGTTGCCGGTCATCACCGCCTGAACATCATAACCTATGTCGGTTAATACTCTTTCTACTTCCCAGCTGTCACCGCCGATGTTATACTCACCCAGAATGTTGATGGTATATCTTCCGGGCGGTTCTTCCATTTGGCCCTCACCTACGATATTCTCCATTAAACCGTTATTAGCAATGTGGTGGCCTGCCGACTGGCTGACTCCCTTGTAACCCTCGCAGCTATAGGCTGTAATATTCAGGCTGTGCTTGGCCCGGGCCGCCCTGGCTACGGCCTGAATGTCATCGCCGATGAGGCCCACCGGGCAGGTGGCCGAGATGGTTATTCCGTTGGGCTTGAATATTTCTACCACTTCGTCGATCATACGGGCCAGTTTCTTTTCGCCCCCGAATACAATGTCGCTTTCCTGCATATCTGTAGATACACAATAGGCCAGGAAGTTTTTATTTGGTTCGTCCGTTTTGGCTTTGTTGCGCCGGGTTAGCCAGCTATAGTAACCACAGCCAACGGGGCCGTGTACGATGTGTACCATGTCTTTGAGCGGACCCAGCACCACACCCTTGCAGCCGGCGAAGGCACAGCCCCGGTTGGTGACTATCCCTGGAATGGTCCGGGTATTGGCCTCTATTTCCTGCCGGTCCTGTTGCGGGTCCCTGATCACAATGTGTTTTTTGCGATTGCGTTTCACCTTGGCGGGGTATTTATTTAGAATTTCCTCCAGTATTTTTTCGCTTATGGCCAAATTGGTCGCCCCCTTACATCATTTGGGGACAGGTGTGTCCCCATACCGCTAAATTGCTGCTTCGCCCCGGTCGCCGGTTCTTACCCTTACGGCATCCCCAACGGGGCAAATGAATATTTTGCCGTCGCCCTTATTGCCTTCTTTATTAACACTGATGATGGTATTTACCACTTTATCTATCTCGCTGTCCTGGACCAGGATGGTTAACATGCGCTTGGGAATCAGCCGGCTGCCCTTGGCCAGGCTGTCGGTAACAATGCCGGCTATTTCCTCGGTGGCACCTATATTGTCCAGCACGGTGAGATCTATGTGGATTTTGCCCCGGCCCATTACTTTAATAGCGTGCAGGCCGCAAACCCCTATATCAGCCAGAGCTTTCTTGGTGGGGTTAACCTTATTCATCCGGATTATGGCGATAATCTCTTTCATGCCGACCCTCCTTGACTGTGTATTATTAAAGGCCTTTGGTGCCGCTGCTGATGGTATACGCTTCCTCCACCGGAGTCACAAAAATTTTGCCGTCGCCGAAGGCACCCTTTTCACCGGTCTTGGCGTATTTGGAAATGATGCTGATGACATCTTCTTTGTCCTTTTCATCCTGTACAACCAGCATGAGCATATCTTTGGGTATTTCATCGTAAACAACTTCACCCACCTTGACACCGCGCTGTTTGCCGCGGCCCACCACATCAATCCGGGTTACTGCGGGAAAACCGGCACTGTTTAATTCGGCCAGTATGGAGTTGGTCTTTTCGGGACGCACAATGGCCCTGATCATTAACACTTAATCATCACTCCTATTATAAGTATTATTGTGTTTTCGCTATTGGGGCCGGAATCTCGTCTATAGTGAGTCTAGAATGCCAAAGGTCATCAGCAGTTCTTCCAGCCGATCCTGGGTCATTGGCCTGGGCACTACGAACATGTCGTTGCCGTCGATATTGCGGGCCAGGGTTCGGTATTCATCAGCCTGCTGCACCGTGGGGTCGAAGTCGATAACGGTTTTCTTATTAATTTCAGCCCGCTGTACAACATTGTCCCTGGGTACGAAGTGAATAAGCTGAGAACCAAGTTCCCTGGCAAAGGCTTCTAACAGTTCGTACTCATTGTCCACATTGCGGCTGTTGCAGATGATGCCGCCCAGGCGTACGCCGCCGGAATCGGCAAATTTCATGACCCCTTTGGAGATATTGTTAGCAGCATACAGAGCCATCATCTCACCCGAGGCAACGATGTAAATTTCCCGGGCTTTGCCTTCCCGAATAGGCATGGCGAAACCGCCGCAAACTACGTCACCCAGTACGTCGTAAAACACGTAGTCCAGGTCGGGGGTGTAGGCACCCAGCGATTCCAGCATGTTGATGGATGTGATGATACCGCGGCCCGCGCAGCCAACCCCGGGTTCGGGACCGCCGGATTCGACGCACTTGGTATCGCCGTAACCATTACGCATGATATCTTCAAGGTCAATGTCTTCACCTTCGTCCCGCAGGGTGTCCAGTACGGTTTTTTGGTTCAGGCCGTGCAACAGCAGTCTGGTGGAGTCAGCTTTAGGGTCACAACCCACTACTAATACTTTTTTGCCCATCTCAGTGAGGGCAGCCACTGTATTCTGGGTGGTAGTGGACTTGCCTATGCCACCTTTTCCATAAATAGCTATCTGTCTCATCTTATCATCCTCCTATATGTGATAATAAAAAAGAGACACCTACAGTCCCAAAAGACTGTAAATGCCTCAATGCATGTTTTACTTCCGTGTAAGGATAAAGGTTTACCGCGGATGTAACCGCAGTGTTAAAATTGAGGCGCCGGTAATGAATACCGGCGCCATCGCCTGTTCCCTTTTGATACTGCAATGTATCAGTTATTAGTTTTTTAATTTTAAGCTAAAATTATTGATAAAATAAATATTAAACGCCGGCAATTAATTGCCGGCGTCTTTGCCATGTATATTTAGTACTTCAACGTACCGTTTACATTGATGATTATAGCATTATTTTATATCAATTGCAAGGGTATTTTTAATAAAAATATTTGCTAATATTTTTTATTAAAAATTAAGTTATCTAATAATTTAATTAGTACGTACTTTGTAATGTATTAATGACATAAATACCAAAGCGATGCTATGCTAACATTACTTTTGCGTTGTTCAATATACC
Source organism: Desulfoscipio gibsoniae DSM 7213 (assembly GCF_000233715.2). Taxonomy (GTDB): domain Bacteria; phylum Bacillota; class Desulfotomaculia; order Desulfotomaculales; family Desulfallaceae; genus Sporotomaculum; species Sporotomaculum gibsoniae. The sequence continues at coordinate 2,461,752 of NC_021184.1, forward strand.
CTGACTGTCAGGTGCTCACCAGGCCTGCCCGTGTAAGCAAAAGACGGTCCTCTTGCTTCCGTGCTTTAGCTTATGGCAGTAAAGTTGCCGGTTAAAGGATTGGGCCGGTCTCTTGGCCGCCCGGGCTACAAAATTACCGAGCTTTTCCAGGATATCCGTTTTAATGGTACCCTCTTTGGAGCTGACACAGTTTTTAAATAACTTTACCATATCTTCTAGACAGGTATTCCCGGCCCGTTCTCCTATGCCACCAACGGTTGTGTTAATGTAGTCGGCCCCGGCGGTAAACGCGGCCAAGCTGTTGGCTGTGGCTAGGCCGAAATCGTTATGCCCGTGGAACTCTACCGGGATCGCCAGCTTTTCCACCATTAGACCTATAACTCTGCGGGTACCAAACGGTTCCATAACACCAACGGTATCGGCAAAACGCAGTCTTTCCGCGCCTGCCTCCTGAGCCAGTAGAGCGTATTCCAGTAAAAAACCGAAGTCTGCCCTGGAGGCGTCTTCGGCGCCTACAGATACCCGGCAGCCATAATCTTTGGCATAGCGTATAGCCCTGACTAAGCAGTCCATGACCCACTGCCTGTTTTTGCTAAGTTTATCCTTAATGTGCAGTTCTGATACCGGGGCACAAATATGAACATTACGGGCACCACAGGCTATAGATGCTCTAAGGTCAGCCAGCAATAGCCTGTTCCAAACAAATACCTGTGCTTTCAAATTTAAATTGCAAATTGCCTTTATCGCAGTCTGCTCAATTTTACCCATAGCAGGAATCCCGGCTTCAATAACCTCGACCCCAAGCGAATCCAACAGTCTTGCAATTATCACTTTTTCTTGTAGGGAAAAGGCCACCCCTGGTGCCTGTTCACCATCCCTTAGAGTTGTATCCACGAGAGCTGGTGAAAATCTGTATTTTTGTTTTAAATGCAATTGCATATAACTCACCTCTGTTAAAGATAAAATAAAACCCCCGTATAGAGGTTTATTCCACTATACGGGGGCATCTTTGCCTTTGATACAACATTGTAGAATAGTATTTGCAATTAATATTGAATTATAAAGCTAAGCCTGTAAAAAAGCAAGAAGTAAAATACTGCAGCAAAAATTATTTGTTGGACCACTGTCCGAAGACATTTCCATTTCCACTACGCTCACAACTTTTGTAGTTTATCTTATTTGTTGGAATCATTTTTTTGCAAAATAAATATTCGCAACCAGCCTAACATGGTATATAATCTTATACAAAGAAACAGCTCAGGTCATTAAAGATCTAAAACGTGGCAAAGACGCCCAGCGTTCCCCTTTGGGGAAATGCTGGGCGTCTTTATTTTATCAATACCGGTATTATAAACAAATAAGCATTCTAACGGGAGTGGTAGAGGTGTTCATAGCTTTAGCTCAGATAAACCCAGTGGTGGGTGATTTGGATTACAATACAGGCAAAATATTTGAGTATATCAACAAGGCCAGAGCAGCCCAGAGCGATCTGGTAATTTTCCCGGAATTAACTTTGACCGGCTACCCGCCCCAGGACTTGCTTTTGAACAAACAATTCCTGGATGCGGTGGAAATTAAGCTGCAGGAAATTAGTCGGTTCGCTGGTGATACCGGTATAATCTTGGGGGCGCCCATGAGAAGCCCCAATGGGCTTTATAACGCGGCGACGTTATTGTACCGGGGAAAATTGCAGGAGATGCGGTATAAGAGTTTGTTACCTGTTTATGATATTTTTGATGAAAAAAGATATTTTAATCCCGCCAAAGAGAGAAGCTGCCTGGTATATAAAGGCAAAAAGCTGGGAGTAACCGTATGCGAAGATATCTGGAATGATAAAGATTACTGGAACAGGCAGCGGTATGACATAGATCCCGTGGAAGAACTTGTACAGCAGGGTGCCGAGATCATTATCAACTTGTCAGCGTCGCCCTATCACTACGGTAAATATGCTCTACGTACCGACATGCTCAACAAGGTGGCATCCAAACACAAAGTGGATATGGTCTATGTCAACCAGGTCGGAGGCAATGACCACCTGATATTTGACGGGTCCAGCGTGGCCGTCAACAAGATGGGTAAATTATGCCTGCAATTAAATAAATTTGCCGAAGATTTTGCGGTTTTTGATACCTGTAGAACATGTAAAGGAGTTTTAGATAAATACGGGCGTGAAGATATTAGTTGGGTTTACGAGGCGTTGCTGCTGGGTACCCGGGACTACCTGCATAAAAATGGTTTTAGCCGGGCACTGGTGGGCTTGAGCGGCGGCATAGATTCATCGGTAACCGCGGTCCTGGCCGTAGCTGCCCTGGGCCGGGAAAATGTCCTGGGTGTATCTATGCCATCCCGTTACTCTTCCCAAGGCAGCAGAGACGACGCCCGCTTACTGGCCGAAAACCTTGGTATTGAATACCGGTTCCTGACCATTGAAAATATCTTTAAGGCTTACATTGAACTCTTCAATCCAGAGGGCCACCCTATTATGGATCTGGCGGAAGAAAACATACAGGCCCGGATCAGGGGCAATATACTCATGTTCATCTCCAACCGCGAAGGTCAGATGGTTCTAACCACGGGCAACAAGTCGGAAATGGCTATGGGTTACAGCACAATATACGGGGATATGGCCGGGGGATTGAATGTGCTGGCGGATGTACCCAAAGTAATGGTTTACCGCCTGGCTGAATACATAAACCGGGGAAAGGAGATTATTCCCCGAAGCGTGATTTACAAACCGCCCTCCGCCGAATTAAGGCCGGATCAGAGCGATGAAGACAGCCTACCTCCTTACCGAGTACTGGATCAAATTCTTAAAGCATATATAGAAGATATAAAACCCATCGACGAAATTGTGGCTATGGGCCATTGCAGGGAACTTGTGCTGGATATAGCCCGCCGGGTGGACGCTGCTGAATATAAACGCCAGCAGGCCCCGACGGGTTTGAGGGTGACCTCCCGGGCTTTCGGGCCGGGACGCCGCATGCCCATTGCCCAGCGCTGGCGTTTAGAATAATACATTTGGGGAAAAGGGATTTAATCTATATAGGTGGTGCGTTATTTTAAATATTATTAGTGAAATTATAAAAAAAATGATATTATACTTTGTTGTGCATTAAAGGACCGTCTTAAGAGCTTTGTGAAAATCAAATACCCCAAGTCTCTTTATAGATAATATAGTCCGGGCCAGGCTTACAGGAATATATGTCTGTTTAATGGATAGGATATGAGATACCTTTTCAATACTTTTTTCATAGATGGAGATGATTCGTTTGCAATATAACATATCGCAACCTGACTTAAGAAACCTGGTTGTCGGAGTGGATACAAAAGTACCTTTAGCAAATAATACATATGTAACAGCAGTTAACTTTGATAATGCAGCATCTACTCCACCCTTCTTTTCGGTTATGAAAGAAATAAATAATTTTGCCCCCTGGTATTCTTCTGTTCACCGGGGGGCAGGTTATAAATCAATTGTATCTACACAAGTTTATGAAGATGGCAGGCAGGTTATAAAAGATTTTGTAAAAGTGGATAAAGAGAAGGATGTTGTTATTTATACAAGGAATACAACAGAATCTATCAATATGCTGGCCTATCTATTGTGCGAAAATGATAAAAATCAGGTAATTCTTTCCACATGGATGGAACACCTCGCCAATGACTTACCCTGGAGAGGTAAATTTACAGTTGATTATGTGGAAATAGATGATTACGGCAGGCTGCGTTTAGATGACCTGGAAAACAAACTAAAAAAATACAGCGGAAGAGTTAAACTGGTAACGGTTACGGGAGCCTCGAATATAACAGGCTACGTTAATCCTATTCATGAGATAGCTAAAATAGTTCATAAACACGGCACTAAGGTTTTAATTGACGGGGCACAATTAGTTCCGCATATAGGGGTTGATATGAAGCCTTTTGGTTCACCGGAACATATTGATTACCTGGTCTTTTCGTCGCATAAAATGTATTCTCCATTCGGAGTGGGAGTACTTATTGGCCCCCAAGAAGTTTTTGCAAATAGCGAACCTGTATATAAAGGCGGAGGAGACGTTAAACTCGTAACACACCAGTCTATATATTGGGAAGAACCCCCTGCAAGGGATGAGGCCGGTACTCCCAATGTTATGGGGGTGGCCGCGCTAACTGCGGCTATAAAAACCATGCAAAGTATAGGTATTGAACGAATTGAAGCATATGAAAATGCTTTAACAAACTACGCTTTGAATAGATTGAAATACCTACCTCATATTGATATTTATGCATACAGCCAAATCAATAAGAGAAAAGTAAGTATTATACCCTTTAACATCAGGGGGGTACATCACGAACTGACAGCCAAAATACTTTCCGGTGAAGATGGGATTGAGGTAAGAAACGGCTTGTTTTGCGCACATCCATACGCCTTAAGATTATTGAACTTGACTTCCGAGCATATAGATTATTTTGTCAACAATCCTGATATACCTTTCCCCGGTCTGGTGAGAGTCAGCTTTGGACTGTATAACAACAGTCTGGAAGTGGACAGATTTATCACAGCCCTGCAGAAAATTATCGCTGATAAAAGTTATTATATAATGAAATATAGCGACGGCAGATAATTTTACTGCGAGATGTCTAATGACTGTTTTTCCAAAATCCAACACTAGCAAACACCGCTTTGAACTATTTCATCGGGGATAACATAACAGCCTCTTTGTTGGCATAAAGTTCCAGCGGCAGTATTAACGCACTGAAAAATATATAAGAGAGCCGGGCGATTATAAGCCACGACTCTCTTCGTATGGGATACCGTTTTTTATTTTACTCCTTTATAATCTAATCCAGTGATTCATTTTCCACGTCATACTCATATTTTTCCAGCAAATGTGAATCTTCATCATATAAATTGATGTAAATCATTACCGGCTCAGCGTCAGCATCGTCTTGAAATGCTTGTGCAATTTCTTCGCAGATGATTTCCACGTCATCCTCAACGTCGCTGCTGTCCAAGTCATCCCATTGACTAGAGGAAATATCTTCTTGCGCCTCTAAATCGACCATGATCTCATCATCTTCGTTGTAATTGATTGAAGTAATCTCGAATTCGATGTCGGCTATATCAAATTCATCGCCTTTTAGTTCATCCTCCACGTCGTTCACATCGTCGATAATATAACTTATAGAAAGATCATCGGTCCCGTCTTTTCTAAATCTGACCAACACTACATCGTTATCACTGTTGATAATTTTGCCGCTAACGATGGTATCCTTGGAGAGTTCGCCCTGGATATCGCCCACCAGGTCTTTCAACCAGTCCTTGATATCACTGTTATTCAAATCGGCCCACTCGTCCTCGTAATCGTCCAGGTCAACCTCTACCTCAACGTAAACTTTATCCTCGTCGCCATCCAGCTTGATATTATCTACAGGCACATTTTCAATTTCGTCGTAGTCGCTTAACAGATCGTTTTCCAGGTCGGAAAGATCAACTTCATCTTCATCTTCATCTTCATCGTCTTCTTTAAGGTCGGCCAGAATTCTTTCCAAGATGGCAGCCATTTCAGCCCTAGTTATGCCATTTTGGGGTAAGAAGTAATTACCCGGCGCACCCTTGATATAACCTGCCTGATACATAGCCAGAATATATCCAAGATCCTCTTCGTCAATCAGTAATTTATCGGCAAAATTTACTTCATCGATATCAATCGGATCTAAATCCAATGCTTTGGCAAATGCCACACATGTTTGAGCCCGAGAAGCCTGCTGTGCAGAATGGAACCGGTTTAAGCTCATTATTTGTAAATTTGCGGCTTTTATAACCGAATTCCTGGCCCACTCAGGGACTTCCTTAATCTTTTCACTGTAATTGCTTACGTTATCTTCTTCTTCGTCATCGTTGCTATCGGTGTCCACCAATCTCATCAGCAGCGCAATCATCTCCGCCTGGCTCATGTTGTTGTTGGGCTTAAAAGTGCCGTCATCGTACCCGGCGAATAGCCTCATAGCCGCCATCCGTTGTATTGAAGCGCTGCCCCAGTGATTTGCAGTGTCATTAAAATTATTGCTCTTAACTGAAATCTCACCGTCCACCATGGCCTTGTACTGGGTCTTGTACATCTGCATTGCCTTTACTTTGGTTTGTCCCTCTTCCTTTTTAGCATTGTCCGGCTTAGCCCAAGCTGCACCGGCCGACAGGGCCATTACCAGCAGGCCGGTCATCATTAAGATCAGGATCCTTTTCAAACATCATACCTCCTTTTAGTTTTCTACTAATTAATTCGCAGGCAGGTATTTTTTTGAGGGGACATTGCGATATTGTTTTATTCGGAACCCCAGGGATTTAGCACGCCTATAGTCTAAATAATTTATCTGGGTTATTGACAACCAATCACCTTAGTTGATAAACTAATATAGCAATAAAAAATGAATAATTAAGTGCTCTTATCCGGAGTGGTGGAGGGACTGGCCCTATGAAGCCCGGCAACCAGCTTTTGTTTTTCCTGAAAGTATGGTGCTAATTCCTGCAGAAGCAAAGCTTCTGGCAGATAAGAGGTGCAGATATTATGCAAACCTCTTCTGTGCTTGGAAGAGGTTTACATTTTGTCGGAGCAGAGCACAAAAATGTGGAGGTGTGTTACGTAAATGGCAGTGGAAAAAACTTTCCAGGAGATTAATGAACGAATTAAAAAAGGCCAGGCCGTAGTGGTAACCGCTGAGGAACTGGTCAATATGGTTAAAGAAAAAGGAGTAACACGTGTCACATCTGAAGTGGATGTGGTAACGACAGGAACATTCGGTCCCATGTGCTCTTCCGGCGCTTTTTTAAGCTTGGGTCATTCCAAGCCACGTATTAAAATGAATAAAGTTTGGCTGAACGATGTACCTGCCTATAGTGGCATCGCCGCTGTTGACGCCTTTATCGGGGCCACTGAGGTGCCCGAAGATGATCCTTTAAACAGCGTTCACCCGGGTGAGTTCCGGTATGGCGGCGGACATGTCATCCAGGACCTGGTAGCCCGCAAAAAGGTGCTGCTTAAAGCCACCGGCTATGGCACGGACTGTTATCCCCGCAGGGAAATAGAAACTGAAATTACTATTGACGATATTAATGAAGCCATACTTTTCAACCCGCGTAATGCTTACCAGAACTATAACTGCGCCGTCAACTTGAGCACCCGGACCATCTATACCTACCTTGGCATGCTCAAAGCCAACCTGGCCAACGCGCACTACTCTACGTCGGGACAGCTCAGCCCACTGCTAAAAGACCCTATGTTTAAAACTATCGGGGTGGGCACGCGCATTTTCTTAGGCGGCGGCATTGGTTACGTGGTTTGGAACGGTACTCAGCACTTCCCGGGAGTTAATCAGGATGATAACGGCCAAAGCTATGGCCATGCCGGTGCCACTCTGTCAGTACTGGGTGACTTAAAACAAATGAGCCCGCGCTGGCTGGTGGGTACCAGCATGCTCGGTTACGGAGCTACCTTAACGGTGGGAATTGGCATACCCATACCGCTGCTTAATGAGGAAATCTGCCGTTATGCGGCGGCCGGGGACGATGAATTATACGCCCCCATCATGGATTACAGCGATGCGTTCCCCAACCTCAACTCATCCAACCTGGGCTATGTCAGTTACGCCGAGCTAAAAAGCGGCAAAATAACTGTCAACGGCAAAGAAGTACCCACAGCGCCGGTTTCCAGCTACCCGCGGGCTCGGGAAATAGCTGGTACGTTAAAGCAGTGGATTCAAAAAGGCGACTTTTTGCTTGGTGAACCGGTACAGCTATTACCGAATGCGGACGCGGGAATCAAGGTCAACACCTTGAAGGGTTAATTTGCGCAAAAGGAGCGTGTAAAAATGTCCTCAAAAAAAGTAGTGCTGCGTTTCGGCGCTGACATAGCAGATCAACCTATCATATATAAGCTGGTAAAAGATTATGATTTGGTTATAAATATATTAAAGGCCAATGTCAACCCGCAGAAAGAAGGCACCCTGGTAATGGATATTACAGGGGTTAATACCGAGCAAGGTATTGAATACCTGCGCCGGTTAGGTGTACGTGTACAATCGCTGACGGAGGAAATCATCCAGAATGAAGAAAAATGTGTGAGCTGCGGCGCCTGCACCGATATTTGCCCAACCGGGGCCCTGTATATGGAAAGACCCGACATGGTGGTGCGGTTTAACAGTGATCGCTGCGTAGTTTGCCATTTGTGTGTTAAAGCATGTCCAATGAAAGCTATGGAGGTTCGTTTTTGAAGGAATACGTGGAACGGTCTTACAGGCTGCTGCACCGACAGCAGGACCTGGTATTTTTTCAAATCGCCATTAAGGAAACAGACCTGGATATAGGCATTGCCCATGACAAGCTGACTGCCGGGCTGGTGGATGGTGTAAAACAAGAAATAATTAAAATCCGCTCGCAACTGGAACAATACATTACAGCAGATCACACTTTTTATCACACGTTGGAACCATATACGCCAGGCCCGGGCGCTCCCGAGATCGCCAGAATTATGGCCCGGGCCGCCGCCACCGCCGGCATCGGTCCCATGTCTGCAGTAGCCGGGGCAATTGCCCAGCACATGGGTTTATATCTGGCCAGGCGCTGCCGGGAAGTGATCGTTGAAAACGGCGGTGATATTTATATGCGTTCCGAACGGAAACGCAAGATCGGTGTTTTTGCAGGGTCCTCCCCCTTCACCAACCGGCTGGCCCTGGAAATTGAGTCACACCGCATGCCTCTGGGTATTTGCACCTCATCAGGCACCGTAGGTCACTCCCTAAGCCTGGGCCATGCAGACGCAGTGGTGATTATGGCGCCATCGGCTGCACTGGCTGATGCCGTGGCTACAGCTGCAGCAAACCAGGTACAAAATGAAGACGATCTGCAAACAGCAGTTGAATTCGCTATGAGTATCAATTCAGTTACCGGGGCATTGGCTATAAAAAATGATCAACTGGCCGCTGCCGGTGCCATTAAGCTGGCACCGGCGTGATATAACCCAAACTTCAACCTGGAGCACTCCTATACAGAACACAGCAAGTACCAGCTATTTAGCCGGTACTTGCTGTTTTTTATAGATCACAACTTTTATTTTTATTTCACGCTTCAAGCATTAATTGACCTTTTTCTCACGCCCCGCCCATTCCTTGGCCCGGAGCTTGTATTTCATTATTTTGCCGGTGGATGTCTTGGGTAGTTCACCAAACTCAATTTCCTTGGGTGCCTTGAACCGTGCTATTCTTTCCTGGCAAAACTTGATGATATCCTCTGCGGTGGGGCTGGTACCTTCCTTCAAAGTTACAAATGCCTTTGGTACCTCACCCCATTTTTCGTGGGGCATTGCCACTACAGCCACTTCCAGTACGTCCGGATGCTGGTAAATAACATTTTCAACTTCCACAGTGGAAATATTCTCGCCGCCACTGATGGTAACATCCTTCATCCGGTCTTTAATTTCTATATAACCATTGGGGTGGGTGACTGCTAAATCACCGCTGTGAAACCAGCCGCCCCGGAAAGCTTGTTCTGTATCCTCGGGTTGATTATAATAACCGGCCATGACATTATTACCCCGCATGACTATTTCACCAATAGTTTCCCCATCATGAGGCATCGGTTCCATTGAAGCCGGATTAACAACATCCATATAAGTAGCGGTTACATAAGGAACACCTTGTCTAGCTTTAATCTTGGCCCGATCTTCAATAGCCAGATCATTCCATTGAGGCTGCCACTCACATACGCTGTGCGGTCCGTATACTTCGGTGAGACCGTAAGTTTGTATTACAGTACATCCAACAGATTCCATATTTTTAATAACGGTTGGTGAAGGCGGCGCGCCGGCCGTCATTATGTTCAAATGTTTTTTCATCTGCACATCCCCAATACCCTTATAGTTCGCCATACCTATCAAGACTATGGGAGCTGCGCTGAGGTGCGATACTTCATGCTTTTGAATTTGTTTATATATTTCATCAGGCACCACTTTCCTTAAGCATACGTGAGTGCCGCCAATGGCGGTGATAGCCCAAGTAAAACACCAGCCGTTGCAGTGAAACATGGGCAAAGTCCATAAATATATGGTGGAAGGATTGCATTGGAACTCCAACAACTCCCCCAATGCGTTTAAATAAGCCCCCCGGTGGGTATACAGCACACCTTTGGGCTTGCCGGTGGTGCCGCTGGTGTAATTAAGGGTTATGTGCTGTAGTTCATCGTCCACCCCAAAGGTAAATTCATCGGGGTCTACAGATATGAATTCCTCGTAATCCGGACCGTCAAAAACTTTGGACTCCACATCGCAAATGTTTACGATCTTGACGTCCCCTATTTCACTCATAATAGGTTTGATAACACCGGCAAATTCAGTATCGACAAACAGCATTTTACTTCCCGAGTGCTGTAAAATGTAAGCAACTTCTTGAGGGGCCAGGCGGATATTAATGCTCACCAGCACCCCGCCAACCAGGGGAACCGCATAGTGTGCTTCCAAAAGAGGCGGCAAGTTCGGGCAAAGAAAAGCCACCTTATCCCCTTTTTCAATGCCCTGTTGTTTTAGCGCAGTTGCAAACCGCTGCACCCGGTCTTTAAACTCAGCATATGTGAAGGACTGGTCGTTATAAATAATCGCTTTTTTGTCTGGATAAACAAAGGCGCTTCTTTCCAGAAAGGCCAGAGGTGATAAAGGCTCATAATTAGTTGTTCTCATTATAGACATCCCCCTTATATTATTGGATTATCACTAGTACCATTACCTAGGTATAAACAGCTTAATGAATACGGTTTATCTCTGTTGATTTACTACATTGTAAATTAGAGACATCATATTCTTTATATCTTGCAATAATTATACCACGTGACGGCTTTATACAGCGGTGATGATTACGACGATATTCTTTATATCTGAATTGCAATAATTGTACCACTTTTCAAAATAATTAATTTAATTCCCTGTTTAATTGTATTTATAGCTATTTTTATCGAATGTTAACGGTGTTCTGGTGATAATCCAATAAATTGGCCTGCATTGAGAGGGATAATGATCAACAGCAGCAATGTAAACAAATGTATACATTTTCATGTAAAGTATAGTGTTAGCCAGCAAACACTATACTTTACATAAATTGGACGGCTACGGCTACAGCAATTTTAATACTGCTCTTTCAGCTATCTCCGCCATAAGCATATAACCCTTATCGTTAAGGTGACATTCATCATAAAAATATTGACCATCACCCTGGCCAGTTCCCGGAATACATAACGGTGTATAATAATCAATCAACATAATAGACTCGCTGACTGCATAATCGCTCAGCCAATTTCTATATCGAGCCAACCAGCTGACCATCGCTTCCATACCAAAGGGTAAAAAAGTGCCACCCTCGATCGGGTCGGAGGTAAGGGGGGTAACCAAGCCCAGCATAGGTATAATACCTTGCTGCCTGCTTAACTTCACCATCTCTTGGATATTGCGCTTTGTTGCAGCCATATCCAACCCCATCCAGGCATCATTGGCGCCGCCCAGTATATGTACATGTGTCACCTTTGATGCCGGAACATATCGTTCATAGCGGCGCAGCATGTCCAAAGTGGTGTCCCCATTAACACCGCGATTCACCAGGTTTATCCCCGTACGCCGATATAAATGATTTACCCAGGAAAATTCAGGCCCCAGGGGGTAACCAAAGGTAATGCTATCACCCAGACAGATAATAGTGTTGGTCATACCTTTTCACTCCTTATGGCATGAAAATAATTAATAATCAATTTGACGGCTACATAAGTCAGCAGCAAAACCAGCGCCGCCAATGGCACCTGTTGCTGAAAATAGCCTGCTATGGCGGGCCACTTATAACCAAATAACATACCCACGGATATATTGAAGGAAACCCAAATTAGCGAAAATATCATGTTATATAATAAAAATCTGGTCAGCTTAAGTCCGCTGGCACCGGCTATATACGGGGTAAGGTTACTGACCATTGGCACAAACCTACCTACTATAATGAACAGGGCTGCAGATTGCTGCATCCAACGGCGAGCCATCTCCAACTTGTGGGGGTTAATACGCAAGTATTTGCCATAGCGGTACAGCACGGGTTCCCCCATATAGCGACCTACATAAAATGCTGCCGTGGCACCGATATTAAAGGCCAATACCGCAATCAAAAATACACTGTAAAAGTTAAGCCTGTTCTGGTTAACCAAAAAGCCGGTAAACATGATCATTACCCCACCGGGAAAGGGCAGGCCCAGAGCCTCGATAATTAAACCGCCCAGCAACCCGCCCAAACCCAGCGTATCTATATAGTTTACCAAGTAATCCTGCACGCTATAATCGCCTCCACGGTTTATAGCATAACCTGCGACAAGGCGGTTTTTACAAAGATTATAATATTTATCTACAGGTCATTGAAATTTATGCCAATAAAAAATACGTTTATAAAACCTTTGCCGTGCCTCTATATACCAGACCCCGCTGACCATCCACAGTTACCACTTCCCCGTCGGGGATTATCCTGGTAGCCTCCTCCACCCCCACAATCACCGGTATGCCGAACTCCAGGCCAACGATGGCGGCATGGGAAGTTAACCCGCCCGTCTCAGTAATTAGAGCTGCAGCCTTTTCAATAGCCGGAATAAAATCGCGATCTGTGTCATGGGTTACCAGTACACTACCATCCTCCATCTTCTCCATCGCCTCACGAGCACTATCGGCCACACATGCCTTGCCGGTCACCGACCGTTTAATGATCCCCGTGCCTTTAGCTATGATTTCACCCACGGTATGTACCTTAACAAGATTGGTGGTGCCATGCACCCCCACGGGCACGCCCGCGGTGATAACTATTAAATCCCCGGCTTTGATCAGCCCGGCAGCCAGAGAAACTTCCACAGCCGCAGAGATCATGCTGTCTGTATCCTCAGTGCGACCTACCAGCAGCGGCTGCACCCCCCAGACCAGCGCCATTTTACGCAGTACCGTCCTCTTGGGGGTAACAGCAATGATTGGTGCCTGGGGCCTGTACTTACTAACCATTTTAGCAGTATAGCCTGATTCCGTGGAAGTGATAATAGCCGCGGCTCCCAAGTCCAGAGCAGTAGACACGGTAGCATGGCTGATGGCGTCGGTAACGGTTTTAGATAGCACCCGGCGCCTGTTTTTCAGCAATTCATCAAATTTAATTGCTGATTCAGCCCGGGCGGCAATACGGGCCATAGTTTCCACTGCTTCCACAGGGTATTTGCCGGCAGCGGTCTCACCGGAAAGCATCACCGCATCGGTACCGTCCAAAATGGCGTTGGCCACATCACTGGCTTCGGCCCTGGTGGGACGCGGGTTTTGAATCATTGATTCCAGCATTTGAGTAGCTGTAATCACTGGCTTGCCTGCTTGCTTACATTTATCAATGATGGTTTTTTGAATCAACGGCACTTCCTCCGGAGGGATCTCCACACCCAGGTCACCTCGGGCCACCATTATACCATCAGACACTTCAATTATTTCATCTAGCTTATTGACGGCCTCCCGGTTCTCAATTTTGGAAATTATATCCATTTGGCCGCCGTTATCTTCAATGATTTTACGAATAATTAGTATATCGTTAGCCCGGCGCACAAAAGAAGCGGCTACAAAGTCAAAGTTATTTTCTATGCCAAAAATAATATCACGCTCATCTTGTTCAGTGATGGCCGGCATTTTTACATAAACATCGGGGACATTAACCCCTTTTTGACTGGTAATCTCACCGCCGTTTTCCACGGTACAATTAATTTTCTCTCCGGCTATGCTATTCACCCGCAAGGCAATCAATCCATCGGATATTAATATCCGGTCATTGGGTTTAACGTCTTTGGGCAATCCCCGGTAGCTGACGGGAAGAATCCTCTCATTGCCTTTAATTGTCTCGGTGGTCAGGGTAATACTATCGCCGGTTTTAAGCCGCACAAAATCCTTTTCCAGATAACCCAGCCGTATCTCAGGCCCCTTGGTATCAAGTAAAATGGCTATATTTTTGCCCACATTACCGGCGGCTTTACGTACGGCTGCCAGCCGGCGGGCATGATCATCATGGGTACCGTGGGAAAAGTTCAGCCTGGCTACATTCATACCGGCCAGCATTAATTGCTCCAATATAGTTATGCTCTCACTGGTCGGTCCAATAGTGCATACTATTTTGGTGCGCCGCATAATAATCCCTCCCTATATGGATAGTATATTTGCCAGGTTATATATTTCCATGTTTATGGGCCTTTTGCCATTAAATGCAGTATCCAGCGCCCCGGCCACAATCTTGTCCTCCAACATGCCCACCATATGTTTTCGAAATCCTTCCATAAGCATCTCCACCGCTTTAGCGCCCATTCGGCTGGCCAGGATGCGGTCAAATGCCGTGGGAGTTCCGCCCCTCTGCAAATGGCCTAGAATAGTAACCTTGGTTTCAAGCCCGGTTTTTTCCCTGATTTGCTTACCCACATCAAGGCCGCTGGCAGCACCTTCCGCTACTATGATGATACTGTGCAGCTTACCACGTTTATAACCGCGAATTAGTTTTTCACAAACTTCGTCCATACTGTGACGCAGTTCAGGTATCAGTATTGATTCTGCACCGCCGGCCAGGCCGGCCATCAAAGCTATATATCCGCTTTCGCGGCCCATAACCTCAAGAATAAAAGTTCTTTCATGGGAAGTTGCGGTATCGCGAATTTTATTAATAGCCTCCACAACAGTGTTAATGGCGGTATCAAAACCAATAGAATATTCAGTGCCCGTAATATCATTATCTATGGTGCCGGGTACACCAACAACAGGTAAATTGTATTCGTTGTTAAACATATCCGCCCCTTTAAAAGATCCGTCACCGCCAATAACCACCAATCCCTGTATACCAAAGCGCTGCACATTGGCATAGGCTTTGGCTCTACCTTCGGGGGTCTTAAATTCCTCCGATCGGGCGGTGCGCAGTATGGTACCGCCCCGGTGTATAATATCCGCTACCGAACCCAGATTCATTGGCCCCATATCGGCCTCAACAAAGCCGCTGAATCCCCTTTGGATACCGATTACCTCCAACCCGTGGTATATAGCCTTTCTAACTACAGCCCGGATAGCGGCGTTCATACCCGGAGAATCACCCCCGCTTGTTAAAACAGCAATACGCTGCACAGCTGCTACCTCCTTCAAAGTGGCTTATGCTTAAACGCTGTAGACGGTACTGATTTATTATATTAACAATAATACTTTTTACTATCACAACTTAAATATGCAGCTATATTTTCACCAATATTGAGCAATACATAACAGACCCGTTAGTTTCATAAGACAATCCAGCAATAATAATACTGGACCCGTCAGGTATTTTTTAGCAATAAGCATACAGTAAAAAATACCCAGGGCATTTCCCTGGATATTTTGCATCAGTTTATATCATAGTACGCTTAGTCAATTTATGTCTGGTCTGTTCTTAGGTTACCGTGCTTGGTCATTATCTCTGCCCGGCCGCGTATTTTAATAGCTGAAGTATGTTGAGTAAACTGGGCAATCATTATTTCACCCTTGTCCAGTTTTTCAGAATGATGGAACTTTGTATCACGCCCGCGGGTGAGACCGATGATGGTTACACCGTTTTCCAGCGCCTTAACTACAATATATTCCCCGGCTAATTCGTTGTATTCGCTCATATTTTTCACCCCATAAAAATTACCTTATTATAGCAGTCATCATAACACAGCCTCATCAGTTTGACAAGCTATTTACTTGCCCGGCCGCAGCGGGGTTATCTTGGTTTGCCAGGGCATCCTTTATTTTTACCCGTTCCTGGCCCAAAAAACCGGTTAACTGCTGTACCACATCGGAATCCAGGTTAACCCAAAAGCGGCTGTCCGCCAGGGCCAGCTTTTTGTCCCGGGGAAAGTAAAGGTAAACCGGGCACTCACCGGGATGGGAGCATAAAACCATCTGTACTTTGGAAATGGTATCCATAGTAACGTCCTCAATCTTTAGGTATAGCTCTCCGTATTTGCGCAAGGTCATAGTTTCCAGCATATTAACAATAACCTTGACATCTTCTCCGTTAATATTAGTTACTCCCCTGGCCAGTACCGGGCTGTCAACTTTAAGCAACGAAGCACATTGCTGGTAGCAACGCGGAAAGATAACCAGTTCCACCGTACCGGACAAATCCTCCAGATTGGCAAAGGCCATGTTGTCACCCTTTTTTGTAGTTATTCTCTTCACCGCATTTATCATGCCCCCTACCACTACTTCGGTGCGATCCTCCAGTTCCGCCAGGGTTACTGTCTGGTGAGTGGTGTGCCTTAAAATTGTTTCCCGGTACTGCGATAGCGGGTGTCCACTAACATAAAGGCCCAGCGCCTCCTTTTCCATAACCAGTAAATCCCCGGGATCAAACTCCTCGATACTGGGCATATCCAGCGACAGCGTTTTTTTTACATCTTCTCCCCAAAAGTCCAGCAACGATCGCTGACCGTTTTGGCGATCTTGCTGGGTAAGTTGAGCCAACCCCAACCCCGCGTCTATGGCAGCCATCATTTGCGAACGGTGATGACCCAGGGAATCCAGAGCGCCGCTCTTAATAAGATTTTCCAGCACCCGGCGGTTGATTAACCGGGTGTCCACTCGCTGGCAAAAATCCGCAAATGCTGTATATGGGCCGCCGCTCTCTTTAACATTAATGATGCACTTAACAGCATTTAAACCCACGTTTTTTATCGCAGCCATACCAAACCTTATACTGCCACCCGCCACTGTAAAATCCACGCCGCTAATATTTACGTCAGGCGGCAGCACATCAATACCCATGCGGCGGCATTCCTCGATATAAAAAGAAACTTTATCCGTATTATCCCTCACTGATGTCAAAAGCGCGGCCATAAACTCCACCGGGTAGTTGGCCTTTAAATAAGCCGTTTGGTAAGAAACCAGCGCATAAGCTGCCGAGTGGCTCTTATTAAACCCGTATCCAGCAAAGTACTCAATTAAATCAAATACCTGTCCGGCAATATTGCCGTCCACATTGTTTTTCTCCGCGCCCTCGGTAAACTGGACCCGCAGCCCGGCTAGTATTTCCGGCTTTTTCTTACCCATGGCCCGGCGCATCATGTCGGCCTCGCCCAGGGAAAATCCCGCCAGGTCACTGGCAATACGCATAACCTGCTCCTGGTAAAGAATTACACCGTAAGTATCCCTTAAGATGGGCTCCAGTATGGGGTGCAGGTAAACCACTTTTTTCTCGCCGTGTTTGTTTTTAATAAAGTCCTCCACCATGCCGCTGCCCAGCGGTCCGGGACGGTACAGGGCCACCAAGGCGATGATATCCTCAAACACCTCAGGCCTTAAATCCTTTAAGATGGCGCGCATACCACTGCTTTCCAGCTGGAACACGCCCACCCCGTCACCACGGCAGAGCAGGTCAAATGTCAGCGGGTCGTCAAGGGGTATTTCATTAATGCTTATTTTTACACCGTGGTTTTGGCCGATCATGCGCACCGCATCGGCAATCACCGTCAGGGTACGCAGCCCCAAGAAGTCCATTTTCAAGAGGCCCAGTTCCTCCACCGGATCCTTGGCAAACTGGGTAGTCAGCGGTCCGTCCGCAGCCTTATACAGCGGCAGGTAATGGGTCAGGGGTTGCCTGGTGATCACCACCCCGGCGGCATGGGTGGAAGCATGCCGGGGCATGCCCTCCAGCAGAGCAGCCATGTCAATCAGCCTTTGCACCTGACCATCCTCCCGGTATACCTGGCTCAATTCGGGGGACTCCTGCAAAGCTTTTTCAATGGTAATTTTTAAATCGTTGGGCACCAGCTTGGCAATACGGTCCACATCACCGTAAGCCATACCCAACACCCGGCCCACATCACGAATAGCTCCTTTGGCAGCCATCGTACCAAAGGTGGCAATCTGGGACACCCGGTCCGAGCCGTATTTCCTGGCCACGTACTCAATGACCTCGCCACGCCTTTCAAAGCAAAAGTCTATGTCTATATCAGGCATGGACACCCTTTCGGGATTTAAAAACCGCTCAAACAGCAAATCATACTTTAGCGGGTCAAGTTCAGTAATACCCAGCACGTAGGCCACCACGCTGCCTGCTGCCGAGCCGCGGCCCGGCCCTACCGGAATGCCCTGTTGCCTGGCGTAATGAATAAAATCCCAAACAATTAAGAAATAAGCTGAATAACCCATTTGTTTAATTACGCCCAGCTCATAATCAAGCCTTTTCCGCACTTCATCATTTATACCACCATAGCGCCAGTTGATACCCTCAAGGCACAGTTCCCGCAGGTAAGAGTCCAATGTATGCCCGTCGGGCACTTGATATTCGGGCAGGTGCAGTTTGCCGAATTCCAGTTCCACATTACAGCGATCGGCAATACGCACGGTATTCTCCATAGCCTCGCCAAGCTCGCCGAACAATCCGGCCATTTCCTGCTCACTTTTCAGGTAGAGCTCCTGAGACTGAAATTTCATGCGCCCGGGGTCATCCAGAGTCCTACCGGTCTGAATACATAGCAGTACATCCTGCATTTCAGCATGCTCCCGCAAAACATAGTGTACGTCGTTGGTGACTACCAGTGGTATACCGGATTTTTGGTGCAGCTGCAGCAGCCCACGGTTGGCGGTTCTTTGCTCGGCAAAACCATGGTCCTGCAGCTCCAGGTAATAATTACCTTTACCAAATATATCTACATAATCAGCCGCGCTTTGAGCCGCCTGCGCCGGGTTATCCTTTATGATATGAGAGGCCACTTCACCGGCAATACATCCGCTTAAAGCAATTAACCCCTGACTGTGGGCGGCCAGCAGCTCTTTATCCACCCGGGGCTTGTAGTAGAAGCCCTCGGTAAAAGCCAGGGAAACCAGCTTGAACAAATTTCTCAGCCCGGTATTATTCTCGGCCAGCAGCACAAGGTGATGCAGATTATCGTCCACCCGGGGCGTGCGGTCGTGCCTGGTACGCGGTGCCACGTATACCTCACAGCCTATGACCGGCTTGATATTTTGTTTTTTACAAGTCTTGTAAAAATCCACAACACCATACATAACCCCGTGGTCGGTTATAGCCAGTGAGGGCATACCCATTTGTACGGCGGTTTTTACCGCATCTTTAATCCTGGCTGCCCCGTCCAAAAGGCTATATTCAGTGTGCACATGCAGGTGGACAAACAATTTTCAAAACCCCCGTCTTGGTTAGTTTGGTTACCAGTTAGTTGGTAGTTAGTTGATTAATTGTTTGTGGTTTGTAGTTAGTAGTTTGATCTAACTCAATAACAATAACTACACTATGAGTTAAACCTGATATGGTGGATATGAATTTCGTAATAAGGGAAAAAGGGATCATCTATAGTTATCGGTACCATCCAGCGCTTTTCATCCAGCGGGGCCACTGCCCCCAGTTCTTCCACAAACGCGAAACTGGCCGGCCTGCCCGGATGAGCTATTAAAAGATTTCCCCCGCCTGACGCTAACCGTGGTATTAACTCTTTTAAATATATATTTAATTTAGTGTCATAAAAAATATCCGATCCTATGACCCAGGGGAACTTCTTTGCCAACTTAAAATCACGCCAATCTCCCAGGTAGGTATAAAAATTATGCAAACCGTTACGATTGGCGTTTAGGCGCACCAGGTCCAGAGCAGATGAGTTGAAATCCGAAAAGGTAACCTGCGCTCCCTTAATGCCACAAACTATGCCCGGTAGCCCCAATCCGGCACCCAATTCCAGCAAATGGACACCATCAAAATTTATGTTTTCCCATATCCATTGCGACAGCCCGCGGGCTGCCGGCCATATCTCCGCCCAACAGGGCACTTTATCTTCATCTGTAGGGTCGGTGATTAGTTTTTCCACATCTTTGACCCCCAACAAACGCACCTGCCGCCCAGGCAGATCGAACACTATTTTCCTGGTTTCAAATGGTATTATTTTAAACCACCACCTTATTATTTTACCACCGCGATAAAAATTCCCCTTGCTCTCAAGGGGAATTTTATCTTAAAAAGATTTGTTATACAATGTTTTTACAGTTCTATTTGATACTGTTTAATCTTTTTATATAGCCAGGCCCGGGAGATTCCCAGCAATTTAGCAGCCTGCAGCTTATTACCGCCCGTTTTTCCCAACGCTTCCAACAGCGCCTCCCGCTCCACGTTTTCCAGCAAAGCCGGCAGTGCTTTTTCTATAAGAGGCTGTCGATATTTTTCTTTTTGTTTTAGCAAATAATGTGGTAAATGTTCCAATTCGATCACTTTTCCATCCACCAGATTAAAAGCTCTCTCAATAATGTTTTCCATTTCACGAACATTACCTGGCCAATGATACCCCAGGAATATATTGGTGACATCTTCGCTACAGCCGGTCACCTGAAGATTAAATGAGTGATTGAATTTTTCAATAAAATGGCTCACCAGAGCACCAATATCCTCTCTTCTTTCGCGCAGTGCCGGTATGTTTATATTTACGACATTGAGCCGGTAGTATAGATCCTGCCTGAATTCACCATTTTCAATCATCTCTGTCAGATCCCGGTTTGTAGCGGCAATTACTCGCACATCCACTTTTTTTGTGCTGCGTCCGCCCAGTCGCTCAATTTCCTTTTCCTGCAACACTCTGAGCATCTTGGCCTGCATGGTTAGGGGCATATCCCCTATTTCATCTAGAAATATTGTACCCCCGTGGGCCAATTCAAATTTACCGATTTGGCCGCCCTTTTTAGCACCTGTGAAAGCGCCCTCATAGTATCCAAACAGTTCGGATTCCAGCAGGTTCTCAGGTACTGCTGCGCAGTTAACCTTGATATAAGGTCCTTTGCCACGAGGTGAATGACTGTGCAGGGCGTGGGCAAAAAGCTCCTTACCAGTACCGCTTTCCCCTGTAATCAGCACCGTGGATGGTCCTCTGGCCACCCGCCGCACAATATCCTTGAGCTGGCCAATGGATTTACCTGTGCCGATAATTTCTTTTAGCGTGTAATGTACACCCGATAAGTTTGGCTTCGTTTTATCTTGCATGCTTCGGTTAGCCAAAGCCGCCAGCTTATCCAGGTCCTGATAAACCACTTTACTTACAGCGCCTTCCACTTTACCGCCAGTAACCACCGGATAGCGGCTAAACAGCACTTTTTTATTACCGATGCGCATGATTTTGCTTTGCTGAGCATTACCGTTAATCTTCATTAAATGAATATCGGCCTCAGGAATTATTTCCGTTATATGTTTATTTATAATATTCTTTGGTTCCCGGTTTAGTAATTTAGCCATAGCATGATTGATAAAATTTATATAGCCTTCACTGTTAATAGAAATATACCCTTCATTGGTATTATTAAATATTGACTCCAAAGCGTTTTTTTGATCGGTTACCTGTTTAAGCTCTTTAGCCAAATAGTGCAATTCGGTAATCTCCTGAATTACCCCAATGGCTCCCACAATGCTGTTACCTTGAACTATGGGAGTTCTGTTCGCAACATAAAGGGCATTACCCAGCACGAATTTTCTTCCAATGTGTGCTTTGCCAGTTTTCAAAACTTTTATTAATCCGGTATATGGAATAATTTCCGCTACCAACTTGCCCATAACCTGGTTATTGGTTAATCCGAACAATTTTTCACATGCCTGATTAAACAAAGTAATACGTCCACGATTATCAACTGCTATAATCGGGTTGGCAATACTACCAATAATATGGTTGTCATCCTTTACCGGCAATTGTTTCTTTAAACTGTTTTGCAGAGCCATACTTCCACCCCCTTGTCGCAAATGTTTGACAATTAAAAAAATTCAACAAAAAAAAATAAATTCCTTCCTACAGCTCAAAATTATAAATTTCCAATTTATGAATGCTTATGGTTCTTATGAACATGGTTTGCATGGCAGGAACATCCTGATCCATAGGCGGTTGTGGCGGTTTGTGTAATTTGTACCAGATTATCAATACCAGTATCATTTCTCAACAATTCTTGATCATCTTTATTCTTTAACAAAACATTTAATGTTTTGTTTACACTATTACTGTCCAATGACTGCACATCCAAAGCTGATAGAGCCCTGGCCCAATCAATGGTTTCAGCAATGGAGGGTTTTTTGCGTAAATTTAAGTTAGCTCTAATATAGTTGGCTGCATTGGCAATTTGCTCAGTTATTTTAACGCCGGCCCCGGGCACTTTAACTTGTAATATGCAGGTTTCTTTTTCAATAGAAGGAAAATCAATATAAAGATAGATGCAGCGTCTTTTCAGACCATCGGACAGTTCCCTTTCCCCGTTGCTTGTAAGTACAACTATGGGAATATGTGTTGCGTAAACAGTGCCCAACTCAGGTATGGAAACTTGGAAGTCGGATAAAACCTCAAATAAGAAGGCCTCAAATTCCGCCTCAACCTTATCCACCTCATCAATGAGTAAAACCTTTTTTTCACTGGCCCGGATAGCCCTGAGCAATGGACGCTCCAATAAATATTCCTCACTAAATAAATTACGCTCCAGCTGTTCGCCCTGTGCATTATCCCGGGAAATTTGAATTTTGATCAACTGGCGCTGGTAATTCCATTCATATAACGCTTTATTCTCATCCAGTCCTTCGTAGCATTGTAAACGTATCAGTTCTGTATTAAATATGGCGGCCAGCACCTTGGCAATTTCAGTTTTTCCAACGCCGGGCGCTCCCTCCACCAGCAGAGGTTTATTGAGAGTAAGGGCCAGGTAGATGGTCACAGCCACTTCTTCTTCGCATATATAACCTTCACGTTCCAATGCCGAGCGCAATTCAGGTATAGTCATTAACATATTAGGCCCCCCAATTCAAAGTTTTATTATTTAGCAAATCCAATGTATTTGGCAAGGGTTTAGCATCCCGTTGGGAAAATCATCAACCACGTTGTACAGCTGTTTGCCGAAGTCCGGGAAATCCGTTTTGCCGTAGGGCTTCGAACAATATTACGGCCACCGAGTTAGATAGGTTTAAAGACCGGGCCTCGCTGAGCATGGGAATGCGAATACAGCGATCCATAAAACGCCGGATAATATCCTCCGGTAATCCGGCAGTTTCTTTTCCAAACACTAAAAAGTCATCCGGCCCGTATTGCACATCGGTATATACTCGCCCGGCCCGTGTTGTGGCCAGGTAAAAGCTGCAGCCAGGATAGGCTTTGAGAAAATCTGTAAAATTATCATGGTAATGGATAGTTAATAGGTGCCAGTAATCAAGACCGGCCCTTTTCAAATGTTTGTCATCAACTGAAAAACCCAGTGGCTTTACCAGGTGCAGTTCAGCACCGGTAACAGCACAAGTGCGGGCCACATTGCCTGTGTTAGCCGGTATTTCCGGTTCCACCAGCACCAAATGCATAATAATCAATTCTCCTTACTCAAGGTTTGAGTCTGCTTTTTTGCTTTTGGGCAATACTGCGCCACTACACAATCAATACAGATCGGATTTCGCGCCGTACAACAAGACCGCCCGAAATGTATCAACCTGTGATGCCAGATACCCCGTTCGGCCTCGGGTATCAGGTCGGTTAAATCCCTTTCCACCCTGCGGGGCGTATTACCGAAGGAAAGTCCCAATCTGCGGGCTACTCTGTAAACATGTGTATCAACGGGAAAGGTAGGTTTACCAAAGGCCAGGTTCAGTACCACATTGGCAGTTTTACGGCCTACTCCTGGCAAAGCCTCTAAATCAACAAGATTATCCGGCACTCGCCCCCCGTATCTTTCCGACAGTATTTTACACGTTTTAATGATGTGTAAGCTTTTGTTGCGATACAGGCCGCACCCCTTTATTTCATCTGCCAACTGCTGCTGGCTTAAAACCGCAAAATCTTGCGGTGTTTTATATTTTTCAAATAAACCGGCCGTGGTTTTATTTACCTGTTTATCAGTGCACTGGGCGGATAAAATAACAGCTATCAATAATTCAAAAGGGTTACGGAAATGCAAAGTGGGTTCGGCATGTGGAATATATTCAGCCAGCAGCTCTAGAATTTTTTTTTATTAACCATTCTAAACCTCCCCGGGCAAAAGTTTGGCATGCTCTACTTTAATACATTTATTCATAATTACAGGGACCCCATTGGCACTACATTTTTCGGCCGCCTCATCATTAATAATACCCAATTGCATCCATACAGCGCCAGAATTAATTTTAAGCGCTTCATCCACAATGGGGGGTACTTGATCGCTGCGGCGGAATATGTTGACTATATCCACCTTTTCCGGGACGGACAATAAATCAGGGTAAGCAGTTTCACCAAGTACTGTTTTAATCCGTGGGTTTACGGGAATAATACGGTATCCCCTAGCTTGCATATATTGGGCTACCTGGTAACTATCCCTATGGGTTTTATGAGATAGGCCAACCACCGCAATAGTGCGGCTGTTTTGCAGTATTTCGCGTACTTGCTGATCCGTAGCAATGTTGTACATATGATTCACTCCCGGTAATCATAAAAATATTTAATCTTTCTCGCATTTAAATAAATATACCTGCCTGGTTGATTAATATTTTTTCGCAATCTATATCATAAGCTACAAAAGCATTATATTCAATAAAGGTTGTGGCAATAATAAAAAAGGCTTTGAGGATAAAACAATTATACCGCGGAAATGTTAAGTTTATTAATTTACCGCCGGTTTTTTATTTTGCTGATAATAATTTCATACAAGGAGGGCATTGCATGATCGCTACTTTTACCTGGGTTCTGGGGGGCGCACTAATATTGGTGCTCCTGGCCGTTTTTTTATGGTCGGCCCATAACAAACAAAAAAAACCTGTACCTCGGCAAGTCCCGATGGTAACCCGGGAAGAATTTGCAGAAGAACTGGCTATTCCCGTGACATTTCCACCTCAACCGGCAGCAAAACCCAACATGCCTGAGATACCATGGCATTATGGTATGGATCGCATGGTACTAATGGTGCGCGATCCTAATTGGATCTTTGCTTACTGGGAAATATCGGCCACCAAGCAGCAAGAATTCAGCAATCAGTACGGGGCCGACGCATGGAGCAGCTCTCGGTCTGTTTTGCGGGTATACGATATAACAGGTATTGATAGTTTTAACGGTGCCAATGCCAACGACTTTATGGACATTCCCATCAGTGATTATGTGGATAGCTGGCATATAGACGTAGCACGTCCCAATTCTACATTTTGTGTAGACTTGGGCAGGCTTTTTCCAGATGGTACGTTTATTACCCTGCTGCGTTCCAATATAGTGCAAACACCCAGCATGGCCATCTCCAACTTGCTGGATGAAGAATGGATGTGGATTGAGGGAATTTATCGCACTATCACCCGCCTGCATATGGGCAGTTCCCCCATGGTGACAGAGGAGGTTGCCAGGGGTATGGGCATTATCCCTCTGGGAATAAGCTCACCCGGCCTCGGCAATAAGAAAAAATAATATTAGATTACAAATAAAGGAGAGTAAATTTTGGGTAAAGGATACCTTTGTTTTGTATTGCACGCACATTTACCGTTTGTTAGACATCCGGAACACGAGCATTTTTTAGAAGAGAGATGGCTTTACGAGGCCATTACAGAAACTTATTTACCATTAATTGACGCATTTGATGAACTTGTCGAGGAAAACATACCTTTTCGGGTAACCATTTCCATATCACCGCCACTATTAACCATGTTAACGGACGAACTTTTGCAGGAAAGGTACCTCAGGCATTTAAATAAATTAATAGAGCTGGCCGAAAAGGAAACGGTGCGCACCAGGGACACTGTCTTTTATCCCACTGCGCTAATGTACAGAGATCGGCTTTACCGCATCAGATATCTTTTTGCGGAAAAATATCACCGCAATATTATAAGCGCATTTAAAAAACTGCAGGATTACGAGCGGCTTGAGGTGATTACCTGCGCGGGAACACATGGTTTTTTGCCGCTGCTTATTAATCAGCCCGAAGCAGTTCGCGCCCAGGTGGGCGTAGCAGTGGATCTTTATACCGCGCACTTCGGCCACAAGCCACCTGGCATTTGGTTGCCTGAATGTGCTTATACTTACGGTGTGGATAACATATTAAAGGAATTCGGCATTAAGTACTTTTTCACGGATACCCATGGAGTGTTGTTTGCATCACACCGTCCCAAGTATGGCATTTATGCCCCTATTTTTTGTCCCACCGGGGTAGCTGTTTTCGGACGGGACGTGGAATCATCCAAGCAAGTCTGGAGTTCCAATGAAGGATACCCGGGTGACTATGACTACCGTGAGTACTACAGAGATATCGGGCACGATTTACCATACGATTACATTCACCCTTACATTCATCCGGACGGTATTAGAGTCAACACCGGAATAAAATACTTTCGCGTAACTGGCAAGGAAGGTAACAAGGAACCCTATTGCCGGGAAAATGCACTGCGTAAAACCGAAATCCATGCCAGCAACTTCTTGTTCAACCGGGAACACCAAATAGCGCACTTAAATTCGCTCATGGACCGGGAACCCATTATTATTGCTCCCTATGATGCCGAACTGTTTGGTCACTGGTGGTTTGAAGGACCGGACTGGCTGAAAAACGTGCTGCGTAAAATATATTATGATTTTCCCAACATTGCAACAGTTACGCCGCAGGATTATTTGAAAAAATATCCTTGCAATCAGGTAGCCCGCCCCTGCCCCTCCACATGGGGCAACAATGGCTATAACGAAGTATGGCTAAGCCGGGAAAACGACTGGGTTTACCGGCACCTGCACATTATGGCCAGCAAAATGACCGAGTTGGTGGAAACTAACCCCTACGCCAGCGGTGTTAGGCTTAGAGCAATAAAGCAGGCCGCTAGAGAGTTGTTACTGGCCCAGAGCAGCGATTGGGCATTTATCATGTTTACGGGAACTATGGTGGATTACGCTATAAGGCGCACCAAGCAGCATGTGCATAATTTTCTGCAGCTATATCAGCAAATCAAAAGCAATAGTTTAGACGAAGGTATGTTAGGTGATTTGGAGTATAAAAATAATATATTTCCCGACATAAATTTAAATTATTTTAAAAATATGAATGGACAGGTATACTCCGCCACCGGCTAATAAAGCTCCTAAAGGATGCTTAAAATGTATACAGTGTAAATAGAGATTTACACTTAACCCAACCCTGATTAAGGGGTTGGGTTTTTGCGACTTTGCAAGCAAGTTATATTGGCTGAATTAACTGAATATTTATTTTTGTGTAAACTATATGATAATTCGAATTGGCATTTAAAAAATGTTGAAACCGTTAGTATAACCGTTAAGGTAGCCAGAATTACATTTCATGGGGTATATTAAACCGTTTGTAATTTCCTTAACTAACTGACATGCTTTTTGCAAATAACAATTTATGATTAATTGTGTTAATAAAACAAAAATTTCCGGGAGGTGATATCCCCTGCAGGACGGTTAGTTAACACCGCACCAATTATACATTAAAAGGAGGTATCCTATGTCTCACGGACACGCACCGGCAAACCCGGGACCCGCGGGCCTGGTGGCCCTGGCAATGGCTTGTTTTACATTTTACGCTGTGCATACCGGTAAAGTTGAAAGTTCCGCCATAGCTTTATTGGGAATCTGGCTCATTGGCGGTTTTGTTGTGCAGGTTATTGTAGGCATCATGGAACTAAACCACGGTAATATACTGGGCGGCAATATCTTTACTTTTTTCTCGGCCTTCTTTATGCTTGTAACCGGCCTGGAACTAATATTTAAGTACTTTGCGGGTATATACGGCTGGACGGTGGATGCCCGTATTGATGGCTGGGCCTGGCTGGCTCTGTCCATAGCGTTATTAACCTGGACGCCGGGGTATTTCAAGTCACCATTAAGCCTATTAGCTGTGGTGCTGGCCCTTGACATAGCAGTTCCCGTAGTAGCTTTTATGGATATGGGTGTACTTGGTCATGAATGGCACGTAATATCCGGAAACTTCCTTGGTATTGCCGGTGTATTTGGCTTATATACCGCCTGGGGTGTAGTGTTAAACACAACTTTTGGAAGGACAGTTATTCCCCTGGGTGCACCAATTATAAAAGATAGTCAAATAAGCGTAGGTAAATAGGTTAACAGGGTTATATGATTAAGTGGCCGCAACAAGGTTAGAAATAGGGGCTTAAGCCCCTATTTCTAACCTTTAGCCCGTTTTATCGACCGGGCCAACAATTTTATTGATCTTGTCGATATAAAAATCAGCCAGCGATTCCGCTATCTCCATAGTACTACCCTCACTAAACACCCGGCAGACAGGCTCTTCAGGGTCCGGCAGTACCAGTGCCCAGCCTTCGGGATGATAAACCTTAACCCCATCCAACAATTCCAGGTTCCCCTGGGATTCCATCTCCTCGATCAAGCTGCGGATAACCGTCCCTTTGGTTGCCCATGGCACTGCAGTTGCTCTGTTCTCCATGAAAAATGCCGGAATCTCATCAACTAGACCGGCCAAATCGGTTTTCTTTACTGATACATACTCAGCTATTTTTATTACCGTTGCCAGCGCGTCAAAATGCAGCAGGGCCTGTGATATCTGCGAAGCCGGCTCGTTATTGGACAAGCTGTCCTGGTATACCAGTTTTTCATAAAAATCCTGCACGGCAGTTTTAGTACGTATCACCCGTGCACCGAATTTTTCAGCCAATAAATCTACTGCCCGGGGAGCTGTTACAGGTACCACCACGGCATTCCCCCGAGAGCGCAATATCAGCAATGCCATTAGGGATACCAGCAGGTTATCCTGCACTGTCCGTCCCCGGTTATCAATCAGCGCCAGGTGATCGGCACCGGAATCCATAATCAGTCCCATGGATAACCCCTGACCGGTCACAGCAGCTGCCACCTGGCTGGTCATTTCCCTGTATTTGGACCAGTTCAGGGGCAGTCTCACCGGTCCATTCAAAGTAAGCCTATGCAGACTAATGTTCAACTCCCTGCACAACGGCTTTAAAAACTGACCTGAACAATCAGGGTCATAAATAGTTGCAATACTCAGTCCCTTTTCTCTGATCGCTTTTTTATCAACACTTTGCAATAGAAATTGCAAGTAGTTATCCGCGATTTCCGGGACCAGCCGGGCTTCTGTAATTTGGTCAAATCCCGCCCGTTTAAAATCTTCCCGGGCCAACAGATTTTCCACTTTACGCTCCACGCTTCGGGATATATTGCCACCATTTTGGTTGGTAAAAACTATATTAACAGCTCCTGGTTGTCTGGGAGATATCCTTACATGCATCCCCCCGGCACACTTTAACTGGCGAACCCCATAACGGTGTACGGGGGTAACACCGTCGGTTAATTGGCATACCTGTGCCCCAGCCGACCGCAAACCACAGTTCAATGCATCCCTAATTAGCTTTGACGAAAGGTAAACATCACTGCTTAAGCAAATACGCGGTTTTGCACCCAACGCATCTGCAAAGGCCGCTGCCACCCGGGCCGCCAATTCCGGGGTGATTTCCACATTGGCAATACCGGATACGCCTTCCAGCCCAAAAATACGCCTGGGGGCACGGCTGCCCCAAACCATACTTTCCCGTACCACCGAACCGGTTTCTACCATTTTATGCGGCCATAACTTAATATCGGGGTTAACAACACATCTTTCTTTAATTACCGTGTCATTGCCAATAACCGCCCCTTCATAAATACTGCTTCCAGATTGCACCTGCACCCTGCTTGCAAGCACAACCCCGCGCAGGTTAACCCCTGGAGCGATAAACACGTTATTCCAGAGCACGCTTCGTTTAATGGAGGCACCGTCTTGTATCGTGCATCCCGGGCCGATTACTGTATATTGATCTATTTTAACCCCTTTGCCTATGGTAGCACCATCGCCCAGCAGCACAGGCCCACTGATTATAGCTGTGTCATCTATGTTTACTTCCCGGCCGGCATATACTCCCGGCATAATTTCCTTTTCAGGCAAAGTCAGGTTAACGGCACCGGAGAGAAAATCGTAATGAGACTGTAAATATTGCCTTAGGTCTCCTATATCGCACCAGTAACCGTCCAGCACCACACCAAAAAGCGGCTTACCTTCATTCAAAAGCAAAGGGAATAAATCTTTGCTAAAGTCAAACTTCTGACCCGCCGGTATATAATCCAGCACCTGGGGTTCCAAAATATAAATACCTGTATTGACGGTATCGCTAAACACCTCGCCCCAGCTGGGTTTCTCCAAAAACTGTTTAATCTGCCCTCCGGCACTGGTGATAACCACCCCGTATTCCAGCGGACAGGGTACTTTAGTCAATACCAACGTAGCCATAGCCCCTTGTTTTTTATGGAATGCCATAGCCTCGGTAAGATTAAAGTCAGTCAGCGCATCACCGCTGATGACCATAAAGGGTTCATCCAAAAATTGCTCAGCGTTTTTCACACTGCCGGCCGTACCTAAGGGAGTCTCTTCAATGAAATATTTTAAATTGATATCATATTCACTGCCGTTACTAAAATAATCACTGATGACTTCAGGCATATATTGCAAGGTAACCCCGATATCCGTAAAGTTATGCTTGCGTAAAAGGTCGATGATACTGGTCATAATAGGGCGATTCATCACCGGAACCATCGGTTTGGGTATCCCGCAGGTGAGCGGCCGCAAGCGTGACCCTTCGCCACCTGCCATAATAATGGCTTTCAACCTACATCCCTCCAAAAATAATCTCGGGCATTACTCTTATACCCCATACAAAATGCCAAACTAACTATAATTTCTACCCAGCACCTTGGAGAAACGGCCAAACAAGCCGCCTTGCCTGACATGCCAGTTGCTGCTGCGGTGCTCATCCCACACCTTTTTATATATATGCAGCGTTTTAGCCGCTATATCTTGCCAGCTGAACTTTTGTAAAACTGTTTGGTAAGCGTTATGCCGGAGTTGCTGTGCCTGCCGGGGGTTTTGCAGCACACTTATTATCATATCGGCCAGTGAGCGCGGGTTACCCGGGTAGGCTTTTAAGCCATCCACATTATGTCTGATTATTTCACTTAGACCACCGGTATCGGAAACCACCACCGGTGTGCGGGCCGCCATGGCCTCCAAAGCCACAATGCCAAAGGGTTCATATAAACTGGGGAACACCGCCACATCCGACCAGCTATACAGTGAATTACGAGTATAATCATCAATGTAACCGGTAAAATATATACTTTTGGCTATACCCATGCGGGCAGCTTGACCCTGTAGTTCCTGCATATAGGGACCTTTCCCGGCAATGACGAATTTGGTATTGGGCACCCTGGCCAGTATCATGGGTACAGCATCCAGCAACACCTGCACGCCTTTCTCACGCACCAGCCGACCTACATAAAAAACAATTTTCTCATTAGGAGAGGCATAGTCATCGCGTGTTCGTTTGTCGTTTTTGTGCACAAAATTTTCAGGATCCACACCGTTTGGTATAACCCTCAATTTATCATCGGGAATTTGAAATACATATTTCATCTCCCCTTCCATGTAGTGACTACAGCAGATCACCTGCCAGGCCTCGTAGCAAAGCCACCACTCCACATCGCTGATATGCCGCTGGGTATCATTGTGTAAACCATAGTTTCTGCCGTATTCCGTAGCATGAATGGTTGCCACAAGCGGTATACGAAAGGCATGTTTTAAAGCCCTAACTGCATAGGCCACCAGCCAATCATGACCGTGCACAATATTAAAGCCCTCATTTTCACTCAACACTGGAATGGCTCTTTCCAGCATGGCTACGTTTAGCTGTGCTACCCAAGTGGTGAAGTCAGGGGACGAAACATTATATGGGATCACCCGGTATACCTGAACACCGTTTACCCTTTCCATTTCAGGCAACCCCGGTTCACCCATCGTGAAAAGATGTATCTCAACCCCCATATCGGAAAGGGCATTGGTCAGGTCATACACATGCTGTGCCAATCCACCCACACTTTTAGGGGGGTATTCCCAGGAAAACATAGCCACGCGCATTAATGGTCCTCCTTCTACGGGTTTTAAGCTTACTAAAAGGCAACATTTATATATTATGTAAATGGCAGTTAAATTATTATAAATTCTGCACAGGTTTCTATAAAAACAGCAACGTTTACCAAAACCTTTTATAGGGCAAATAAAAAATAACATTCTTTACAAAATAAAACACCTGCCCTTACGCCGACAGGTGTTTGTTGAGCCAAATACTGTTGTGGTGCCGGTTAATACCACATAGTAATGGGCAGGTTTACTAAGATTTATTTTATTAGTGCCTTCTGCCGTTATGAATTTCAAAACTCCAGTTAAGACCGTTATTATTATCCCAGTTGCCGTATCCATCATGGAAACAGAAATTAAATCGACTGTCGTCCGGCATTTCTAAAGTTTTCACCCATCCCCAGCCTGTTTTCGACATTCGATGGGCCTTAATATTGCGCCAATCCCTAGCATCACCATACCCTACATGTAAGTAGATCTGAGTAGCACCGCTGGCCGCCAGTAACCCGTCGTACAGTACAGTAATTTCTTCACCACTCGTAATAGGGGTGGGATCCACCACAACCCCTCCCGGGTATCGTGCTTCGTGCATAGCCTTTAGTTTATATTCTCCAGAACCGAAATTGGTTGGATTAGCCAAGATTATCACCCTCCATTTTACTATTTAAGAATCATTGTTCCTGCAGAATATTATCCTTCGTGATACCCTGTTTTATACACAAAGCCGTAGTTCGTTTGGCTATTTGACAACTTTTTGATTAGCCATTATATCTGAAAAAAATCAAGCTTTCGTCGACCCGCTGATTACTACACAAAAAAAAGCGCTCAGCATCCCAATATAAGGGATCTACTGAACGCTTTTGCCAAACCTAAAGATAATATTAAACGTCTGATCAACTTAGTGCCAATAACTGAATAAAAGTAAAAAATGTATAGCAATTAGCTAGTCTCTTATAATGCCCCCGAAATAATCTTCATAAATGTAAACCAACTCTTTGTCAAACAAGGGACGCTTCAATGAAACCGTATAGGAGCGAATTTTGGGTAATAATTCTTCGGCCTGGTGTTCCGATAAGCGAATACCATATTCAGCATATTTAGCTTTAAGAGCCGCGGTGCCCGAGTGTTTACCAACCACAATCTGCCTTTCCAGACCCACTTCCTCAGGCTGGAACGGTTCATAGGTTTTCGGGTTTTTCAGTGCCCCGTCAGCATGGATACCTGATTCGTGAGCAAACATGTTGGATCCAACGATGGCCTTCCAAGCCGGTAATTCTCTACCCGAGGCACGGGATACATATTCCGCCACTTCGCGAAACATTTCTGTTTTAAAACCAAGATCAAGTTTATGCAAATGTTTTAAAGCCATAACCACTTCTTCCAATGCCGAGTTACCAGCCCGTTCACCCAGGCCCATTACGGTCACGCCAATCCACCTGGCACCAGCCATTACACCGGCCAGAGCATTGGCAGTGGCCATGCCAAAATCATTATGGGTATGCATTTCAATGTCAATATCTACATTCTCCAGTATATACTTGATATTGTTATATGTGGTAAACGGCTCTAATATGCCCACTGTATCACAATAGCGCAGCCGGTCGGCACCGGCTTCCCTGGCGGCCTTCGCATATTGGACCAAAAATTCCAAATCACTGCGGGAAGCATCCTCGGCGTTAACGGAAATGTACATGCCTTCCTTTTTAGCAAATTCTACCGCTGCAACCATATGTTCCAGTACCCATTCCCGGCTGGTTCTGAGCTTGTGTTTAATATGAATATCGGAAGTGGATATAGAAATAGCTACTGCGTCTACTCCGCATTCGATGGAGGCTTCAAGATCCTTAATTACCGGGCGATTCCAACCCATAATACTGGCTTTGAGTCCCGACCGGCATATTTGGGTTATGGCTTTCTTTTCATCGCCGCCCATGACGGCAACACCTGCTTCGATTTGGTGCACACCCATCTCATCCAAAAACTTGGCAATTCTCACTTTTTCCCTATTAGCAAATACTACACCGGCGGTTTGTTCACCGTCCCGTAAAGTGGTGTCAATAATCTTAATGTCTTCAGCTGTTAGTTTTGGTCTTTCAATCATTTAGTTATCTTCCTTTCCTTCCAGGTAATTTATTTTATATAAAATATTTAGTATAATTATGAGTACCAAAATTATAATACAATTATAATTTTATCATATTACCTCAAAAGTGAAAAGATTTAGCGCATCATAATGCTGTATACATAGCCATATGTCCATAATGCAAATTATGCATAAAATGTATTAGAGCAGGGGGTTCCCTGCTCTTGGTAATCTATTTATCCAGTTTTTCTTTAAGCAGTTTATTAACCATACCCGGGTTGGCTTTACCCTTGGTGGATTTCATCACCTGGCCCACCAAAAAACCAATGGCCTTTTCTTTGCCGGCCCGGTAATCCTCCACCGATTTGGGGTTGGCGGCAATTACTTCCTCTACCACCTTATCGATCAGTCCAGCATCGCTAATCTGCACCAGTCCTTTTTCTTCCACCACTTGACCGGGATCTTTACCGGTGTTAAACATCTCCTCAAATACAGTCTTGGCAATTTTACCGCTGATAGTGCCCTTATCCAACAATTGCAACATTTTGGCCAGTTGGGCGGGACTGATGCGCACATCGCCGATTTCCTGACCGCTGGCATTCATCATCCTGGCCAGATCCCCCATTATCCAGTTGCTGACCAGCTTGGGATTATTAAATAGTTCTACACATTGTTCATAATAATCCGCCAGCTCACGAGTGGTAGTCAGCACCGCGGCATCGTACTCGGGCAGTCCATAGGCGCTTACCAAACGTTTCCTGCGCTCATCCGGCAATTCGGGCAGGCTGGCCTTTATTTCATCAACCCATTCCCGGGCAATCACCAGAGGGGCCAAATCGGGGTCGGGAAAATAACGGTAATCGTGGGCTTCCTCCTTGCTGCGCATGGACAGGGTTACACCCCTGGCTTCGTCCCAGGTTCTGGTTTCCTGCACCACCTTTTCCCCGTCTTCCAGCACTTCCATCTGGCGCTCAATTTCGTAACTTATCGCTTTATGCAATGCTTTAAAAGAGTTCATATTTTTAAGCTCGGCCTTGGTGCCTAGCTCGGTCTGTCCCACCGGCCTTACGGATATATTGGCATCGCAGCGCAACGAACCCTCCTGCATTTTACAATCACTCACTCCGGTATACTGGATAATCGCCTTTAGTTTTTCCAGGTAGGCCACAGCTTCATCGGCACTGGTCATATCGGGCTCGGAAACAATTTCTATCAGCGGCACTCCGGTGCGGTTGTAATCCACCAGTGAATATGGAGTGGTGGAAATAGTGCCCTGGTGCACCAGCTTACCGGCGTCCTCCTCCATATGCACCCGGGTAATACCAATGCGCTTATCCGTGCCGTTAACATTTATCTCCAGGTGGCCATGTTCAGCGATAGGTAAATCATACTGGGATATTTGGTAGTTTTTCGGCAAATCAGGGTAATAATAATTCTTACGATCGAATTTAGAGAAAGAAGCAATCTGGCAATTCAGTGCCAGACCGGCTTTAATGGCATATTCCACTACTTTTTTATTCACTACGGGCAGCACTCCGGGCAACCCCAGGCACACCGGGCATACGTGATGGTTGGGATCGGCACCGAACTCGGTGCTGGAATGACAGAAAATCTTGGTATTGGTTTTTAATTCAACATGCACTTCCAGGCCGATAACAGCCTCATATTGAGCCAAATTGGTACACCTCCAGGGATTTACTCGGGTAACTTACGGTGGTGATCGGTATTTTGTTCAAAGGCATAGGCAGCCCGCAGTATATCACCCTCGCCGAAAGGCCGGCCCATTAATTGCAGCCCTACGGGCAGGTTGTCGACCATACCGGCGGGGATGGAAATGGCGGGAATACCGGCCAGGTTGACCGCCAGAGTGCAGATATCAACCATGTACATCTGCAGCGGGTCGTTCACCTTTTCACCCCGCTTGAATGCGGTAACCGGGGCGGTGGGCCCCAGCAACAGGTCAAATTGTTCAAAGGCCCGGTCGAAGTCAGCTTTAATCAGCGTACGTACTTTTAAAGCTTTGTTATAATAGGCATCGTAATAGCCTGCGGAAAGGGCATAGGTGCCCAGCATAATTCTTCTTTTCACCTCGGGGCCGAATCCCTCGCTGCGGGTTTTCACGAACATATCTACCAAGTCTCCGGCGTCCTCAGCCCGGTACCCGTAGCGCACCCCATCATAGCGGGCCAGGTTGGAACTGGCCTCGGCCGGGGCAATTAGATAATAGGCCGGCAGGGCGTACTCGGTGTGAGGCAGAGTGGTTTCCTCCAATACAGCGCCCAGCCCGGTAAATATATCAATGGCTTTTTTTATGACTTCCCTGACCGCCGGGTCGATGCCTTCACCCATATATTCGCGGGGCACCCCTATTTTTACGCCCTTGATATCCCCGGTAAGAAATGAAGTATAATCCGGCACATCATATGGCGCCGATGTAGAGTCCAGCGGATCATGCCCGCAAATGACATTCAACAGCAGAGCACAGTCTGTAACATCCCTGGCAAAGGGGCCGATCTGGTCCAGCGAGGAGGCGTAAGCCACCAATCCATAACGAGATACTGCACCATAGGTGGGTTTCATGCCCACCACCCCACAAAATGACGCCGGCTGGCGGATAGAACCGCCGGTGTCCGAACCCAGGGCCAGGATAGCTTCCCCGGCCGCCACTGCGGCCGCCGAACCGCCGCTGGACCCACCCGGCACCCGGTTGGTATCCCAGGGGTTGCAGGTGGTAAAAAGAGCCGAGTTTTCGCAGGATGAACCCATAGCAAACTCATCCATATTAGTTTTCCCCACCATAACGGCTCGGGCTTCATTTAAATGTTCCATGACGGTAGCGTTATAAGGGGGTATGTAGTTATATAAAATTTTGGATGCACAGGTGGTGCGCACCCCTTTGGTACACATATTATCCTTTACAGCTACCGGTATACCAGCCAGGGGCGGCAATGCTTCACCCTCCATCCTGGCCTTGTCCACCAAACGGGCACAGCTGACTGCCTGTTCTTTGGTCAAAGTAACGTAGGCACGTATCTTTTCCTCCACCTGCTCGATGCGGTCAAATACTGACCTGGTAATTTCCTCAGCACTGATTTTCTTGCTAACCAGCATATCATGTAACTGGTGTGCAGTTAAGTAATGTAATTGCAATACATTTCCCTCCAACCATTGATCCAATAAACATAGTCTTGTCGGGTAAATACTTTTTTCAAGCAACTAAACAATTTTGGGCACTTTAAAAAAGTTATCCTGCCGATCTGGTGCATTGGCCAGCACTTTGTCCACCAGCATATGCTCGCCCACCCGGTCTTCCCGAAAGACGTTCTGTAAGGGCAATACATGCGCGGTGGGCGGTATATTATCAGTATTCAAATCCTGCAGTTTACGAGCGTGCTCCAATATATCACTAAGCTGTTTGGCATAAACTTGCTTTTCCTCATCGGTAAATGACAAACGTGCCAGCACCGCCACGTGTTCAACATCTTTGATACTAACCATGATGCTACACCTTCCTTATCTATCAAAAACTGACATTATTATACCAAAGCTCCCCAAAGCGGGCAACTCAGCCAATACCGCCCGGTAGTTGTATAGATAATCCACTTTCGAAACCGAAAAGCGCCCGGTCAACCCGCTAAAAAACATCCCTGACACACGAGCGGTATTAATAGTAGAATGTAAAATTAATTTCCAGATAGTTACATAGTCATATTATAGCCAAGAATGCCCCCTGGTTAGTGATGGGATTTTACCAGATCCAATAAATCCTCTTCACCAATTACCTGCACACCCAGCTTGACGGCTTTCTCATACTTACTGCCTGGATTTTCACCCGCCACCACATAATCGGTTTTTTTGCTTACCGATGAGGACACTTTGCCCCCGACTTTTTCAATTAACTCTTTGGCCTCATCCCTTTTCAGCGCCGCCAGGGTGCCTGTCAGCACCAGGGTTTTTCCTATCAACGGGCCGCCTGACCCGGCTGCGGGCGCAGCCTCGGCCACCACATTGACGCCGTGTTCGATGAGCCGCTCAATTAAAGCCCGGTTCTGGGGCTCGCGCATAAAGTTAATCACGCTCTCGGCTATTTTAGGGCCTATTTCCATAATAGCGATCAATTCTTCACAATCAGCATCCATGAGCCTGCGCAGATCACCAAAATGTTCGGCCAGTACACGGGCCGCCCGCTCACCCACGTGCCGGATGCCCAGCGCAAATATCAGCCGGTGTAATGGGTTTTCTTTACTGGCCTCAATGGCCCGCACCAGGTTTTCCGCTGATTTGTCCGCAAACCGTTCCAGCCTCAGCAATTGTTCTACGGTCAGGTTGTATAAATCGGAAACATCCCCAACCAGCCCGGCCTCCACCAACTGAGTAACCACGGCCGGTCCCAGCCCGGCTATATCCATAGCCCCCCGGGAGGCAAAATGAATCAGCCCCTCCAGCAGTTGGGCCGGGCAGGCGGCCCCTGTGCAGCGATGGGCAGCTTCTCCGCTGAGGCGTACCACCTCAGCGCCGCAGGCCGGACACTCAACCGGCATACTGAACATCTTTTCCCCGCCTGTGCGATGATCCTTTAACACCTCCACCACTTCGGGTATCACATCACCGGCTTTATGAATAATCACCCGGTCACCAATGCGAATATCCTTTTCCCGAATGATATCCTCGTTATGTAAAGTAGCCCTGCTGACGGTGGAACCCGCCACGGACACCGGATCCAATAGCGCGGTGGGTGTGATTACCCCCGTGCGCCCCACACTGACAATTATATCCCGCACAATGGTTTGGGCCTGCTCGGGGGGAAATTTAAAGGCTATCGCCCAACGGGGGCTTTTCATGGTGGCACCCAGGGCGGACTGCTGGTCCAGTGAATTGACTTTAATCACCATACCATCTATTTGATAGGGCAGGGCTGCCTTTTTATCCTGCCAAATCCGGCAATAGCTGATCACCTCGCCAATATCCCGGCAAAGCTGGTGGTGGGTATTAACACGTAGTCCCAGGCTCTCCAGCCATTTCAAACTTTCACTGTGCGATTCCGGCAACCCCTCACCGGGAAGCTCTGCGGCACCAATACCATAAACAAAAATACTCAAATTGCGTCCGGCTGTAACCGCCGGGTCCAGCTGGCGCAGTGAGCCGGCTGCCGCATTGCGCGGGTTGGCAAAAAGAGGCTCACCCCGCTCCTCACGCCGGCGGTTTAATTCTATAAAGGACTTCTTGGGCATGTACACCTCACCCCGCACTTCCAACAAGTCCACCGGCTTATGCAAGCGCAGCGGTATACTGCGGATTGTCTTCAGGTTGACGGTGATATCCTCCCCGGTTGCACCATCACCCCGGGTGGCCCCGCGAACCAAAATACCATCCTGGTAGGTCAGCGACACCGCCAAACCATCAATTTTCAGTTCCACCACGTAATCATAAGACTCATTACCCAAAGTCCCCCTAACCCGGCGATCAAACTCTATAAGTTCTGCATCGCCGAAGGCGTTGGCCAAGCTGAGCATCGCTATCGTGTGCTGTACCGTGGCAAAACCTTCCCGGGGTTTACCCCCCACCCGCTGGGTAGGCGAATCCGGAGTAACAAGAAAAGGATATTCCCTCTCCATTTGCTGCAAATCCGCCATCAACCGGTCATATTGCGTATCCGTTATAGTTGGCGCATCCAGCACGTAGTACCGGTAATTATGCTGTTCAATTTCCCGGCGCAGCTTATCAATAGTTTGGCGAATCTGTTCATGCCCGCCGCCCATGACTCAATCCCCCTTCTAACGTTCCAGCGGTGCGTAGCGGGCCAGGAGCGTCTTAATACCCAGCCCGGGAAAATCTATTTTCAACTCGGCATTATCTCCTTTACCCCTTACATCGACGATGGTGCCCTGCCCCCATTTGCGATGGTACACCTGTTCCCCGGCGCTATAGAATATATTTTTGCCCGGACGCTGACCGGCTTGACTGTCCTTTAGTGGCCCCATGTTTGCTGGATTAGCTGAAGAAGGTTCCTTAACCGTGCTGCTCCTTACTTGTTTATCCAAAGGATCCTGGGTGTTCAGCAAATCAGGGGGCAATTCCTGTAAAAAGCGGGAAGGCTCATTCATCCTGGTATAACCATAAAGGGTACGCTGCCAGCAATGGGTCAGATACAGGTGCTCCATCGCCCTGGTTATGCCCACGTAACACAGCCTTCTTTCTTCCTCCAATTCATACCTGTCATCCATAGAACGGGAGTGAGGAAAGACGGTTTCTTCCAGGCCAGTTATAAATACCACAGGGAATTCTAACCCTTTGGCACTGTGCATGGTCATTAAAGTAACTTGGTCCGCGTCCTGCTCATAATTATCCAGATCCGTAACCAGGGCCAGAGAAGCCAGGAAATCCTCCAGGCCACTGCCATCACCCAGCCCATCATACTCACCGGTAACCGAGTAAAACTCACGCAGGTTTTCCATACGGGTTCTGGATTCCACAGTACGCTCGTTATCCAGCGCCTGCCAGTAACCGGTTTCCTCCAGCACCATCTGCACCAGTCTAGTAATAGGCAAAGCTGACATCCGTTTTCTGATATCACCCATAGTTTGGCCAAAAAACCGGGCTGCATTAGCAGCTTTGCCGGTTAGGCCGGGAATACTGGAAGCGTTTTCCAACAGGGTAAGGGGCGCCTGGCCGGTCTCATCCGCTCTGGTAAATATTTTATTTAATGATGCAGCACCAATGCCCCTTTTAGGCTCATTAATAACCCGCCGCAGGCTCAACCGGTCATTAGGGTTGACCAGCAGCCGCAGGTAAGCTAACAGGTCCTTAATTTCCTTACGCTCATAAAAGCGCAGCCCGCCCACGATGGTGTACGGTATTCCGGTGGTTAGGAATTTTTCTTCAAGCACCCGGGACTGGGCGTTAGTGCGATATAAAACTGCGAAATTCCGGTACGGTTTTTTAAATACGTGGTGCCAGCGACTAATCCGGTCCACCACATAACGCGCCTCGGAATGCTCATCCCGAGCAGTAAAAACTGTAACGGGATCGCCCGGAGATCCGGCGGTCCACAGCTTTTTTTCCTTGCGGTCCTGGTTATGCCGGATTACTGCATTGGCGGATTCCAGTATAGTGCGGGTAGAACGGTAATTTTGCTCAAGAACAATGGCAGCAGCATCCGGGTAGTCCCGCTCAAAACTCATGATATTTTGAATGTCCGCCCCCCGCCAGCCGTAAATACCCTGATCCGGGTCTCCCACCACGCATAAATTGCGATACTTCTGAGCCAATAAATTAACCAGTACATACTGGGCATGGTTGGTATCCTGGTATTCATCCACCAGTATGTAACGGAATTTCTCCTGGTAATAGTCCAGCACAGCCTGGTTATTTTGCAGCAGCCGCACTGTTTGCATCAGCAAGTCATCAAAATCCAGCGCGTTATTTTGCCGCAGCTTGTCCTGGTAAAGTTTATATACCTTGCAGGCAGTTTGGCTGAAATAATCGTAAGACTTCTTTTCCATCTCCGCCGGCCCGTAAAGCATATTTTTAGATTGAGATATGGCCGCCGACATAGCCTGCGGAGAAAATTTTTTATCATCCAGGTTTAATTCCT
This sequence comes from Desulfoscipio gibsoniae DSM 7213, assembly GCF_000233715.2. GTDB lineage: Bacteria > Bacillota > Desulfotomaculia > Desulfotomaculales > Desulfallaceae > Sporotomaculum > Sporotomaculum gibsoniae. The sequence continues at coordinate 2,503,378 of NC_021184.1, forward strand.
TGAGACACTCCTTAATAACAGTTTTCTGATCATCCGCATCGTAAATGACAAAATTAGCTGTATACCCGGCAAATCCGGACTGCCGTCTCAAAATACGCAGACAAGTGGCATGAAAGGTAAACACCCAGAGATCATGCACCAGCTCCGGTACTGCGGCCGCAATCCTTTCCCGCATTTCCCTGGCCGCTTTATTGGTAAACGTGATAGCTAAAATGTTATACGGGTCAACACCCCTTTCCAGTAGTAAATAAGCAATTCTGGTGGTGAGCACCCGGGTTTTGCCGCTGCCCGCCCCGGCCAGCACCAAAAGCGGCCCGTCATGGTAAGTAACTGCTTTTTTCTGCGCCTCATTCAGCGCGGTTAAATCCATAACAACCTCCAACTTATTTTTCACTAATATGCGACACTGCATGTGCACAAAATTTAAAATATACTAAATCCACGGTAATATTAGATTAAAATGCCACCTTGCGGTGGCTTTACATAGCGGTAATCACAGTTCTATTTTCTCCCTACAGCTCAAAGCAGAGGGCCAATGCCCCCCGGCTGAAAAATATATCATACCGTCTGCGCAAAATCAACAACTACTTTCCTTCTTTACCGTATACTTCTTCGGGATCAAACAGTGGTTCTCCCTTAACGGTAACTGTACCGTCCCCTGCCAGCGCGTAGTGGAAACAACTGTAATACCCCTCGTGGCAGGCCGCACCCTTTTGCTCCACCAGCAAGAGCAAAGTATCCCGGTCGCAGTCAAAATACAGTTCCTTTACTTTTTGTACATTACCGGATGATTCACCCTTATGCCAAAATTTTTGCCTGCTCCTGCTCCAAAACCAGGTTTCACCGGTGGAGAGCGTTCTGGCCACCGATTCGCTGTTCATATAGGCCAGCATCAGTACTTCTTTGGTCGCCACATCCTGCACAATGGCCGGTATCAATCCATCACTGTTATATTTAAGTTCTTCAGGTCTTATTTGCTTTACTTGCACCTTGTCACACACCTCAGTTATATTTAATGTTTTGTTAAGCTAAATGCGCACGGGCACATTGTGTTTTTGTAAATACTGTTTGGCTTGTGCAATGGAATAGGTACCAAAGTGAAAAATGGAAGCGGCGAGAGCGGCATCGGCCTCGCCAATTGTGAGCCCGTCAACAATATGATCAAGGTCACCGACCCCGCCGGAGGCAATCACCGGTATTTGCACAGACCGGGCAATAGCCTTGGTCAGTGGTATGTCATAACCATCCTTGGTTCCGTCCCGGTCCATGCTGGTCAGTAATATTTCACCAGCCCCCAACTCTTCCATCCGCACCGCCCAGGACACAGCATCAATGCCGGTAGGTGTACGTCCCCCGTGAATATATACTTCCCATTTATCTTGCCCCACACGGCGGGCATCTATGGCCACCACAATACACTGGCTGCCGAACCGGGCCGACGCCTCGGCGATCAGGCGGGGATTTTTCACTGCAGCGGTGTTAATAGAAACTTTATCCGCACCGGCGGAAAGCATGGCCCGGATGTCCTCCAATGTGCTGATTCCCCCGCCTACGGTGTAGGGGATAAATACCTCGGCAGCCGTGCGGTACACCATATCCAGCACAGTTTTACGCCCCTGGGCGGACGCGGTGATATCCAAAAAAACCAGCTCGTCCGCACCCTCCCGGTCGTAAAATGCGGCCAGTTCCACTGGATCCCCCGCATCCCTTAAATTAACGAAGTTGGTACCCTTGACCACACGCCCGCCGGTGACGTCCAGGCAAGGGATGATTCTTTTCATTAACATGATACTGACTGTTTTTTCCCTTCTAATGCCAGGGCCTCGTCAATGTTTACAGTACCGGCGTATAGCGCTTTACCTACGATAACTCCCTCAACACCAAGGGGAGCCAGCTCATTAAGCGCAACAATATCCTCTATGGTGGACACACCACCCGAGGCAATCACTTTCATTTTACTGGACATAGCTAACTTTTTAATAGCCTCAGTGTTTGGCCCCTTTAAAGTACCGTCGCGGGAAATATCAGTGAATACCACCCTGGTGATCCCCATTTGGCTGATTTCATCAGCCAATTCCAATGCATCCTTTTCCGCAGTCAGCCCCCAGCCCTCAATGGCCACTTTACCATCGCGGGCGTCAATACCCACCACAATATGTTCGCTGCCGAAGCGCGCACAGGCATCCGCCACCAGCGCCGGGTTCTGGATGGCCACCGTACCCAAAATAACCCTGGCCACTCCCATTTGCAGTAACCGTTCAACGGTGATCAAATCACGAATGCCGCCCCCTACTTGCACTGGTATATTTAAAACTTTGATAATTTCCTGAATAGTTTCCAGGTTCCTGGGCGAGCCGGCAAAGGCGCCATCCAGGTCTACCAGGTGCAGCATGCGGGCACCGCTGCCCTGCCATACTCGGGCTACAGCGGCCGGATCATTGGAATAGACGGTCTCGCGGTCCAGTTTACCCTCCACCAGGCGTACACACTTCCCAGCCCGCAGGTCTATAGCCGGGATAATTAACATTTTTCAACCAACCTCCCAAAATTCTCTAAAATGCGCAGGCCCAGGGCGCTGCTTTTTTCCGGATGAAATTGAATACCAAACACATTGGCCTTGGCGGCAACGGAAGTAAATTCCATGCCGTACTCAGTGGTAACCACCGTCAACTCCGGATCGGCAGGTTCCACATAATAGGAATGAACGAAATAAAACGCGGCATGTTCTGGGATATCCCGAAAAAGCGGACAGTTTTTTTTATACGACAATGTATTCCAGCCCATGTGCGGAATTTTGAGCCCGGGCGGCAAACGCCTTACCCGACCAGGAAACACACCCAGTCCGGCGGTAGTGCCCCATTCCTCACTGGACTGAAACAACAGCTGCAGCCCCAGGCAAATACCTAAAAAAGGCTTACCTGCATTAATAACACCATATATAGCATCCACCAGGCCATGCGCTTTAAGGTTATTCATGGCATCGGAAAATGCCCCCACACCGGGCAAAACAACCCCCGAGGCTTTTTTAAGCACCTGTGGGTCTGAGGTTACTTCCACGGTGACGCCCGTCTTTTCAAAACCTTTGGCAACGCTGCGCAAATTGCCCATACCATAATCAATAATGGCAATCAAAAGATTTTTCCCCTCTCCCAATTAAAGTACACCTTTAGTGGAAGGCAATCCCCTTTGGGGGTCTTTAATTTCAGCAGCTGAGCGCAAAACACGGCCCAATCCCTTAAAAACAGCTTCTATGATATGATGTGTGTTCTTGCCGGCCATCATGTGCACGTGCAGGGTTAACGCACCGTTTGTAGCAAAGGCCCGCAAAAACTCCTCCACCAGCTCGGTATCGAAATCCCCCACTTTTGCGGTGGGCAGCGGCACATCAAAGGCTAAATAGCCGCGACCGCTAAAATCCAGGGCTACCGCCACCAGTGCCTCATCCATGGGCAGCAGCACGTGTCCATATCTTTCTATGCCGTGCTTGTCACCCAGCGCTGTTTTAAGCGCCTGTCCCAGGCAGATGCCCACATCCTCTACGGTATGATGGGCATCCACCGCCAGGTCACCCCGGACCAGCAGCTTAAGCTGCATGCCGCCATGCTTGGCCAGCAGGTCCAGCATGTGATCCATGAAACCCACGCCTGTATTGATTTCAGATTTACCGGTACTATCCAAGGCCAGGTACAGCGATACACAGGTTTCGTTTGTTTCCCGATTGATTTCCGCACTGCGCATATTTTTTATTTCCATTCAATCTTTCTCCCCAAGCATGGCAATAACCTGCTGTAATGAGCGTAAAAAAATCACATTTTCCTCGGTTTGCCCCACGGATACTCGCAGATATTGAGATAACAGCGGATCACCAAAATTACGCACCAGTACACCCCGCGAGAGTAAACCATCAAAAACATCCGCGGCCGAATAACCAGTTTTAAACATTAAATAGTTGGCATCCGAAGGCAGCACATCAAAACCTGGCATTTGTTGCATTGTATTATATAATATGTCCCTTTGCCTGGTTATCTCAGCCACCTGCGGGGCGAAGACATCCCGGTGACGCAACACGGTAAGCGCAGCCACCTGGGAGAAAGTATTTAAGTTAAACGGTTGTTTAACTTTAAAAAGATACTGCAGCACTTGAGACTGAGCAAATAAATAGCCCACCCTAAGACCCGCCAGACCGTAAGCTTTTGAAAAGGTACGCAAAATTACCAGGTTGGGATACCTGTCCAGAAGCGGCAGGAAATCCGGACCGCCAAATTCAACGTAAGCCTGGTCCACCACCACAGGGCAGGGACAGTTATCCAGTATGGACTGCACTTGTTCCACTGTGGCCGAATTACCGGAGGGGTTATTAGGTGAACAAAGTACCACCAAAGCTGCATCGCCGCTTGCCCTGACAATCTCCGGCACATCCAGTTCAAAATCAAACTGCCTGGGTATTTCCACTATTTCAGCACCGGCCACCCGGGCATGGATACCATACATGGAAAAGGTGGGCACGGCAATCACCACCCGGTTTCCGGCACCAAAAGTCAGCATTAGATCCAAGATCAGCTCATCCGAGCCATTGCCCACCATAATTTGTTCAGCACTTACACCGTGACAGTGGGCCAGTTCTTGCACGAGCTGTTGCGCCATGGCATCCGGATAGCGGGTAAAAGACTGCGGTCCCAGCATTTCATTAATGGCCAGCCGTATTTCCTCGGGAAAGTCATAGGGGTTTTCATTCGCATTAAGTTTAATCACCCCCGGATAAGTTATCTCTTGATAAGGGACCAGTTCCTGAAGACCTTTCCGCACCAACCGGCCAGGGTCAAATCGATTTTCCATATCAGCGTCTTTCCCCTTCCCCCGGGTTGTTATTCCACCGGTTAAAATTAGTTGCCGGGTTATTGCTCCCCTTTTGCGGCGGCGTCCGCCCGGGCAAGTCGCCAAAGCCGGGCTTGATCCCAGACATGCCCGGCAAATTACGCGGAGCATATTTATTATCGGTTAATGCGGGTAGGGTAGGCAGCCCGTGGCTGATTGCACCGCTATTAATATTCTGTGCACCGGACAATCCATCATTCAAGCTTTCGGCCAGCACCGACAATCTACATTGCACGGATGCCGCGTGGGCGTCCAGCCCTTCCGTGCCGGCCAGTGCAACAATATGCTCACCGTCCCTGGCCAGTGCCCTGGGGGAATACCCAATTAAACTGGTTTTTTTCATAAAGGTATCTACATTGAGGGGTGAGAAAAATCTGGCCGTACCACCTGTAGGCAACACATGATTAGGACCGGCCATGTAATCGCCCACCGGCTCGGGTGAATAATGTCCAAGGAAAACAGCCCCGGCGTTGTTCACTGACCCCAGCCAGCGATAGGGATCGGACACCAGCAACTCCAGGTGCTCGGGAGCAAATGAATTGGCCACCTGGACAGCCTCATCCAGGGTAGCAGTGATAATGATGGCCCCTCTTTCGTTAATTGATTTTTCGGCTACCTTGCGCCGGCTCAATTTAGCGAGCTGCTTACTGATTTGCTGCTGCACCTTTTCGGCTAACCCAACCACCGGCGTCACCAGTATGGATGAGGCCAGTTCATCATGCTCTGCCTGGGCCAGCATATCCGCAGCCACAAACTCTGGACTGGCCGATTCATCGGCAACAATAAGCACTTCACTGGGGCCGGCCAGCATATCTATATCCACCGCGCCAAACACCTGCCGTTTGGCCGCCGTTACATAAATATTTCCCGGACCCGTTATTTTATCCACCCGGGCAATGGTTGGAGTGCCATAGGCCAGCGCAGCTACAGCCTGGGCCCCGCCCACCCGGTAAATCTCTGTCACCCCCGCCTCGGCGGCCGCCACCAGTGTATAGGGGTTCACCGCGCCGCTGGAGTCGGGTGGCGTAACCATCACTATCTGCTTAACCCCCGCCACTGCAGCGGGAATTGCGTTCATCAACACCGAGGAAGGATAGGACGCCTTACCCCCGGGCACATAGATACCCACCCTGCTCAGGGGCGAGATTATCTGCCCCAGCATGGTACCGTCGGGTTGCGGGTCGATCCACGAATTGCGCAGCTGGCGGCAGTGATAACGATAAATATTTTGGGCGGCCACACGCAATGCTGCTAAAAAACGATCACTTACCTTTTGATAAGCAGCCTTTATTTCAGCATCCCCCACCGGAAGGTCCGAAGGTGCCAGATCAGCACCGTCCAACCTGTTGGTTATGGCACATAATTGGTCATCTCCACCATCCCGGACAGCATTAATAATATCCTTCACTACATTCTCAACCTTTTCCAAATCCACAGTTCTACTTTGTAACAGATTGGACAGGGCTTTATCCACTGATCTTATTATGCGAATCAAAAAATGCCCTCCTTTAATACATTAAAGCGATGATACAATAAAATATTAAAGCAGTATCTCTCTACTGTCAACATTAATTTTTATCTTCACCTGCATCACCTGCGCTTTGCAGCCTGTCCAGTACTGTCTTATAACCATCCGCGCCGTAATTCAAAGATCTCTTCACTCTGCTAATGGTGGCCGTGCTGGCCCCCGTACGGGAAGCAATTTCACCGTAAGTGAAGTTACCTTGCAGCATTCTGGCCACCTCCAACCGCTGCGCCATGGTTTTTAATTCTGTAACCGTGCAAACGTCCTCAAAAAATTGATAACACTCATCGGTATTGTTGAGCTTTAAAATAGCGTCAAAAAGTTGATCCAGTAAAGGATCGCGTAATTTTCCGGTGTAAGCCACCTTATTATTCCTCCCAGGTTTATTAATACATATTTAGGTTGTTATTTCTGGTTACCTAATATGCAGTTCGACAACCTGTAAACAAATCCTTTTTTTCGGTAAAGTGTTAATATAAAAAAGAGAGGCTCCGTCCCTTAAAGCTTTCGTCGACTTGATAGGTGCCGGGTGTTGAAAGGTTGAAAATCTTTGATTTTCAACCTTTCAACATCCGGCACCAAAGCCTACCTTTTCGAACAAGCTCATTAAGAAAAAATCAAGAGTCTATCGAATTAGAAAGGAAACTTATGTAAAAATTCTCCCGGTGAACTAATTTTCATGCCGATTTTATCCCCCAGGTCCAGTTCTAGAAAATGTTTGTCCAAGCTTAGCAACCAATCAACTTTCCCCGTTATGGCTGCTGCTAAAATAGCAGCATCTTTCTCGTTAATCATTTTTTTAGCTTTTTCTATATCTTCCTCGGTTGGGTCTATTAATTTAAATGGCAAATTTTTAAACAGCGAATATACATGCACCAGACCAGCAGGAAGCTTCTTTTGCACATTACGATATACTTCGCTTACAACATTCTCACAAATGCACGGGATTATAATGTTTAACTCAGCCAGTACCAAGACCTCATAAGAACCACCCTTTTTTGAAGCTAGACCTGCTATAATCACGCTGCTGTCCAAGAAGATGTTATTCCGTTTCATAAGCGTGATTGCCTTCCCTCAACTCTAGAAGTAATTTCTCTAGATCAATGTCATCGTTAAACATTTCTTTCTGAAAATTATCAGCCAACTCTTTGATAAGCAACCTTTCAGGTATTGCAACGATAGCCTTACCAATTTGAAATACTTCCAAATAAGAATCCTCTTTGATACCAAGCCTTTCTCTAATTTCAACCGGTATGGTTAGCTGTCCTTTTCCCCAGACCCTTACTTTTTTAGATTTCACAGAATCCACATATCTAACAACTCTATTATCCGACATACTATAATTCCACCTTTCAGACTTTTTAATATTATATAATGTATAAAACGGAAAGGCAAAAACCCCCGGGGAAAACCCGGAGGTTATAGTTCGGATACATTTGTAAATCGTATACGTTGGCTACCTGTTCATTAGCTTTTTACCTATATCCTTGCGGTAATGCATACCGCTGAACTTCACCCGAGATACGCCTTGATAAGCGAGTTCAATGGCCTCGGGGATACCCACAGCCCGCGCGGTTATGCCCAGCACCCGGCCACCCGCGGTAAAGCCGGATTTTACTGTTCTGCTTTCGGGCTATTAGGGCCCAAAAGCCGGCAAAAATCGTCAGGGTTATTAAACCCTAACGCTAGTATTAGCTTTTCATACTCTTACTTAATACTTTTGCAAACATTTTGAAGTATTGGTTTGGCTTCGAGGCAAATTTAGGGAAACATTTTAGGACATTATACAACCATATAGTTGCATAATAGGCAAAGCTTGTTGACTATTTATTTGTCCCTTAGATATCATAAAGAAAGGCATGACTAAAGCTTATAACGGCGATGGATACTATTCATATTACACATATCAAAGCCCGAATATTAAGTATACCGAATAATTAAGTATTAAGGGGGGAAACAAAATGTGGCTTAAGTCGTTTGTTGGACGAATAGTAATTACCGGTGTTGCCCTTATTTCCGGCTTATCATTAGGAATCTTTGGCTTTGGCCCTGCAATAGCTAACCAAAACCAAGAACTCGCTCCCGTTTATCAGATAAACGAGAATGGCCAGACATATGGCTCTGCAGCAAACGCAACGACGGAAGAAAATGAACCAGATTTAATTCTTGCAGAAGGTGAGGACGGCACTATTGGTTACGTTCTATCTAAAGATTTAAACGGAAAGCAGCCCAAGACGCCAAAGGAAGCTTTGGAAATACAGCGTAACACACCTAGCACTAGAATTATTCCGCTATATGATGTCGACGGTAAAACTGTCATTGGCGAATTCAAAATCAGCAAAGGAACGACAAAAATATTTCTTAATGAACAAAGCAATTAGTTGTATCATTTTAACGCGCACTCTATAAGGAAACGTGATATTATCTATGAGACCAAGGAAAAGGTAATCTTTCCTTGGTCTCACTAAATTTTGGGGTAAATTGAGTTTTCATAAGCTGGGGGTAATGCCTCAGGGGCCGGGTAAAACCCGGAGGGCAGGGCGCTCATCGTGAGGTGAGGTCTGAAGGGCTTGAGGAGAAGTACCAGGCCGTAATTAAAGGCTACCCCAAGGATGAACCGGTCGGCCAAAGACGGGGCAAGGTTGAGCCTGCACTATGGAGGCGAAAGCGTTCTAGTCTACCCGTCGTACCAAGGTGTGTGCGGGCGGCATGGTATGGAAGACAACCACGTGATTCAAGAGACCTCGTATCGTCTGGGAAAGATGCACCGAAAAGGGCCGGTGGGTAAACATAGTTGGAATGATGGTTACTAACGTGCACGGCCATTCCGTACAGACAAGCACGAACCAGTAAGAAATTCTATAAAGTAACCCCGAAGTGAATTTCGAAGCGGTGCGAGGAGTCGGAGAATCGCATATTACACCACGCGTTTTTGATGGCAGGAAGGGCAAAAGTGCCGGCGTTTACAGGAAAACAGGGTTGACTTGTCAATGCCCAGCTTGACTTAATTTATATCTAGAAAGTAGGTTAACTAGAGGAACCTAATGTAGATCATTATCACCAATTACCGGTAACGTGTAATGGAACCTAAGAGAGGCTTTAAACGTCAAGTAATTGAAGATAATTACTCAGGTGGAGGATGCAACATGAAAAATCCATTTTTGTTTGCACTTGTGTTATTGTTAAGTGTTTCTCTCTTTGGTTATACCAGTGGGGGGAACGAGGCTGATAAAAAAGATGAACTACCCCAAGAAAGCTCTCAACAAACCGGTGAAAGCGATAAGGAGGCAGTTGCCGACCTGGTTGAGGATTTCGGCAGCAAACTCCAAAAAGTCTCGCTTCAAGCCCCTAAGGATATAGTGAGTAAGAGTATGCAAGAAAACTATAGCGATTTCGTATCCCCCACACTTCTTGCAGAATGGCAAAGCGATCCTCTAAATGCTCCCGGGCGGATGCTTTCAAGTCCGTGGCCGGAGCGCATAGAAATTTTATCCATTGAAAAATTATCGGAAGATACGTACGAAGTTGAAGGCGAAATCATTGAAATAACGAGCACGGAGAAGGTGAGCGGCGGGGTTGCCGCAAAGTGGCCAATTACTCTCGTGGTAAAGAAAATCGATAATCGCTGGCTTATTGACGCTGTCACGCTCGTCGCGTACGAGAAAACTAACTCAATTGCCTACAGAAATACCCAATATGGCTTTAGTTTTTCCTTACCGGAGAGTTGGAAAGGTTATTCGATCGTAACTGACAAATGGGAGGGTTCCGCTCCAGAAAGCCCACAAGGTGTTAAGACTGTTGAAACTGGTCCGATGATTTCCATTAGACATCCTCAATGGACTACTCAAAACCAGCGACAGGATATACCTATCATGATATTTACTCTTACCCAATGGAATTCACTTCAGCAAGGAAAATTTCATATTGGTGCAGCGCCTATGGGGCCTAATGAACTTGGCCGTAACACCAGACACGTTTTTGCGCTTCCTGCACGTTACAATTACGCATTTCCAACAGGATTTAAAGAAGTGGAAAATATATTAGAAAGTAATCCTCTCCAGACGAACGATAAAACCCCCGAGGATAACCAATGAATATTCGGGGGTGTTTATTCGTTATTGCGAGAGAACGTAATTAATTTAGTGTAAATGGTTATAACTACCAATAAAGGAGATGACCATTTATGCAAGCCATGCAAGACAAAACGATCAAGGAATTAGCAAAGGATTGCCGCACCGTAGAAGACGTACATGAGATGCTCAAGAATCTATTCAAGGACACCTTGCAGCAGATATTCGAGGCTGAAATTGAAGAGCACCTCGGGTATAAAAAACACAGCATTGAAGGCAATAATACTGGCAACAGTCGCAACGGTTACAATAAGAAAACTATCCAGACTAAGTTCGGCAAGACAGAAGTGGAAATCCCACGGGATCGTAATGGTGAATTTGAACCAAGGCTTATCGGTAAATATGAAAAGACATCCAACCAGCTTGAAGACCAAATTATAGCCATGTACGCCAAGGGTATGTCTACACGTGATATTGAGGACCACATGAGGGATATCTACGGTATCGACGTATCCCCTACCATGGTCAGCAAGATAACAGACAAAATACTACCACTGATTGCAGAGTGGCAGTCCCGGACACTTGACCGTATATACCCTATTGTTTTCCTTGATGCTATCCATTTCAAGGTACGTAAAGATAACCGGATAATAAACAAGGCGGCCTACAGTGTGTTGGCCCTAAATATGGCAGGCCAAAAAGAAATACTTGGCATCTGGATTGGGGAAAATGAAAGTGCCAGCTTTTGGCTTGGTGTATGTAATGACCTCAAAAACAGGGGGGTGCAAGATATCCTGATTACCTGTAAAGACGGGCTTTCCGGGTTTTCTGAGGCCATAAACACTGTTTTCCCCCATACCGAAATTCAGCTTTGCATAATCCATCAAATCCGTAATTCCCTGAAGTATGTGCCATACAAAGAACAAAAGGAGTTGATGGCTGATCTTAAGCAAGTGTACCAGGCATTAACCCTGGAAGAGGCTGAGTTAGCCTTTGAAATATTCAAAGAAAACTGGGGTAAAAGACATCCCATTATAATTCGTTCCTGGGAAAAGAATTGGCTTGAGTTAACAGCTTATTTTAAATACCCATATGAAATCCGTAAAATGATTTATACTACTAATATCATCGAGGGTTACCACCGGCAACTACGGAAAGTAACCAAAACTAAAACTGCCTATCCAACAGACGATTCACTGAAGAAAATTATTTACCTGGCCACCGTTGAAGCAGCAAAAAAATGGACTATGCCAGTTAAAGATTGGAAAAATTGCATCTCCCAATTTGTCATATACTTTGGTGATAGGATAGAATCAGAGATGGCCATATAAAAGTTAGCCGGCCAACAAACCGACCGGTAGCCCTTGACATGGAGCCTCTGGGCCTGTGTTTCTGGGAGCCCACCGGGGAGTCCACGCTACGCTTTGGTCTCCCGCCGCAACAGGCTAACACAGGCCCCTCTCCATATAAAGGGCTACCTAGTTGATTCTAACTAAGATAGTTTTGTGTTAAGAGGAAAAATCATTTACACGTAATATTTCACATTCCCTATTGCGATACAATTTTAATACACTTTCCACCATTTCACACATGTCCTCCTTGAGCCAGTCCGGCTCCAGCACTTCAACGGCATCCCCCCACTGCACTATCCAAGTCTTCATTTCAGCAATGCCGTACACATAAAAGGAAACGATAACTGACCCATCGTCCATTTCCTCTTAATTACCTGGGAAGGATGGTAGATAATGTTTTTAACCCGAAATGCCACGTTAGGGCTAAATTTAAGCCTTACCTGGCATACCTCTCCGTCGTTAATCACTCCCCAGCTTTGCGCCATATGATCTTTAAGTTTAAAGTTCTCTGGATAATTAAACTTTTCCGTCATATAAGGAATGGTATCAATAATTTGGTCAACTCTAAACACCTGTATATCCTGGCGCTTCAGGCAGAAAGCTACCAGATACCAGTTTTGCCTCTTACAAATAAGGCCGTAAGGCTCTACCACCCGCTCTGTTATCTGTCTACTATATGCAACAAAATACCTGATCTTGACCCGGTAACAATATTTTAGCGCTCCCACCAGCTTGGCAAATATATCACCCACCCACTCCGGCTTAGCCGGTTCCTCCTCCACCAGGTGAATACGGTTCTGCAATTTTTCCACCGCCAGTTCAGCGGGGTTATAGTGGTATTTAAACAAAGTGGAAACCAGAACATCTTTAAGTTCATTCAGGTGGCCGGCAAGAGCGGACCCTTTCTGCTGCAACAAACTTAAGAAAAGGATTGTGGCCTTTTCGGGGCTTAAACTGGGTAAATATCCCACTTCCAGGTAATAATAAGTGTTTTTACGCCCATGTGAACTACCCCCTCCCTTCGCTCCGCTCAGGAAGGGGCTTCCATGAGTAAAACAAAGTTACGGAGTTTCCTGGTTCATAGTAGGTCCTTACTGCAACCTAGCTCCCCAGGCATGTGACCGCCGTCCCAGCGGCACAGTTTTTTGAACTATGATGCTTTAGACTTATGTAGAATATTTATTGCTGCATTGTGGTCCCTGTCAAGGACAAGGCCACAATGTGGGCAGGCATGTATTCTTACCGACAGGTCTTTCTTGACAATACTACCGCACCGGCTGCACTGCTGCGTTGTCCCGTAAGGGGGTATTTTCTCCACCATCCTACCGGCACTCTCAGCCTTGTAGGTTAGCATGGAGATGAATTCGCCCCACCCGGCGTCGGATATGCTCTTGGCCAGTTTATGGTTTTGTACCATGTTTGTTATTTGCAAGTCTTCCACTACGATCTTGCCGTATCTCCATACCAATTGATCGGATATCTTATGGTGGAAGTCTTTGCGCTGGTGGCGTATCTTTTCGTGTTGCCTGGCAAGTTTATTCCTGGCCTTGGCTCGGTTCTTTGAACCTTTCTTCTTACGTGATAAGCTTCTTTGCAGTGTTTTCAGTTTTCGTTCGGATTTTTGCAGATGCTTGGGGTTGGCTATTTTCTCTCCATTGGAGAGTACGGCAAACTCCTTTATTCCCACATCCAGGCCAATGGTCTGCCAATTGGGGGAGAATAACACCGGGTATTCTTCCACCGCCAGTACGGCGTACCATTTGCCGGACTGTTCACGCTTTATGGTACATATCTTGACTTGACCGTGTATCTCCCGGTGCAAATCTATTTTAACCAAGCCGATCTTGGATAGTTTTAGTTTATCATTTTGGAACGAGGCACCAAGGCCATCGCCAAACTGGGTGAAGGTAAGGGATTTATACTGCCCCGGTCCTTTGTATCTAGGATAACCGGGTTTCTCTCCGGCTTGCACGCGACGGAAAAAGTTGTTATAGGCGCGTTCCACGCGGAACAAAACCTCCTGGGCTACTTGCGAATGAACTTCTTTAACCTTCGGGTGCTTTGCTTTATCGGCTTTGAGAGTTTCTTGTTGTGCTATCCTGGTTAGCCCGTTGCCCGTGCGTTCATAGTAGTTTTTCCGGTCGGCCAGTGCCGAGTTGTAAATTATACGGCAGGTGGTCAACCAATTAGTTAGCTTACTTTCCTGCTCTTTATTTGGGTAGATACGAAATTTGTAATTACGGATTTCCTTGGGACTGGACATATTATTTGACATCCTCCAGTTTCACCTCCCCCACAGTGGATAAGAAATAGCTTGGCGACCAGAAGTTGCCGCCCCAAAGCTCTTTTTTAATTTCGGGATGATCTCGGAATATCAGCCTGGCTGAAGTGGACTTTAAGGAGTTGATGAACTTGGAAAGCTGAACTTCCGGTTTTGATGCAAAGATAATGTGGATGTGATCCCTATCAGTTTCTTGCTCAATTATCTGTACACCAAACTTGCCGGCTATGTCTTGGTTTACCTTCTTTAGATACTCTGATATTTCCGGCGTGAGAAATTTGCGCCGGTATTTGACGCAGCAGATGTAATGGACGAAGGGAATATACTGAATGACAGCCTCTATCAAGTTGGTATTTCATGGCTATATTGTAACAACAGAACCAAAATAAGACAAGGGTTCCTGGAAAAACAAGGCCCGCCTCTCATCCCCGCCCTTCGCCCTCGCTTCGCGAGCAAGGAAGGCTCAGGACGGGGACTTCCCGGCGGGAAAGTTAAAAATCGCTCATTTTTTATTAGCGGGACTTTTAAGTCATTTTGAATAGTGTTCAGATCACGATGAATTTGCCGCTCAGATACCTCATATTTTTTTGCAAGATCCTTAACAGTTACACCACCATACGGCGTTTTTTTATTTATGTAATCAAAAATCATATTTAGTCTTAGGGCTTTTGAAGCATCCTTATTTAGGCCTTGTGCCCATAATTAAAACCCCCCGGGAAACTCTTACAATATGGACATTTGTATATTATGAAAATTTCGCCAGGATTTTAGCAAATACCTGCCAGATGTATCTTTCAATACTTAGCGTTATTTCGACAAATAATTATATACCTAAAATAGTTATTCTATAATACACTTATAAAAAAGTAAATTAAATTTTAAGCAAAACCAAAATAAAAGTTCCAAAGTTTCGGGGGTATGACTTATCATGACAACTACAAAAGCATCAATGGATAAAATTTTGGAATTAGCATTTGATCACACTATCTCTCCTATGGCTATATTAGATAAAAACTTTAATTTTATAAAGGTGAACGAAGCTTATACTAAAGCCGATAATCGTGAAGTATCAGAATTTTCCGGACGCAACCACTTTGATTTATACCCGTCTGATTGTATATCAATATTTGAAGAGGCTATAAAAACTAAAAAGGTATATCAAGCTTTTGCAAAACCTTTTGTATACGAAAAAAACCCAGAACGTGGAGTTACATATTGGGATTGGACACTAGTACCGATCATAGGCGATACGGATGAAGTAGAATATCTTATTTTAACCCTTAAAGACGTAACAGCCAGTGAACGAGCAAAGATAGAAATAGAAAACTTCTTGGAACTCTCCAATGATTTAATGTGCATAACAGATTGTGAGCCCAGCTTCAAGCGTACTAACCCAGCCTTTATGCAAATACTTGGATACACAAAAGAAGATCTCATTAATAAAAAAATTATAGATTTTGTCCATCATAATGATAAAGAGAAATTAATTTTGGCTAAAAAAGAAGCCATTGCCACCGGTAAGCTAGTAGCAAATTTAATAGTTAAAATCCGTTGCAGGAATGGAACATATAAATGGATTGAGTGGTCATGTGTACCTGAAATAGGACTAAATAATTTCTACTGTATTGGGAGAGATATAACTGAACATGAAAAAAATCAAGAAAATTTGCTATTAATGAAAGAACGTTTTTCAAAAGCTTTCAATGCCAGCCCAAGCCTTATGATAATATATGAATTTAAAACCGGGAGAATCATTGACGCTAATAAAAGTTTTTTACAAACAACTGGTTATAAGCTAGATGAGGTTTTAGGACATACGTCACTAGAATTAAAGCTATGGCCAAAAACCAAACAAAGAGAATTAATTAGATCAAAGATATTAAAAAAGGGGCATGTAAACAATCACGAAATAAAGTTCTACTCAAAATCGGGTGCTATTCATATAGGGCTTTATTCGGCAGAGCTATTGAAGATAAATAACAAGACATACGCTTTAGCGTCAATAAATGATATTACAGAAGTCAAAAAAGTAGAAAAAGAAATGGCTAAACTGGACCGGTTAAATCTCGTTGGACAAATGGCAGCAGGTATTGGCCATGAAGTAAGGAACCCAATGACAACAGTGCGTGGTTTCCTACAACTCATTTCTTCTAAAAAAGAAAGCACTAAATATAAAAATTACTATGATTTAATGATTGACGAATTGGATAGAGCTAATTCTATAATTACTGAGTTTTTATCTCTTGCCAAGCATAAGCCTGATAATCTGCAAAATAATAATCTTAATAAAATTATAAAAAATATTTACCCGCTAATTGAAGCTGAAGCTAGACGTCAAGACAAATTTTTTTCTTTAGATTTAGATGAAATCCCGGAAGCTTTATTAAATGAAAATGAGATTCGGCAGTTAGTCTTAAACCTTGTCCATAATGGCCTTGAGGCTATGTCTACTGGTGGAAAACTCACAATTAAAACAAGCATAGACTTGAACGAAGTCGTTTTATCCGTTAGTGACGAAGGACCTGGGATAGATCCCGAAGTCCTAGAAAAAATCGGTACGCCTTTTTTTACAACTAAATGTAATGGAACAGGTCTAGGGCTGGCAGTTTGTTATAGTATTGTAAAAAGACATAACGCTATTGTAAATATTACTACCAGTCCTAAAGGAACCACTTTTCATGTGCGGTTCCGGAACCCTTTAGTCTGCAGTTCAAATTATGAAAGGATAAGCCATATTCAAGAAGGTTGATCATTGCAATACATAAACCTAACCGAGCCCACCCTTCAAATATTGCCAATAAAAAACGGTGAAGCTGGGTAATTAATTGCTATTGCTTGCGCAACATAACTTCCCATTGAATGACCAACAACAAACTGATTCCAAATGATACAAAAGAGATAATCGCTGGGGGCTCTGAAGGCGTAACTGAGGCTTCTCCTCAGCTTTTTAAGCAAGATAGCGTGTGGAACCGCCTTATTAGATATTTATCATATACTTTTTAGAACAGTTTAATCTCATTAGGTCGGTGTTATGAATGGGCCATGCCCGCGTATAGATAACACAGCCTTCATTTTTTAATGAAAGCTGTGCTCGAGAAGTTTTTGAAAGAGCCAAAGGCCCTTCCAAAAACTCTCTAAAGAGAACAGTCCGCGCGTCCGAGATAAGTTAAGATAACCGCGTTGGCTGGCAGTACCCTCAAATATTTTTACTAATCTTAAATTAGCTCAGGTTAACTACTTATTGATAGCCTTTTTACCTATATCCTTGCGATAATGCATGCCGCTAAACTTCACCCGAGATACGCCTTGATAAGCGAGTTCAATGGCCTCGGGGATACCCACAGCCCGCGCGGTTATGCCCAGCACCCGGCCACCCGCGGTAAAGCCGGATTTTACTGTTCTGCTTTCGGGCTATTAGGGCCCAAAAGCCGGCAAAAATCGTCAGGGTTATTAAACCCTAACGCTAGTATTAGCTTTTCATACTCTAAATAACTCCCTTTCTGTAACAGATAGTATCTCACATTCATTTTCTTTAATTAAAACCATATCTTCCAATTTTACGGCACCATGTTCTGGATGTGTCAAATGAATTTCAATAGTTACTACATAATCACTTCTTAATACAAAGTCCGACTTTTCAAATAATATAGGTGGCTCGTTAGTGGAAGAACCCGACAACCTAGAAAGGAAAGCTTCTTCCTTTGAGGTATATCCGGCAAACAAAGGCAAACTCATCCTGGACGCCACCTGCGCCCCGGCAGATATACGCTACCCCACAGACCTATCCTTGCTTAACGAAGCCAGGGAGAAGTTAGATGACATTATCGACATAGTGCATAAGACCCTTGGTAAGCCAGGTAAAAGACCGCGCACTTATCGTTAGATAGCCCGTAAAGCATATCTCAGCGTTGTTCACAACAAGAAACCTGTTAAAGAAAGCTATCCGTAAAGCCGTCGGTAAGCAGCTGCGCTATGTAAGTCGTAACCTGCATGCTATAGACCGCCTGCTTGCTATAGCCGGTGATAATCATGGCCTGGGTCGGAAACATTAGGAAACATTGTGCACCATACGTATGGTCTACGAACAGCAACTCTACATGTATACCCACCGTACCCACAAGATAAATGACCGTATTATCAGCATCAGCCAGCTGCATGTGCGTCCCATTGTTCGGGGTAAAGTCACTGCCGATACCGAGTTCGGTGCCAAAGTCGCCATCAGCATTGTAGACGGCTACGCCTATGTGGAAACGCTGAGTTGGGACGCCTTCAATGAAGGGATAACCTTAAAAGAATCGGTGGAATATTACCGCCAAAAGTACGGGTGCTACCCTGAAGCTGTTCTGGCCGACAAGATCTACCGAAATAGAGAAAACCTGCGCTACTGCGAACAATATAGTATACGACTTAGTGGGCTAAGGCTAGGGAGACCACTTGTTGATAAAGTGCTACAGAAAGAACAGAAACGTTTGGAACGGCAGGACGCTAGCGAACGTAATGCTGTAGAAGGAAAATTCGGCGAAGCCAAGCGACGCTATGGTTTGGCTCGTATTATGGCGCGTTTGAAAGAGACCGCCGAAAGCGTAATCTGTCTACAGTTCCTGGTGATGAACTTGGAGCATAGACTCCGTGTTCTTTTGTTCTATTTTCTGCGATATCTATTTCGGAGTAATCTGGCATTCGGGAGACCATCATTATGGTGTTTTAGTTGAAATTAGGATCGGTTCAGCAAGCCCTAATTATGGTTGCGTAAAGGTTTCAGTAGTTAAGCAACCACCCAATAAAAACGGCAGGTATAGTACTTCTAATTATTCCATATTAATTGCCAATTTTACCATTGGTGCATATTTTCGGCTTATAAAGACCTCTTTTGAAGTGCCTTCGAGTTTAACTAGGTAAGTCTTATTACCCCATGGCAATATTTTCTTAATCTTATTTATATTTACAAGGAAACTCTTATGTATACGTACAAATCCGGATTTACCCAGTTTGAATTCCAGGCTGTTTAAGCTAATGTTCGAATTATAAATGTTATTATTTGTATAAATAGTAACCTTTTTTAATCCTTTCTGCTTCTCAATTAGAAGTATTTCATCTGTATCTAAAAAAATAATTTCACTACCTACCTTTATCGGTAACATATCTTTCTTTTTCGGCATGCACAATTGTCGAAGGCGTTTCAGGGTCAACTGGAACCGTTCTTCATCAATTGGCTTCAATACATAATCAACTGAACCTATTTCAAACGCCTCTACTGCATGATCGTGGTGGGCGGTAATAAAAACAATCTTAATGTTCTGGTCAATAGCCTTACTAACCTCAACACCCGAAACACTGGGCATTTGTATATCTAAAAAAACCACGTCAGGTTTTAGTATATTAATCTGTTTTATGGCAGTATCACCATCATATGCCTCACCAATAACTGTGAACCCAGTTTCATATGACAGTAATTTTTTTAAATAACTTAGTTCGATTGGGTTATCTTCTGCAATTAAAACCCTCATAATAACACTCCCACTAGCTAAAGGGGACCTGATGGTCCCCTTTAGTCTAACTTAAAAAACAATTAGAATAAGTAAAACTAATTTGGGTCTATCTTAGTAATTCCGGCGGAGATTTAGGTTGATAAATCGTTGACCAACTGGTCGGGTAAATTCCAATATAAGCTACGACACTGGCTGCACAGACTATCATACTCAATATAAATTTTTTCATTTGTCTTAAAAGCCTCCTTTCTTTTAAATAATTTGGTCGACCAACTTAAAAAACTTGGCGCCACTTTTAGTAACCGAAAACACCTGGAACAATATCCCCAACCCTGAAGCTACATAAATCTTATCCTCAAAGTGCCAGTAAACTGAAATAAGCATGTATAGACCGACTACCAAGCAGGATGCAATTTTAAGGCATAGTCTCCTTTTAGGATTGATAATCGGCTTTTCTTGTACGTCTACCGGAGCTTTGGTTATCACCACTAAAAACGAAAATACTAGTATGCCCCAATATATTTCCTGGTATGTGTATGGTAGCGCATAAGAACTGATATATATAGCGATAAAGGCAATCGCCAGGTAAGATGTCACCGAAACAATTAAACATCTGTAGAACTTAGAACAATGAACCCCTCCAGCGACTATGCGCAAAATGGCAAAGCTAAAGTAAGCAACCATAAATTCTACTAAAACCCCTAACATCCAAGGCACAATAATAAAAACAGTAAATTTTATTAAGGCACCTATTATCACCTCAATACCGTAAGATACGATAGCCATTGTTTTATCGTCCAGGTCCAACTCTTTACCAATGTAGCCAGCCACTTTTACAGACCATGAGTTTATCAAAATTTTGTCACCTGCTCTATTTAGGGATAGTTACGTTGAATGCTTTAATGCCGGGGTCATATACTATATCCCCTCTGTATTCTTTAAGAGTTTGTTTAACTAGCGCTAAACCGTAACCACGGTTTTCTCCCTTAGTTGAAAAGCCGCTATCAAATATCCGATGGGTAATTTCCTGACTAATCGGTGGGGCCGAGTCTATAACCAAAAAGCTATAGTAGTTTTTGGTTTGGTGAATTTCAAAGCGTATTTCTTTTTTTTCGATAACATCTGTCGCTTTTATAGCTTCCGTAGCATTATCAATCAGGTTGCCGAAAATGGTGGTGATCGACATTGGTTTTAAAATAAAATGTTCAAGTCGGCTGTTTACCTCAATGATTAAGTCAATACCCTGCATAAAAAGATCTTGTTTTTTGTTTTGTAATAAGGTTCTGAGGTATGGGTTATTAATAGTCAGCAACTGGCTGTTAAAACGGTAGTCGGCACCCATGCTTTTTAGATAGTTAGCGGCTTCCTCATTATTACCGACTGCAATGAGACCATATATGGCCTGGAGATGGTTGATAAAATCATGTCTTTCACTGCGCATGGTTCTCATTGCCTCTTCAACCGAATAAAGGCTTATTTTGTGTAACTGGGCCTCACGCTGTAAACTCTCTATCCTGGACATCCATAAATAAAAAAGCAGGGCTATGACAAAATTGATTACCGTTACCAGCGGAAATAATAATTCGTTTATACTGTGCTGAGTACTATAATAACTTGACGTCCTGGCTCCTACTAATATTAGTAGGTTAAAAGCCAATAAACTCACGGTAAGCTTATGAATGTTATTGTTGGATTCAAAATAGACCATCTTTCCCTCACTATTAACAGACTGTTGTTTGATTGGTTAAATATTTTTTCTTAATAAAGAAAGTTAAAACCGCCCAAACGAATAGGTGTGGCCAACCTATGAGCGTTTTATCCAAAGGAGATAACGCTATAACATCTTTCACACTAAAGTGTAGATAGTACTGGATAAAGTTAAGAATAGTGTTTTCTAAGGCCACAAGTGTGCCAAGGCTTAAGAGAGCAGAAAGTAAGCTTTGTTTAATACTTAATCCTAAAACCGTATAAAACAAGATAAATACTACTAAAAAACCAATTATCGTGTGAACACCATAGGGTAAAGGCAATAATCTAGCAATATATGAACTCAGCACAGAGCAGACGGTTGCTAACACAATTGGGGCGGGTTTTATAACCTTTTTATAAATAACCAATCCAAATGAAAAAATGAGAAAGCTTTCTGGTAAAGAATAAAACAATAGTGTTATTAATGGTACTTTATCCATTGATACACCCCTTTTCTTTTTAATTACTATATTTGACACGGATTTCCTTTTTTCTTTAGGTGTATTTTATGGCTATAAAAGGGCATCTTGGGGTGGTTTCTAGTAATTGGTTATATTTTATCAGTTATAGATATGTCTGTAATTGGAAAACTTCAAAATGAGTTAGCCAAAATCGTGGAAAATTAAAGCACTCTTCAAGTCAAAACTACCAAGTTTGAGTAGGCCGCTCCGGAAAAGGGATAAAGGGATCATTAAAAACGTGCGCCTCCTGGCATTAATTAATCCAGGGGGGTTCTTTATGACCCGTTTACCAAGGTTTTATCACGAAGAAATTACTAAAGGTAATTTTTTTTAAATACCGTTTTTAAAAAGAGCTTTTTTAAACAATCTGCTAACTCTATAACCGCTTATCGGCTGGTGGTCGGGTGTTAAGGATGTTTGTTGTAAGATAAAAATACCGAAAGTTGCAAGTTAAAAATCCATAATGTTGCAATTGGAAATTCCATAGTAATGCAAAAATCCATTGCAGGCATAAACCATAACCAATATCCTTGTATTTGACCAAAGAATGCAAGGAGGAGAGGAGCATGCTTACAATGGACAAGATACATGATATCAGATTCCGTTTCTTCGTGAAAGGAGAAAACATTTCCCAAATCGCAGATGCATTGCATTTGGATTGGAAGACGGTACAGAAGTATGTCGACATGGCGGACTTCAACAAACCGGCTCCCAAACCGGCTTCGGAACAGCGTTTCTGTCCCAAGTTGGATCCCTACAAGCCGACTATTGATAAATGGCTTGAAGAGGACAAACAGGCACCCCGTAAACAGCGGCATACCGCCAAGAGGGTATTTAACCGTCTTAGGAAGGAATCCCCCGGGTTTAACTGTTCATACAGGACGGTTGCTTCCTACTATGCTGTAAAACACAAGGAACTTTTTAACGGTGCCAAGGGCGGATTCCTTCCACTGGAACACCGTCCAGGTGAGGCGCAAGTTGATTTCGGCACAGCCGATTTTTATGAAAATGGCACACGGCTAACCGGAAAATATCTTGAAGTGTCATTCCCATACAGCAACAAAGGCTACTTGCAACTGTTCTATGGTGAAAACATGGAATGCCTTCTGGAAGGACTTGACGCCATCTTTCGGCACATTGGTGTTGTACCCGACGAATTGTGGTTTGATAACACCAAAACCATCATAACAAAAGTAATTCGGGGTGGCGGACGTGAGACCACCGAACGGTTTGATCGTTTCCGGGAACACTACATTTTTCAAGCCGTATTTATGAACCCCGGTGAAGGCCATGAAAAAGGCAATGTCGAAAACAAAGTCGGTTACCAGAGGCGTAAC
Organism: Desulfoscipio gibsoniae DSM 7213; assembly: GCF_000233715.2. Lineage (GTDB taxonomy): Bacteria > Bacillota > Desulfotomaculia > Desulfotomaculales > Desulfallaceae > Sporotomaculum > Sporotomaculum gibsoniae. The sequence continues at coordinate 2,526,517 of NC_021184.1, forward strand.
TTTCTTGTCCCCATGCCGCACTTTCTTGCGCTTTCCGATTTCAACCGGCAGCTTCTCGACATGTGCGAGGAAGATGCCAACAGGGAGCATTACCGCCGCAATGAGACCATTGAGGAATTGTTTGCGGAAGACTTAAAACACTGCCATCCTCTTCCTGAAATCGAGTTCGACCTAAGTGGCAAAGGTAATGCTACCACCAACAACTGGGGCAAATTTTATCTGAACAAAGGGATGCACGAATACTCGGTTTCACCGAAATATGCAAATACAGTGGTTAAACTGAAACTGACATCATCGCTTGTCATCGTCATGGACGAGAACTACCGTGAAATCGTAAGACACCGTCGCCTTTACGGCGATACCAAAAAGCAGAGCATGGACTGGCTTCCATATCTCAGGCAGCTTTCCATACGTCCACGCGCATTGAAATATTCGGGTATCTATGACATGATGCCGCCTGCAATGAAACAATTCCTTGAGGGCTGCTCCAATACGGAAACAGGAAAGGTTCTTAAAGTTCTGGCAGAACTCACGGACAGAACAGGCTTTGACAGTGCGCTCAGTACCGTCAATCAGGCACTCTGTTACGGCGCATCTGATGCGGATAGCCTTAAGAACCTCTACCGGCGTATTTACGCTGATGTGCCGGAACTTCCGCCGATGCCGCTCAATTCGGAAATACCGGATGTCGGTCAGATGACAACCAACCTTATCGCTTACGATACCTTCCTGAAGAAGGGGGGTGCCGCAAATGCCTGAAGAAGAAATCATTGGCTGCTGCAAAAAACTGAAGCTGAGCCGCAATCTGGCCGATATGTCACAGACAACGGAGGGCGAATCACATCAGGAATACTTATATAAACTACTGTCTGCAGAACTGAAAAACCGTGAACAGGGTCGTACAGCCAAATTGATTAACAGTGCTGGTTTCTACAGCATCAAAACATTTGACGGATTTCGTTTTGATGAAATCACGCTCCCTTCCGACCTGGCACCGGAAAGCCTAAAGTCCCTTGATTTCATCAAGGAAAAGAAAAATGTCATCATGTACGGCAGGACAGGTACCGGGAAAACCATGCTTTCCACTGCGCTTGGCGTGAGCGCTTGCCAGAAAGGAATTCCCGTCAAATTCTACCGCACTGCAGCACTGGTCAACCAGCTTTCGGAAGCCAAGAAGGCCGGCACACTGGGGACGCTGTTGAAAAAACTGAATAAAGCATCTGTCATTATACTGGACGAGTGGGGCTACGTACCATACGACCGTACCGGTGCCCAGTTGCTCTTTGACTATCTCTCCGAGATACATGAGCACAAGTCCATCATACTGAACACGAACCTGGAGTTTTCCAGGTGGGTCAATGTACTCTATGATGAGCAGATGACTGTCGCCCTTGTAGGCAGACTCATGCACCACTGCTATCTTCTCCTGTTTCCGGGAGAGAACAACCGGTTAAGGGAGTCCAGTATCAATGATCTTTACCGCTCAATAGCGTCAACAGATAAGAAGGAGGGTCACTGATATGACCATAAACAAACCAATTATCAGAGAACTTGAACATACATACAGGAGGTCTTTTCCCAATGACCTTAAGCGGTATCTGCTCGTGAAATATGCAGAAGAGCCATTTCCGTATGAATTCACCGAACAGGATCTTTATGCTAACATCCGGCGGGATATTCGTGATTATGAGGCCGGGGAACTGGATGTCACAGTAAAAAGCCCGTCCGAACGCTGGCAGGAAGAGCGTGAGCACCTTAAGAATCTGTATATTGAAAAATCCTGCGAGGCACGTGATCTTAAGGAATATGTTGCCGAATTGGAACAAATGCTTTCAGATCACGGTCTGGAATCTTCCAGAATGGCAGAACGGCGGATTGAATACTTAACCGAATCACTGTCTTTTTAATTAATTCAGGTAACAAATGCCTGCAAGTCTTCTCTTTCCCTGTAGAACATGGCGGGGAAAGAGAACTTGCAACATTGTGGAAAATGGAGATGCAATACTATGGAAAAATTACTTGCAACTTTCTCCAAAAAGCTCTTGCAAAAAACAGACCGGGGTAGCCCATATAAGAGCAAATCTTTAAAAAGAGCGGCTACCATTCTGGGCTGTAATATAATACACACTGCCAAAAGTGATACCCCAGTCAAGGGCAAAGTAAAAGGGGCTGCGCCTTTTCTGGGAACGCTTGGAAAGTGAATTGGCTTTGTACAAGCCAGCAGTTACCATCAGCCAAGCTAATGAATACCTGGCCGGCCCTAATTGGCCTATCAGTACATTCTTGAAATAGTTTTAATTAAACTAGTAAATTTTTTCATCTTTCGTATTTAGTTATAATATCTATATTTTATTTTATCAAAATATTTAACTCTCCTGTTGTATGACATTACTCAACTCTCTTATGTACTTAATCAGTATGGTAAGGGTAATTTAAAGTTCCGATTTGCGCTTTATAAGTACAGAAAGGTGTATGTTGGGAAAACTGGGTAGAATTGATGGTAATAATATACTAAAATTTAAATCAGTAAAGTGGTTCATGCAAATTTAATAACAAGGAGGTAGATAGAGAAAAACGAAGTCTATTAAGGGAGGAATTTAATGTTGATGGTTCAAGCAAAGCCTTATGTCTTCTAACTCGGCAAATGCTGAGAGTCTATTACTATTTTGTGGAGGGTGATGAGATGGTAAAATATTTAAAAAAATACTTAGTCGCTTTTTTGTTTTTAACAAGCTTTTTATTAGGTAGTACTGTAGCATATGCCTCAATATCCTTTATAGTTCATAACGGGGAGGTTGATCAAGGTTGGCAAGGAGTTGGTAGATTTTATACAACATCTGGGTCCGGTCATGGTTATGACGGTACAAGTTATTGGAATTATTCATCAAGTGGAAGTAGTTCTAACTATGGCTATGGTTTATGGGAATGTCCGGTAGCTAATGATACATTAGCCACCTATGTATTTGTTCCAGATTATTATACAACTGCTTCATCAGTAAAATATACGATTCTTCACGAAGGAAGAGCAACTACTATCAATATTTCTAGTTATAACAATAGAGTTAATGAGTTTGTATACATGGGTAGTTTTCAAGATACTTCAAGTTCTTCGCTTATAGTTCAAATGGATTCTAGATATCAATTAAGTGACGGTGAGTATATTGATTGGGACGAGGTTAAATTTACAGCTTAAGACGGAGGAGGTTAAAAATATGAAAAAAATTAAATTTTTGGCCACTTGTTTTACGATATTTTTAGCATTTGTTGGCGGTTATTTTCTAACTAATAAAGTCTTTACAACTGCTCAAGCAGGAGAAGAAAAAGAACCGCCAACTCATAGAATACATTCACTTGATGAAATGATAAAAGACCCCATTTTAGCTAACGCCATGCATACTAACGATAATTATAAATTCTTATACGGAAAAGTGAGGCAAAAAGGGGATAAAGGTGAGTCTTTTGCCGAAGTATGGATAAACCAAAACGGTGACGGGAAGTATAAGGTTATTTGGTACCGTGATGTAAACGACTCCGAAAACGTTTATGAATCTACAAACAGAGGTGACAAAGTAAAAACCACTTTAAAAAAGCATGGTAAAGTAGAAATTACGGATTCTTTGAAAAAAATGAAATTACCTACACCGGAAAAGCGGCTACAAAACGCTGTTTATCCTAATTGGAATGGAACTTTTACAGGAACAATCGTTGATAGCCTTATCCACCCAGAATCTGATATTCAATCACTATTCTTGCGGTCAAAAGTTTCTAATGATGGAGTTGTGGAAATATTAGGCCGTAAGGTTACAAAGTTTATTGTAGACCCTCAATATAAGAAAGATAAGGTTGATACCGGGCACTATGAATACTATTTCGATAATGAAACTGGAATTCTTTTAAAGATAATAAGTTATGATGGAAATGAAGTTAAGGAAGAAACCTGTTTTGAGGAGCTAGAGTTCAAAGTAATTAACGATAATAAGTTTGATTTTAAATTGTAAAATTATAAAAGCGTAAAATAAGCCCAACCTTGATTACAAATTGGGGATTAAATATGCTTATTTATATACTCGGCAGACAATGGGTAAAGTATCTGACCAGGGGAGATCTTATCTAAGTCCCTGATCCTTAGTATCCAGGTTGGGAAGTTTCTCAAAGAGATAGCTTAGATAGATAAAGGGATTAAGCCCACTCTCCTTGGCTGTTTCAATAATGCTGTAAAAATAATACTAGCGAATGAGCCACGCGGGGTGTTTGCGAATGTCCAATTTTTTCCTATTACGAATGGCTTAATGTTCAAAGGTACATTTATGTGCCTTTTTTTTATATTTAGGAAGGGGGGGGTTCTTTAAGAACAAAAAAATATTTGCATAAAGGTTAAAAGAGTTGCGAGAGGAAAATAGGTATAACTCAAAAAGCATTGGTAGATTTTCTTGAAGTTAAACAAAGTACAGTTGGTTCAGGACATATAAACAAAGTGGAGACCCTCATTTTACAAGGGTTTCCACTTTTTAAGTTAAAATAACCGCGTTGGCTGGCGGTACCCTACAATATTTTTACTAATCTTAAATTAGCTCAGGTTAACTACTTATTGATAGCCTTTTTACCTATATCCTTGCGATAATGCATGCCGCTAAACTTCACCCGAGATACGCCTTGATAAGCCAGTTCAATAGCCTCGGGGATACCCTCGGCCCGCGCGGTTATGCCCAGCACCCGGCCGCCCGCTGTAACCACCTGACTACCTTTAAATGCCGTGCCCGCATGAAAAGCCACCACATTCTCGGGCAGATTATCAAGCCCGGTGATCACCTCACCTTTACCGTACGAACCGGGATACCCGCCGGAGGCCAGCACTACACAGACACAGGCGCCGTCATACCAGCGCAAATCAACTTTATATAATTCGCCCGCCAGGAGAGCCTCCATCACATCAACCAAATCTGACTCCAACATCATCAGCAGAGGCTGGGTTTCCGGGTCACCGAAGCGGGCGTTAAACTCCAACACTTGCGGTCCCTGTTCAGTCATCATCAGCCCGGCGTACAGCACCCCCCGGTAGGGGCGATCCTCGGCGGCCATGCCGCGCACAGCTGGGATCATCACTTTCTCCAGCACCTGCTGCCTAAGCTCCGGGCTTAAAACAGGTGCCGGTGCATAAGCCCCCATGCCGCCGGTATTCGGGCCAGTATCATTGTCATATACCTGTTTATGATCCTGAGCCGCCAACATGGGCACCACATGCTCACCATCGGTGAAGGCCAGCATGCTGACCTCTTCGCCCCGCAAGCACTCTTCCACCACCACACGTTGGCCCGCTGCACCGAATATTTTGCTTTCCATGATATCATTTACCGCAGCCAATGCCGTTTGCTCATCCCCGGCCACGATTACACCTTTACCGGCCGCCAGCCCGTCGGCCTTGATTACACAAGGACCTCCAAGCTGCTTAATATAATCTTTGGCCTGGTGGGCACTGTCAAAAACAGCGTACCGGGCAGTGGGTATAGCATACTTATGCATGATTTCCTTGGCCAGCACTTTGCTGCCTTCTATTTCCGCCGCCCGCTGCCGGGGTCCGAATACAGGGTAGCCCTCTTTTTCCAGCGCGTCTACCAGACCGGCTACCAGCGGCACCTCCGGCCCCACCACGGTTAAATCAATTTTCTCCCTCCGAACCAGATCAATAATGGCCGGTATGTTTTTGTCCTTGATATCCACGCATTCCGCCAGCTGCGCAATACCGGCGTTACCCGGCGCACAGAATATTTTTTTTGCCCGGGGACTTTGGCTGATTTTCCAGGCCAGTGCATGCTCCCTGCCGCCGCCCCCCACGATTAAAACCTTCATTGGCATTTCCCCCCAAAGCTAATCCATACCAGCACTAAACTAGTGCCGGAAGTGACGCATGCCCGTAAATACCATAGCTATATCGTGCTCATCAGCCACGGTAATGGACTCAGCATCGCGCATTGAGCCGCCGGGCTGAATAACAGCACTAATACCCGCCGCCACCGCTTCCTCCAGGGTATCCGAAAATGGGAAAAAGGCATCCGAGGCCAGCACTGCGCCACGGGCCCCGTCACCGGCCTGTCCCAGGGCTATTCGGGCTGAAGTGACCCGGTTCATCTGCCCGGCCCCCACGCCCAGCACTTTTTTATCCTTAACCACCACGATAGAGTTGGATTTAACGTGTTTCACCACGGCCATAGCAAAAATCAAATCGTCCATTTCGGCCTGGGAAGGAGCACGTCGGGTAACTACTTTGATTTTCTCGGAATCAACCACGCCCCGGTCAAAGCCCTGCATCAACAGACCACCGTTCACTTTACGCAAATCAAAGCGGTCGCTGGTCGGGCCGGTCAGGGGTCCGGTTTTTAAAATGCGCAGGTTTTCCTTTTGCTTCAATATGGCCAGAGCATCATCATCATAATCCGGCGCGATCACCGCTTCCAGGAATATTCTGTTCATTTCACGGGCCGTGTCCGCATCAACTGCGGCGTTAAAAGCCACGATACCGCCATACGCCGACACCGGATCGCCCTCATAAGCCATGCTATAGGCATCAACCAGTTTGGACGCACTGGCCACCCCGCACGGGTTATTGTGCTTTACTATTACAGCCGATGTGTCATCAAATTCTTTTACTGCCTCAAAGGCAGCGTTAATATCCAGTATATTGTTATAGGAAAGCTCTTTGCCATGCAGCTGCACAGCGTTGGCCACGCAGGCCCCGGCCACCGAAGGATCGCGGTAAAACGCCGCCTGCTGGTGGGGATTTTCACCATAGCGCAGTGTTTGCACCAGCTCATATTTTTTCTCCCAAACCGCAGGAAATTCACCGGCCGGCTGGTCGAGACCGGTCAGATAAGCGGTTATGGCTGTATCATAAGATGCAGTGTGGGCAAAGGCTTCTTTGGCCAGGTTCAAGCGAAATTGCTCATCAATATCACCCTTTTGGACAGCTTCCAATACTTCGGCATAACGCTGCGGGCTTACCACCACCAACACATACCGATAGTTTTTAGCCGCCGCGCGCACCATCGTGGGACCGCCGATATCGATATTTTCAATGGCCTCTTCCAGAGTAACCCCGGGTCTGGCTACCGTTTCCTTGAAGGGGTAAAGGTTGACTACCACCAGGTCAATGGGGGTAATGTTTTGTTCCTGCAGCTGGTTTAAGTGCTCATCAGTACGCATGGCCAAAATACCCCCGTGTACATTGGGGTGCAGGGTTTTGACCCGGCCGTCCAGTATTTCCGGAAAGCCGGTGACATCAGTTATGTAGGTAACGGGAATGCCGGCCCCGCGCAGCGCCTTGGCGGTACCGCCGGTGGAAACTATCTCCACCCCCGCCTGCACCAGCCCCCGGGCAAATTCCTCCAGCCCGGACTTATCCGAAACGCTGATTAACGCACGCTTCACTGTCATTTTTTTTACCTCCTCATATTAAACGAATAATCTGAAGCAACGGGGACGGCCCTGTTGCTTCCTTTGATTGCCTGGAAGCAGGGGGACGGTTCTGTTGCTTCTTTGGTTGCCTAAGTCAAAGGCATTTTTCTCCAGTAAAACTTCCAATTGAACCTTTTGAGAACTTTTACTCTGCTCCCCCCTGGAGGAAGCAGGAGAACCATCCCCGTGCTTCCCCCGTGCTTCTTACGCCCCTATACGTACTATTCTTCCCTCAATCACCAGCTTATCAGTGCAGTAAAGGTTAATTGCCTCGGGATATATCCGGTGTTCCTGTTCCAAAATACGCGCAGCCAGGGTATCTGCGGTATCATCGTCGTAGACCGGTACCACTGCTTGCAGTATAATGGGTCCTGTATCCATGCCATCGTCCACAAAATGCACCGTACAGCCACTGTATTTAACTCCGTAGCGCCAGGCCTGCTCCTGCCCGTGTAGCCCGGGAAACGCCGGCAGCAGGGCGGGATGGATATTCATGACTCGCCCGGCAAATGCATCCAGCATTGTAGTGCCCACCAGCCTCATGTAGCCGGCCAGGCACACCAGGTGAACACCATGTTCCATTAAAACCTTGACAATATATCTTTCATATTCCGCCTTGTCGGTATAATCATCAATGTTTACCGCCACGGCGGCAATACCTGCCCGCCGTGCCCTTTCCAGAGCGTAGGCATCGTTATTATCACTAATTACCACCGCCACCCGGGCTGGTATTCGTCCTGCCGCGCAGGCATCCATAATGGATTGCAGGTTGGAACCCCGACCCGATGCAAGCACACCTAGATTTTTTTTCTCCATGTGACCTCCCCCGCAAAAACCACCAAAATATTTAAGGCAATCTAGATTAACTGCACTTTTCCATTGCCCTCAATAACCCTACCGATCACGCGGGCATCTTCACCGCGGGATTTGAGTTCAGCAATAATATCTTCGGTCTGTGCAATAGGCACCACCAGCACCATGCCAATGCCCATATTAAACACCCGGTACATTTCACCGGTTTCTACCGGCCCTTCCTGGGCGATAACTTTAAATACCGCCGGTATTTCCCATGTACCGGTATCTATTTGTACCGCTGTTCCTTTAGGTAGTATCCGGGGCAGGTTTTCCACCAGGCCGCCGCCGGTGATATGGGCCATTCCTTTGACTTCAAACTTATCCAACAGCGGCAGCACAGCTGATACATATATCCTGGTGGGGCGCAGCATTTCCTCGCCCACGGTACAACCCAGTAACGGGTGCACTTGATGCACTTGATATCCCGTTTTATCAAGTAATACGCGGCGGGCCAGTGAATAACCGTTGCTGTGCAAACCCGAGGCGGCAAGTCCGACCAACACGTCGCCCGGCATAATGGTGCTGCCGTCGATGATCTTGTTTTTATCCACTACTCCTACTGCAAAGCCGGCAATATCGTACTCACCAGCCCCATAAAAATCAGGCATTTCGGCAGTTTCCCCGCCGATAAGAGCACAGCCCGCCTGGCGGCAGCCCTCAGCCACTCCGGACACAATATCCGCCACCTGCTCCGGCTTTAGCTTGCCCACAGCCAGATAGTCCAGGAAAAAAAGCGGCTGGGCACCCAGGGTAAGTATATCGTTAACACACATGGCCACGGCATCAATGCCAATGGTATTGTGCTTATCCGTCAAAAAAGCCACCCGTAGTTTGGTACCCACCCCATCTGTGCCGGAAACCAACACAGGCTGGCGATACCTTGCGATATCCAGTGCAAATAACCCGCCAAAGCCCCCAATGCCGGTGAGCACCTCGGGACGCAAGGTGCTGTGGACAGATTTTTTCATCATGGCCACAGCGCGGTTGCCGGCATCAATATCCACACCTGCATCCGCATAAGTCATTGTTTTTTGTTTTTGTTCCAAACATGCATTCCCCCAATGGTTCATGTTGCTAACCATAGCCAGTAACCGGTTTACTCAAGGCTGTATTTGCCTGTTTCCTGTGGTTTCACTACCTCTACCGGGTAATTACCGTCAAAGCAGGCGGTACAAAAACTATCCCTGGAGGCGCCGAATATATTTAATAGCCCCTCCAGAGAAAGATAATGTAAACCATCGGCGCCGATTTGACGGCGAATATCTTCCGTGGACATCTTGGCGGCAATCAACTCCTGCTCATTGGAGGTATCAATGCCGTAGTAACATGACCGGGTAATGGGGGGAGAACTGAGACACATGTGCACTTCTTGCACACCACAGTCCCGTAACAAAGCAACGATTTTATTGCTGGTGGTACCCCGTACAATAGAATCATCCACCATGACCACCCGTTTGCCGGCCAGCACCTCCCTTATCGGGCTGAGCTTAATGCGCACCGCCAAATCCCGCATATCTTGAGTAGGCTGAATGAATGTACGCCCAATATAGCGGTTTTTCATTAATCCCTCTTCAAAGGGAATACCGGATCTTTCAGCAAAGCCCCGGGCCGCTGCAGTGCCGGAGTCGGGCACAGGTATGACTATATCAGCCTCCACCGGGTATTCTTCAGCCAGCACCCGCCCCATGGCACGGCGCACCTGGTTGACGTTAAATCCATCGATGGAGCTATCCGGCCGGGCAAAATAAATGTATTCAAAAATGCAGTGGGAGCGCCGGCGCGGTTGAAGTACCTGAAAGGACTCCAGGCCGTTTTCGTCTATAATAACAATTTCCCCGGGCTCTACGTCCCGGAGCAGGCCGGCACCCACAGTGCCCAGGGCGGCGGATTCTGAGGCCACTACATAGCCTTTATCCAACTTACCCAGGCACAAAGGCCGGAACCCGTTGGGATCACGCATGGCAATAAGTTTATCCTCAGTAAGTATTACCAGCGAGTAAGCGCCCTTGATATCAATCATGCATTTGGTCAGGGCATCCTTTAAATCGCCCCGGTTTGAGCGGGCAATGACATTGACAATTACTTCACTGTCCGTTGAGGATTGGAATACCGCACCGCCGGCCATTAACTGAGAACGTAATTCCGTTACATTGGTTAGGTTGCCGTTATGAGCCAGTGCCAGCACCCCTTCGGCATAGCGAAAAAGCAGCGGCTGGGCATTCACCGCGTGGCTGGCCCCGGTGGTGGAGTAGCGCACATGACCGATGGCTATATTTCCCTTTAATTGGCTCAACTGATCACCGGAAAACACCTCCGGCACCAGGCCCATGCCTTTATACAGCTGCACTTTTTTCCCATCGGCCACAGCAATACCCGCGCTTTCCTGGCCGCGGTGCTGCAGGGCGTAAAGCCCGTAGTAAGTAAGTCTGGCCACATCGCACCCCGGGGCGTAAATACCGAAAACACCGCACTCTTCCCTGGGCTTGTCTGGAAAAGTTATATCGTTTGGCAATCCGGGCCGAAAGCGTTCCATTTTATCTCCCCCAGATTTTTATATTTAATAACCAGCACTATTTCGTTAACCGACGATATACTTCCTGGTAAGCTTCCTCCACGTTACCCAGATCCCGGCGAAAACGATCCTTGTCCAGTTTTTCCCGAGTATGTTTATCCCAGAATCTGCATGTATCAGGTGATATTTCGTCACCCAACATCAGCTCACCTTTATGCAGCCCGAACTCCAATTTAAAATCCACCAATTCAATATCCCGCCCGGCCAGGTGATCCCGCAGCACATCATTGACTTTTAAAGCAATTTCTCTAATCTTAGCCATCTGCTCAGGGGTGGCCAGGTTAATGGCCTGAATGTGGTCATCATTGATCAGCGGGTCGCCCAGTTCATCGCTCTTATAATAATATTCCACCACCGTTTTTTGCATCGGGGTGCCTTCTTCCAGACCCAGGCGCTTGGCCAAACTACCGGCGGCGATATTGCGCACCACCACTTCCACTAAAATAATTTGCAGTGCCTTGACCACCATTTCCCGGTCGGATTTCTCCTCCACAAAGTGAGAATCAATGCCGTTTTGGGCGAGCATACGGAAAAAATAGGCTGATATACGGTTATTTAGTGAGCCTTTATTGGTGATGGTGCCCTTCTTCAAACCGTTAAACGCGGTGGCATCGTCCTTGTATTTCACCCAGTAATAATCGGGATTGTCAGTGCGGTATACTTTTTTGGCTTTACCTTCGTAAATCTGTTCCAATTTTTCCATTAAAATCGGCCTCCATATCAAATATTTAAACCACTGTCCTGATACTAGAGTGAAAGTGATTTATCGGGCCATCGCCTAAGATATTTCCACTTCCCCTGCTATTGTTCAACTTTCAGCACCCGACACCAGAGTAAACAAAACCAATATTCCACTTTTACAGACCAAACCGCTTATAAATCTCATCCACGTTTTTCAAGTGATAACCTATATCAAATATCTCATTGATTTCTTTTTCAGGCAGTATGGCGGCCACTTCTGCATCAGCCAGCAGCAACTGCCGGAAATCCTCTCCCGTCCGCCAGCACTGCATTGCGTTGCGCTGTACCAGTTCGTAAGCTTTTTCACGGGTGAGACCGTGGTTTTCCACCAGGGCCAGCAGCACCCGCTGCGAAAAAATCAGACCGTGGGTCTTTTCCAGATTCTTTTTCATATTTTCAGGATAAACCAGTAAATTTTCCATAATGTTAATGAATTTATACAGCATATAATCAAGGGTGGTAGTACTATCGGGAATAATCACCCTTTCCACCGAAGAGTGGGAGATGTCACGCTCATGCCACAGGGGCACGTTTTCCATAGCTACCAATGCATTACCACGGAGCAATCGGGCCTGACCGCTGATGCGCTCCACCGTGATGGGATTGCGCTTATGGGGCATGGCCGATGAGCCCTTTTGCCCCTTTTTGAAATGTTCTTCGGCCTCTAAAATATCGGTGCGCTGGAGGTTTCTAATCTCGGTGGCAAACTTGTCCAACGAGCTGCCAATAACAGCCAAGGTGGTTAAAAACTCAGCATGCCGGTCCCTCTGCAGAACCTGGGTGGAAACTCGAGCCGGCTTAAGGCCGAGCCGGGCACAAACGTGCCGCTCCACCGCGGGGTCAATGTTGGCGTAGGTGCCCACAGCCCCGGATATTTTCCCTGCACTGATGGTGGCGATAGCATTTTCCATGCGCTTAATGTTGCGCTCAGTTTCCGCCACCCACAGTAACATTTTTAAACCGAAAGTGGTGGGTTCGGCGTGGATGCCATGAGTACGCCCGATCATAACGGTATAGCGATGTTCTTTGGCCTTTTCCAGTAAAACGTCCCGCAATTCATTGAGGCGTTTGAGGATTAGTTCTCCCGCTTCCTTAATCTGCAGTGCCAGAGCCGTGTCCAGCACATCCGAGGATGTCATGCCCAGATGTATATACTTGGAGGCATCTCCCACATACTCAGCTACACAGGTAAGAAAAGCAATAACATCATGGTTGGTAACTTCTTCAATTTCGTCAATACGCTCAACTGTAAAATTGGCTTTTTCTTTAATCTCCCGCAGTGCTTCAACGGGTACCACGCCCATTTCAGCCAGCGCCTCACAAGCGCAGATTTCCACCTCCAGCCATTTACGGTACTTGTTTTCTTGCGACCAGATGGCTTTCATTTCCGGTAAAGTATAACGTTCAATCAAGCTTTACTTCCTCCCTTAGCGTTTAGATACCCCTCTATGCCCAACTCCTGCAGCCGGGTTGATTTCTCTTCCACCTGCCGGGCCATTTTCTCTTTGTAGGCAATTACTTTGTCCCGCACCTCCGGTTGGCCCGCACTAACTATCTGGGCCGCCAGAATGCCGGCGTTTTTGGCCCCGTTTAACGCCACCGTGGCCACGGGTATGCCAGGAGGCATTTGTACAGTGGCATACAGAGCGTCCACACCGTTTAATGCTCCTGATGCAATGGGTACACCTATCACGGGCAGCGGCGTATGCCCGGCAATAACACCGGCCAGGTGAGCCGCCCCGCCTGCACCCGCAATAATTACCGCCAAACCCCGTTCAGCAGCCCGACGGGCGTAATCAGATGTTTTTTCCGGTGCCCTGTGCGCGGAAGATATCAAAACTTCCCAGGGAATACCGAACTCATCCAGTATATCGGCCGCCCCGCGCATTACCGGCAGGTCGGAATCACTGCCCATTACAATACCTACCAATGGTTTTTTCATCTGTCGCCTCCTCGTGGAAATATATGTACTTAAATATCATTCCCCGCCACATTGACAAGTTATATACTAAAAACAAAAATTACGCCATCGCCGGCAAAGTTACCATATCCTCTGCAACAAAAAATACCCAAGCGAGCAGGTTCATAGGAGTGAAACCTACCCGCCTGGGCTTTTATCCCGACCGGTGTAGCCGCACATGGTAATCACCCGGTGCTGCCTGTACCGCTTGGACCGAACCACCGCCACTTAGCGGTGTGGAACCCTAGGCACACTTTCTCTCATGCTGAATATTAATTTTAAATAGCATTCCAAATTAATATTAACCCAGGGTATTAAGCTAGTCAAGTACAACCATGTGAACCACCCTTCCTTTTATATATCCTTGTAAAATCATAGCAAAAGTAAAAATGGAGAGCGGATGCTCCCCAATCGCATTTCATCTTCTTTTTCTAACCCAACAATATTTCCCAAGGCACAAAAATCATCATAGTTTTGTTTTAGGTCTCGCAGAATAAAGGTTGCTACAATAGTTTATCATCTTTACCAGCTCCTTTTATCTTTGTAAGCTGGTAAAACATAAAAGTTTCTTAATGTTTATATATAAATAAAAAACATATACATTGATTTTTTAAATATATACGTTTATAATTAAACCATTGAAAAGGAGTGGTTAATGTGTCGGTATCTGAACAGCTTAAAATACTGTGTGTCAAGCTCGGGATAAGCGTTTCCGAACTCGGACGAATATCAGGGAAAAGCCCGCAGGCTTTTAGCCAAAAAATGAAGCGGGAGAGTTTTACGGTTGACGAATTGAAGCAAATTGCGGAGGCTGCTGGTTGCCAATATGAGGGGACTTTTATTATGCCTTCCGGCGAAAAGGTCACATACTAATAAAAGGGAGGTTGCTGTGTTGGATAATAGTAAGAATATTTATAAATGCAAAGCATGCGGAAAAAGCTTTACCGTGAAAATTTCAAACGCTGGATATCCTGGGGGTAAAGAGCGGGAGAACATAGATTGCCCCTGGTGCAGTGTTGAAAATGGCAGCGAAATAACAAGCGGCATTATTACCACGCATAAAGTAATTACGGAGGGCGATGTTGTCCAATGACTTTATATGATAAAATCGACCGCTACAAGGCGTCGATTGATAAGCAGCGTCCTTTTGAGGGCCACCTGCTCAATGAAATAAAGGGCTATTACCGTATTGGTCTCACCTGGTCGAGCAATGCCCTGGAAGGAAATACCCTCACCATTAGCGAGACAAAGGTGCTGCTGGAGGATGGGCTGACTGTTGGCGGTAAACCGCTTAAAGACACATTTGAGGCGCTGGGGCATGCGCAGGCGTATGACTTTATGTTCACGCTGCTGGGTAGCCGTCGTATCACCGAGGCTGATGCTCTCACAATGCACCGAATGTTTTATACAGGAATAGATGCCAAAGAAGCCGGCCACTATCGTGACCGCCCTGTATTCATAACCGGTTCCAAGTATAAAGTGTGCGACGCGAAGCTGATCGGGCAGGAGATGGCGAAACTATTTCAATGGGTCGCAGAGGAGCGGGACAAATATCACCCAGTCAAGTTCGCAGCTCAGTTACACAAGCGATTCGTATTTATTCATCCTTTTATCGACGGCAATGGTCGAATTTCCAGACTGCTGATGAACACGGCTCTCATTCAGGACGGGTACATGCTGGCTGTGATCCCGCCGGTTTCGCGTCAGGAGTATATCAGCCTGCTGGAGCGAGCCTATAAAGATGACCGACCGTTTATGGATTTCATTGCCGAGCGGGTATACGAAACACAGAAGGAAATCATGCGGCTGCTGCACATTCCATTTCCTAAAATGGCATAGCTAACCGAGCGGGCATCCCTCCATCGAGATCCCGCTTTTTTCGTACGAAAACGGTACGTTTTTGGTACGCTTTCATAGAAAACAAGACCGGAAATCCAGTGTTTAAGCTGGTTCCCGGCCTTTATGCTGTCACTCCCACTCAATGGTAGCCGGAGGCTTGGAGGTGATGTCGTATACCACCCGGTTGATGCCCTTTACCTCGTTGACAATACGGTTTGAGATGCGCTCCAGCACGTCATAAGGTATTTTAGCCCAGTCGGCGGTCATGCCGTCATGGGAGTGAACGGCCCTGATGGCAACTGTATGGGCATAAGTGCGTTCGTCACCCATTACACCGACACTATACAAATTAGGCAGCACGGCAAAATACTGCCAGATTTCCCGGTCCAGCCCGGCCCGGGCGATTTCACCGGTTACAATGGCGTCAGCTTCCTGGAGCAAAGCTATTTTTTCAGGGCTAACCTCGCCAAGTATACGCACTGCCAGGCCGGGCCCGGGGAACGGCTGGCGCCAGACTATATCGGTGGGCATACCCAGCTCCTCACCCACCTGGCGCACCTCGTCTTTGAACAGCCAGCGCAACGGTTCAATCAAAGACAGGCGCATATCCTCGGGCAGACCGCCCACGTTATGGTGGGATTTAATCACTGCCGCTGTGGCCGTACCGCTTTCCACCACGTCAGGGTACAATGTACCCTGCACCAAAAAATCTATTTCCCCTACTTTAGCGGCTTCTTCCTCAAATACCCGTATAAACTCCTCACCGATTATTTTGCGTTTGCGTTCCGGATCGGCAACCCCCTGCAGTTTATTTAAAAACCGCTGCGATGCATCCACATAAATTAGGTTGATATTAAAACCGTCACGGAAAAATTGCTGTACCGCCTCAGCTTCCCCTTTGCGCAAAAGCCCGTGGTTAACAAATACACAGGTCAGCTGATCTCCTATGGCCCGGTGCACCAGTACAGCGGAAACCGATGAGTCCACCCCACCGCTAAGGGCACAAAGCACCCGCCGGTTGCCAACCTCTTCCTTAATTTCCGCCACTGTATGCTCAATAAAGGATCCCATTGTCCAGCTTCCGGTGCAGCCGCAAATATCATACAAGAAATAATGCAGTATATCCTGCCCCCTGGGGGTGTGCACCACTTCAGGGTGAAACTGCACCGCGTACAGCCCGCGATCTTTATCTGCCATAGCGGCAACCGGGGCCTGCCCGGTGCGGGCCAGGATACTAAAACCAGGCGGCGGTGACTCCACCAGATCACCGTGACTCATCCAGCACTGATCCCGCTCGCTCATGCAACAAAGCAGGCCATCCCCGGGCATAACCTCAAGCTCTGTTTTGCCATATTCGTGCCTGTTGGCCCGGTTTACCTCGCCGCCCAGTTGAAGAGCCATTAACTGCATACCATAACAAATACCCAAAATGGGTATATTTAGTTCATATATCGCCTTGTCCACCACCGGAGCACCTTGTTGGTACACACTGGAAGGGCCTCCGGAAAATATAATGCCCCGCGGTTTTTTAGCCTTTAATTCAGCCAGCGGGGTGTTAAATGGCAGCATCTCACAAAAAACATGGCCCTCGCGAATGCGGCGGGCAATCAGTTGGCTGTACTGTCCACCAAAATCCAGTACTACGACCATCTCCCGTTCGGGTACAGACATCTTTACTTTCCTCCAATACACATACTATTTACAGTGGTCCGGTGTTGAAAGATGAAAAAATTGAAAGATTGGTACCAGGTGTCACGTAATATTTCGCAAGTTCTACTTGACGCTTTGGTAGATCTCTTTTTTCAATACGTAAATCTCAGGTAAATGACGGTACTTTTCATTGTAATCAAGTCCATATCCCACCACAAATTTATCAGGTATAGCAAAGCCATTGTAATCCACCGGCACATTTACTTCCCGCCTGGAGGGCTTGTCCAGCAGTGTGCAAATACGCACACTGGCCGGGTTACGGGCCTGTAAAATATCCAGCAGATAGTTCAAAGTAAGTCCGGTATCAACAATATCCTCAACAATAAGCACATGGCAATTTTCAATACTCTTATCCAGGTCCTTTAATATGCGCACCACACCCGTTGATTTACTGGAGGCCCCGTAACTGGACACCGCCATAAAGTCAATTCGCACATCGATATTCATGGCCCTGGCTAAATCAGCCATGAACACCACAGCACCCTTAAGTATACCCACCATCAAAAGCTCTTTACCGGCGTAGTCCCTGGAAAGAATATTTCCTAGTTCATGCACCTTTTCATCAATTTCCATCCTGGAGATTAAAACTTTTTCCACATCCGGGTGCAAAATAAATTCCTCCTGATATCAAAATCTGGATTATTATAACAAAGCTTTGAAAACATTGTCAATATACCACGTCCCTATTACATAGAAGGCGGTGTTACTTTTATCTGTTTGCCGAAATCCCACATTTGCATATTAATCTCCAGCTTATCTTTCTTACTATGCTTGCCGGTGGCCTCGATATGCGCTTTTTTAATAAACTGCTCGCCGGGGTGCACCCAAATCCGGTATTTAAAATCATCATAGTTTAATTCCATCAAGGCATTCTGGACGATGGGCTGCAATTCAAAAACTCTAAATTTATCGCCTTCAATTTCCTCAGCTGGCAGCTCTTTAATTATGGGAACATCTTTAAAATTGAAATTGCCCAGCGGGTTAAATTCAGTGACAAAAAGCTCGGACTCCACCATTTTATTCCCTTCCAGGCTGATCCAGTTATCGGACCAGTAACCTTTGATAAAGGTTTGCTCGCCAGTATGGATAAATTCCACCGGCATATCCTGCATGGTGCCGGTGATATGCACACTATCCGGGGCTACCCGCTCGCCTTTAACGTCAGAGACAACATTATCCCCTATTGTAACCAGCATGCTAAAACGAAATGAGCTGGCGTTAAGGGTTTTCTCCATAGCTAAGGCAAATAATTCTTCCGGCGGCACACTAATCTTGGCATAATATGCCCCGCCAATCCGATAAATACCTAATACCAGCAACATTGCCGCCAGTAGAGCCAACAATATCTTTTTATCCACCACCAGCCAGTGTGGCTTAGCCAAATTAATTCACTCCTTATATAAAACTATGCTACATTAAATTTATACGATATTTGGCTTGTAAATATTCCTTTTGGTAGAGCTATCCTGTTTTTTAAATATCAATTGTGTTAAAATAGGAATGTTTTAAAAATAAAGAGGGAGTGCTTGGCAAGTTGGACATACAGGAAATGCAAAAAGAAGTTGATCGCTGGATCGGTCAATTTGAAGAAGGTTACTGGCCTCCTCTGGCCATGCTGGCCCGCCTGACAGAGGAAGTCGGAGAGCTGGCCCGGGAAGTCAATCACCGGTTTGGCACCAAACCCAAAAAGCCAGACGAACCGGAAGGTGAGCTGGACATGGAATTGGCTGATATTTTATTTATTATTATCTGTTACGCCAACTCACTGGGCATTAACCTTAACGAAGCATTTATAAAAATGATGGAAAAATATCAAATAAGAGACTCCCACAGATGGACCAGAAAAAAACATACAGGAGGAAAAAAAATGGCCACCATCATTCCCCTGCACGGCCTGCGGTACAACGAAGAAAAAGCCGGAAACATCAAAGACCTGGTAACACCACCCTACGACGTGATTGACGCCACTGCCCAGGAAAAATATTATCAACTTAACCCGCATAATGTTATCCGCCTGGAATATGGCAAAAAAATACCCTCCGATAACGATACAGATAACCGCTACACCCGGGCAGCAGATTTTTTCCGCCGGTGGCAGAGCGAGGGTATCTTAAAGCAAGAGGATGAACCGGCCCTTTACCTATACCAGCAGCAGTTTGATGTCGATGGTAAAACAATGGTACGCACCGGTATAATTTGCGGTGTAAAACTGGAACCTTACGAAAATGGAGTAGTTTTACCTCACGAAGAAACCATGCCCAAGCATAAAGCCGACCGGCTGGCCTTGATGCAGGCCTGCGGGGCTAATTTCAGCCCCATATTCGGGTTGTACAGTGACCAGGAGCGTAGGATTGACCATTTGCTCCTTAATGCGGTGCAAGATTCACCCGGCAGCATTGACTTTACCGATGAGCTGGGACACGGGCACCGTCTCTGGGTAATTACAGACACAGCACTGGTTGAACAAGTACAGAAGTTAATGGAAGAGCAGCGCATCTATATTGCCGACGGTCACCACCGTTACGAAACCGCGCTGAATTATGCCCGTCAAAACCCCGACAAACCCGCTGCCGGTTATGTAATGATGACCCTGGTTAATCTATACGATCCCGGCCTGGTTATACTACCCACCCACCGGCTGGTTGTGGAAAACAAGGTGGATAAACAAACACTGTTGGCTAACTTACAAGAAGATTTTGTGGTGGAAAAAACAAATGCCACAGATGTTGGCAAAGTTATAGAATTAATGGCTGGTTTAGCGGGATTCCAGGATGATGGCGGCACCGTACACCGGCAGGTTTTCGGGCTGTATGTGGGAGAAAACGTTTATTATACATTAACATTGCGAAGTGAAGATATTATAAGTCGTAAAATGCCTACTGAGCGCTCAGCTGACTGGCGCAAGCTAGATGTATCTGTCCTACAAAAACTAATCCTGGAAAACCAGCTGGGCATAGATATGCAGGCCCTGGCCGGCGGTGATGCTATTAAATACACCCGTGACGCCCGGGAGGCAGTACAGGTAGTGGATCAAGGCCATTGCCGGTTGGCATTTTTAATGAATCCCACACTGATCGCGGAAGTTACCAAAGTAGCAGCCAACGGGGAAAAAATGCCGCAAAAATCCACTTTCTTTTACCCCAAGTTAATTACCGGGCTGGTTATTAATAAGTTTTAAATACCCGGCATACAAGCCAAGCTCATTGATAAAAAAGGGACAGGCTGTCTAAATAGCCCGTCCCTTTAATACTTTTTCGTTGCCTAAATCATAATAAGATTTTTTGCTGGTGCAGATTGAATAACTGCTACAGATTTATTTAAATGTTTTAGTTTAGCGCAAAATACTTATCATGGTAATGGCCGATACTGCGAGCACAATACATGTTCGGCTGTATTATGAGATTGATTGCTTCGAAGTTTGAAAGATACCTTGGGTGCGTTACATTTCATGTTATTGTTAAACCGGCAGTCCTCTATAAAACAATTGACCCTGCTCATAACAGTACCTTCCTTCAATAAAATTTAGACCTGATAATCATAACCAGCAACCAGAACCCCAATACCCCGGCAAATACAAAACCTATTTCCGCCAGGGGGACGCCCCAGAAAGTAATCCGCTCCCTAATCAACCATGAAGAACTTATCACCATGGCTCCTACAATAATGCTATATACCAGGCGGTTTACCATAGTGTTTAATTTTAATAAAGCCCGCCCTAAATCGGGGTTCTCAGTTTTAACCTTGATTTCTCCCCTGGTGAACAGTTCAATAATCTGGCTTAATTGTCCGGGCAGGCGGGTAAAAAGAATGTGGTAATCGTTAATATTATCCCAAAAGAACTTTCTTATACTTTCCGGACTGAACCGGTGCCGCAGCAACTTTTGCCCCAGGGGCTCAATAACTTGTACGATGCTGATTTGGGGGTCCAGCCGAGTGGCGATACCCTCGGTGATGATCAGTGCTTTGATAACCATATTAAGTTCAATAGGCACCTTGATACGGTAGCGGTAAGCCAGGTTCATAATATCCCCCAGCGATTCTGCAGCACTGACCTGCCCCAGGGGAACCTGGTAGTATTTTTCCCGCAGCTGTTCAATGTCCCTGCGTAATTGATACATGTTTATTTGCGCGGGCAGTACGCCAAAACTCATTATCGCCCGTAAAATTTCCGTGGAATCTTTGTTGATTAAGCCAAATACCAGTTTAATGACTTTATTGCGCAATTCCTTTTCCAGGTAGCCCATCATGCCAAAATCCAGAAAAGCCAGTCTCCCAGCCGGCAGTGCCAGTAAATTGCCTGGATGCGGGTCTGCGTGAAAAAAGCCATCCATTAGTATTTGTTTTAACACAGCTTCCACCAGCTGCCGGGCCATTACCGCCGGGTCGTGGCCCGCTGCCACCAGTTTGTGACTTTCTGTCAGTTTAATGCCCTCCAGAAACTCCAGGGTTAATACTTTTTTGGTTGTATAGTCCCAGTAAACCGCAGGGATGACCACATGCCGTTCCCCGGCGAAATTATGGGCCAATGTTTCGGCATGCCTGGCTTCCAGTATAAAATCCAGCTCTTCGTGTAGGATATGTTCAAACTCTTCCACCATCTCGGTAAATTTATAAATCTCCCCCCAAGTGGTGTGCCTCTCCGCCAGGCCGGCCAGGTCATACATTATTTCCATATCCACTTCCATTTTAGCCCGGATATTTGGTCGCTGTACCTTTACCGCCACCCGGCGGCCATTAACCAGCTGAGCCTCGTGCACCTGACCGATGGATGCAGCGGCCAGAGGCATGGGATTGAAATAATTAAATATTTGAGACAGCGTCTGACCAAGCTCCAGCTCCAGCAATTCTTTAATGTCCGCAAAAGATGCCGGGGGTACTTGATCCTGTAATTTTTCCAACTCTTTAATAAATACAGGTGCAAATAAGTCTGACCTGGTGGAAAAAAGCTGGCCTAATTTAATAAAGGTTGGACCCAATTCCTCCAACACCATGCGCAGGCGTACCGCTTTGGTCTCCACGGGAGCGTTTTTTTCCTCTGCGGCCAACCGCCTGGGAGGTGAAAATTCCGCCAAACCAAGGCTATTTAGCAGAAATCCAAAGCCATGCTTAACCAGCACATTGGCTATTTCACGGTAGCGCTTAAAATGCTTATAACGTTTTTGAAGCTGCAAACGCAAAAAAACCACCCCCTACTTACCACAGCCTATTAGTTTATAGAATGCCTGCATTTGCAAATCACATACAAGCAAGTGCCGGGTGTTGAAAGGTTGAAAGACAAAGCCATAGTATAATAATTGAATATATTTAGTTGTTGACTAAATACACTGTTAATAGCTTTAGTAAGAGCTTTCGAGAAGCGCAGAGACGGTTTTTGCTTTCTCATGACTTTTAGGAACCCATGTTTCCTCAAAAAAACGGAGGTTTTTCTTTTTTTTAATACGTACAATTTATGAAATATTCAAATAAATGAAGCAAAAACCCAGAGTGAGCATTAAACGTAAAGAATGCTTTATCAAAACGGGCAGATTTCTTTTGCTATTTTTAGTTAATTAAGATACATTATTTTTACCACTTGTATTTGGCACGGGAGGTGAACATTTTTAACACAACCGAGTTACTTGAAAAAATCCACCCTTTTAATGAACTGCCCGGCAGCCTGCTGGGGGATGTTGTAAAGCAGGTACGGGTGAAGACCTTTCCTAAAGGCGCATATATCTTCCGTCAAGGGGAGGCCGGACGCGGTTATCTTTATTTTATTAGTCGCGGTTCGGCGGAAGTGTTGGTAGAAAACGAGAAAGGTACTGTTTCCGTTGTCAGCCACCGGCATGAACAGGACTTTTTCGGTGAAACCGTTTTCATGACTGAAAAAAATTATCCGGGATCGGTACGAGCCAGGGAAGAAATGACTTGCGTGCTGGTTCCCAATACGGTTTTTGAACATCTTATAGATAAACAACCAGGCTTTGCGAAGCACTTTATCAAGGTTACCACCAACCGGATGCGGAGCCTTTATGAAGAACTGGTGGAAGGGCAATCGGCCGATACGGAACTTTTTACGGAAACACCGGTTTTCAGACGGCGCCTGGGCGAGATAATGGTTTCTCCGGTCATAACCTGCAAAGCAGATGAAACGGTCCATTCTGTAGCCCAAACGATGAAAGACCATGGTATTAGTTCGGTCATTATTGTTGACGGGGATAACCGGCCCATCGGTTTGCTTACAGAACGGGACCTGGTTCGCCGGGTGCTAGTGCAAGGAGCGGACTACCGTCCTGATTTACCGGCCCGGAAAGCCATGAACCCCAAGTTGGTCGTGGTGACGGTGAATGATTTCTTCTACGAGGCCCTGCTGGTCCTGGTAAAAAACCAGGCTACCCATCTGGTGGTAATGGATGAGGATAAACTGGTGGGGATTATCTCCCTAAGACACATGATTAAAACCCGCAGCACCGGTACGCTCTGGCTGTCAGACAAAGTGCGGGAACTCTCCTCCAAAAAAGACCTACCCTCTGCCGGACAGGAAATAGATAGCTTTTTAAACGGTCTGGTGGCGGAAAAAGCTTCGATTAACGAAATCTTTGAAATTATGGCCAATATACATGACCGGCTTACCCGTCGTATCCTTAAGCTCTGCGAGGAGGAAATGATACGGGAAGGCTATGGTCCCCCGCCTGTCGACTACTGCTGGTTTGAAATGGGGAGTTCGGGCCGCAAGGAACAGGCGCTGCGCACGGATCAGGATAACGGCATTATTTATGAGACCGTGCCGCCGGAATACAGCGATTTAGCTATGACCTACTTCTTACGGCTAGGTAACAAAGTTGTGGATTGGCTGGCTTTGAGCGGCTTTAAACGGTGTAAGGGAAACGTTATGGCCAACAACCCTGATTGGTGTATGGCGCTGGACAAGTGGGAAGAATTGGTCGAAGCCTGGACCCGTCGGGGGAGACCGGAAGACATCCGGAAGCTGACTATTTTTCTTGACTTCCGAGGAATTTACGGAAAGCTCTCCCTGGCCGCCAGACTGCGGGAGCACGCCATGCGTACCGTGGGCCCGTCCAAATATATTATAAACCTGCTAATTGAAGACGGGACCGGTTACCGGGTCCCACTTAACCTATGGGGTGGGTTTATGACGGAAAAATCGGGACCAAACCGGGGCGGAATAAATTTAAAGAACTCTGCCTGTATCCATCTCGTCAATTGCTTGCGCATTTTTTCCTTAAGATATGATATTCGTGAAACACCTACACTGGCCAGGCTGGCCGCCTTGGTGCAACTGGACATAATACCTCAGGGGGACGGGGAGTATTTTGAAGCGGCTTATCAAACCTTGATGCACCTGCGACTGCTGGAAAACCTGAAAAAAGTAAAGGAAAACAAAGCGCCGGACAACTTTATTGATCCGCGCCGGCTGAGCAAGCGCGAGCAGGGAATGCTTAAAGATGCATTCCAGGCCATAACCCGTCTGCAAAAAATCACCTCCACCTATCTCGGATGGCCATTGCTGCGCTAATATATCAAAAGGAGGTATATACTTTGTTCTTTCAACTGGTTGAAACCGGGAAAAAAAACACCTGCGGGAAGACACCCGAACTGGATAAGGAACTGTCACTCTACATAAAAAAACTTGCCAGCCGGGGTAAAATTAGGATTCCCAAACGGCTCAATTTAAGAGAGATTGACTTCGCTGTGATTGATCTGGAAACCACCGGCTTTTACCCGTCAGGCGGGGATGAAATTATTTCCATCGGGGCCGTGCTTATCCGAGGTGGCAGGATTTACCGGAGATTATCCTTTAACCGGCTGGTCAACCCATACCGGAACATTCCCGAAGAAGTAATACGGCTGACAGGGATTAGTCCAAACCAGGTTAGCAAAGCCTGTTCAATTTACAAGGTAATGCCCGATTTTTTAAGCTTTATTGACGGGAACGTGCTCATAGGTCATATGATTAACTTTGATCTCAGTTTCTTAAACCGCAAACTGAAGTTATGCCGGACTAAGATTTATAACAAATCGCTTGACACGGCAAACCTGGCCAAAGCACTTCTCCCCACCCTTAGTGATTATTCACTTGATGGCCTGCTGACCCGTTTCAATATCGGGAACGAGGGCAGGCACACCGCGCTGGGAGACGCATTATTAACGGCCCAACTTTTCCTGGCTTTGCTCGAACTGGGCTTTGAAAAAAATACCGCCAGGTGGTGCGACCTGGACAACTGCTTAAAGCTTAGTGAACAATCAGAATTCATTCAATTCGGCATCTGAAAACCTGCTCTTGCCCATCGCCTGAGGGCTGGCTGTGAAACTTCTAAGTCTCTAGCCATTTCAACAATACGATATTGAACAGAGATTGGCCAAAACCTATGCTAAATGGTTTTGTTAAGATGAAAATATAGGAATAGAAAGGATGAATTGTTTTGAGGGTTAAATTGATACCTGTCGCCAGCATTTCCAACCCAGATGTATTGATTGATACGATAGCGGTTGTATTTGACGTATTGCGGGCTACCAGCACAATTGTAACAGCGCTGGCCTCGGGTTACCAGCGGGTTTACCCGGTAGCCGAAGCCGATGCAGCGTTGGCTCTGGCCCGAAATCACGGCTTCACGCTGGCTGGTGAACGAGGTGGCGAAACAATAGCCGGTTTCCCCTACGGCAATTCACCATTGGAGTTTATCAACGGGCCGGAAACAGATAGCCGGCTGACGGAAAACGGTGAAAGATCAAAATCCAGCAATAACACATTAAATATTAGCGATGTGTTGGTACTTACAACCTCAAACGGTACTGGAGCCATACGCTGGGCGGCGTCTGCCAATAAGGTGATCACCGGCTCACTGCTAAATGCCCGGGCTGCAGCTCGAACAGTCTTGCGGGAAAAGCGTGATATAAGTCTTGTATGTGCGGGTACAGCAGGGTGCTTTTCACTGGAGGACACGCTGGGAGCCGGTTTTGTTTTAATGGAGGTAATAAAACAGCTCAATCAGGCAACCGGTAGGCAGCCTGCAGCAAGTGTGGATATGGATGACCTGGCAGCGGCGGCATACGGGTTGGCCCGTTATTACCACAACGACCCGCTTTCCGGGCTGCGTGCCGGGCAGCACGGTCAAAAATTGCTGCGCCTGAGTCATGAAGAAGACCTGCGCTGGTGTGCCCAATTAAACCGTTTTGACATAGCTCCTGTATTTACGGGGAAGTATATTGCCATTAACAACGCCACTTAAAGTAATAACGACCATCCCCTGCAGCATCATATCAACAATTATTTCAACAGTCATGAATAATTCTTACGTCTTACTATAGCAAGGTAGATTATCCATTGCTTCTGGTGCTGCCGGTACCCGTTAATATTTCTTTTACTAAACATTGGTTACCCAGGAAGTCAGCAAAGGAAAGTTTTATAAACTGCACGTTACTAGTTAAAGCGAGGTAATTATATTTCAAGGTTTTTGATTTAGTATTGTTAATAACTATTACTTGCTGCCCACGGGACAAACTTTTTTTAAACAAAGCCTTGAAATGCACATCAGCATCGGGGAAAGAGTAGCCAACAAATAATACTTTTTTGCAAGACCTGATTTCCCGCATAGCTTCACTAAGAATTTGCGAGATAACAAGGTGGGATATTTTCTTGATATGTGACGGTGGTATAATCAATGTTTCAAATTCCGAGGCGTCAATAGGACAATAATATTTAGCAGAACTACCGGGGTCTTCACCATTATGCTCCTCAAATAAGTCTATCTTGGTGTCCCGGGGGGTAAGTAAAACCTGTTTACAGCAATGGCAATATTTCCAGTTTAAACTGCCATGCCCCTTCATTATTTTGACAGCCTCTGGTTTTGGGTAACGGTGCATCTGTTTTTTTTCGGTAAGATCATAATTCATCAGGTGAATGCAATAATCTACATAACCCGGGCCGGGATGTATATTGCTAAATGCATCTTCCAGCAAAGTGTCATAGTTCAGGGTAAGTATTGCTATATTAGGATTATACCGACATACAGCTTCCCAGAAGGAACGATATGTTTTCCCCTGCTGGTTTGATTTGACGCTGATAACGTAATGGATAAGTTTTATTAGTCCTTCTTTTATGGCGCGAATGCGTGCATTGGGATATTGAGCATTCAGGTGTTCGTCCTGGCTAATAAAGTAATCCAAAAAGCCAAATACAGTTTCCAGCGTGGGGTAAATTCGGGCATTTACATCCCAGGCAAAGTTTTCTGCTATAAATTCCGTGACTGTTTGCCCGATTTTTGACTTGCGTATATCCGGAAGTTCATCAGACATAATTAAAGGCAATATATCCGCCTGCAGGGGGGCACCATCAGCATAAGAGGCTCCGGCACCAAATACAAAAACCACGTCCCGCCCAATGAAGTGCCCGGGATAATTAGAACTAGTTTTTGGTATGTACATATATGCATCACCTGTTATGCACCAGTGGTAATCGGAACGCTATACCGGTGCATTTTTATTTAGTGTACGAACTTAAAAAGAAACCACCAAGTCCTTTGCCGGTGGTTTTATAAATTAATTGTTTCAATTTTGGGTTTCATTTATACTAGCGCCAGCATAAACCGTTATCTTTATAAAAGATATTAAGAGCGAAATGGGTTAAGTCTCAATTATTTATTTTATAAATTGTTAATTTTAGATAATTTCAAATAGCAAATTTAACCATTCTTTAAATGTCCGCAGACAACTGCGCCACCGGTCCTGCGACAGGTACGCCCTTATTCAGAGTTAGTATCCGATCCCCCAGAAAGCCTGCGTCCTCTTCATCATGAGAAACAAGGATGAAAGGGATTTGCCAGAGTGTGTGGATATCCTTAAGCTCCTGTCTGAGTTTAAGCTTAGATTTTTTATCCAGGGCGCTGAAAGGTTCATCCAGTAACAGCAGTTCTGGTTGTACTGTCAGGGCCCTCGCCAGAGCAACTCGCTGTTTCTCACCGCCGGAAAGCTGGCTGGGGTAGCGGTCTACCAGATGGCCTACCCCGAAGGAGTTAAGCAACTCCAGGGGGTTAACCGGGGTTTCGGTCCGGTGGCGACTCTTATGGTTTTTTAGACCATACATGACGTTTTGTTTGACGGTCATGTGAGGAAACAATGCGTAATCCTGAAAGAGATAGCCCACGTTCCTCAGTCGGGTAGGTATGTTAACTTTATCCACAGAAGAATAGAGGGTCCTGTCATTTAGTAAAATGACTCCGGATGATGGTTTGCGCAAGCCGGCCAAGCAATGCAAAAATGTTGTCTTACCGGCTCCGGAGTGGCCCCAGAGCACCAGGATACGGTTGTCCAACTTCAATTCAAGTTCAAGGGTAAAGTGCCATAATTTTTTTGTAATCTTGACTTTAAGCATTATACCACCGCATATTAATATTTTTTTCTCTTGGCCCAACGGTTAACCCAATAAATAACCAGGAAGCTAAAAATGGTAATTATGGCCACCAAGATACGGGCAGCGTCGGTATTGCCGGATTCCACGGCAAAGTAAATGGCCAGGGGAATGGTCTGGGTCTGGCCGGGTATATTGCCCGCCACCATCAGAGTGGCCCCAAACTCACCCATCGCCCGGGCAAAGGAAAGTACCAACCCGGCCAGTATGCCGGGCCAGGCCAGAGGGAGAGTGACGGTAAAAAAAATTTTAACTTCGCTGGCACCAAGAGTACGAGCGGCCTTTTCATAATTTACATTAACGCTCAGGAAAGCCGCCTTGGTACTTTGGTACATCAGAGGAAAGGACACGACGGTAGAGGCAAGCACCGCCGCCCACCAGGTGAAAATAATGGAAAGCCCCAGATTGGCCAAGGTATGGCCCAGCAGGCCGTTTTTACCGATGATCATCAACAAGCCGTAGCCAATGACCGAAGGAGGCAGCACCATTGGCAGGGTGATAGCCGCCTCCACCACATCTTTGCCGGGAAATTCCAGCCGTGAAAGCAACCTGGATAAGGG
Organism: Desulfoscipio gibsoniae DSM 7213; assembly: GCF_000233715.2. Lineage (GTDB taxonomy): Bacteria > Bacillota > Desulfotomaculia > Desulfotomaculales > Desulfallaceae > Sporotomaculum > Sporotomaculum gibsoniae. The sequence continues at coordinate 2,555,610 of NC_021184.1, forward strand.
CAGGCCAGTTATTAGAACCACCAAGACTGAGATCAAGGCCACCTTGACAGAAAGTATAACCGGATACCAATCGGTTAGTTGAATAAACATTTTAACTGTTAATCATCCAATCTTTTGAAGCCGTATTTGATAAAAACTTTACTTGCCTCTTGGCCAGAAAGGAAATTGGCAAATGACTCTGTTTCCGCCTGATGTTTAGTTTCCTTAATTATAGCCATAGGATATACAATGGGTTTATGTGAATCCTCCGGAGCCACCGTCACCACCTTGATATTCTTGCCCATCAGCGCATCCGAGTGGTAAACCAAGCCTGCATCCACGTTTCCAGTTTCCACATAGGTCAAAACCTGGCGCACATCTTTAGCCAACACCAACTTGGATTGGATAGCATCCCACAGGCCCATATTATCCAAAGCCTCCTGTGAATATTTTCCTGCAGGAACCGATTCCGGTGCACCTATGCTTATTTTAGCGACTTTATCTCCGGTAAGTTCGTCAAAGCCGGCCAGGGAGCTATCATTGCCGGTGATCAAGACTAAATCATTGCCCAGCAGGTCTTTTCTAGAGTCCTCAATAATAAGGCCCTTTTCAGCCAGGGCATCCATTTGAGATTTACCGGCGGAAATAAACAGATCCGCCGGTGCCCCCTCCTCGATCTGCTTCTGTAGGGTGCCCGAAGAGGCAAAATTATAAGTGATAGTAACATTTGGATTTTCCCTGGTATATATCTCCTTGAGTTCCCTAGCGGCATCCTGAAGGCTGGCGGCGGCGGAAATAGTCAGGTTCACCGGCTCTGCTCCAGCATTAGGTTGTCCCTTATCAACCCCGCAACCGACCCCAGTAAATACAATAAGTACAATAAAACTCAATAAAAGTAATAATCTTCTCATTGTTTTATTTCCTCCTTTGAGCACTACAAGTTTTAGTTATAAAAGAGCTTTTTCAAATGTTGATTCAACCTCTATACTTTGTGAACCGCAATACCTTTGTTTGAGAAGAGAAAACAACCTTTGCAGAACGAAATCAATAATAACTGAAAATATAACCAGAAAAGCCATCACTAAAAATACGTTAAATAATGGTATAATTACAACACTCTGCATTTACCTCACTCCGCTTTAAAATTATTTCTCAACTCAAATAACTACGTTTATGTAGAAAACTTTCCCCCTTCAGTTTTTTTTATTTAATTCCTCCGAAGGGAAACAGAGTAAATTTAAATAAACGCAACTTAATATTAAATAAGCAACTAATAAATAAATAAACAAAAATGCTCTGATTTTTATCTTTAAAGCATTTAAGAATAAAGAGATAGCCATGCGAAACATTACTTAACATAACAAAACATTACTATGAAATAATCATAAATTAAGTTATAATAATTGTCAACATACTAGGAGGGAATAAACTATGAAGGCGGAAGAAATTTCTTTAACACCTCAAGAAGTAGCAGATATATTAAAAATCACTAAAAACACGGTCTATGAATTAATTAAGCGGGGAGAGCTTCCGGCTTACCGGGTGGGCCGTAAAATCAGGGTTGATTTGCAGGATGTTGAAGCCTATAAGAGACATGGTAAAAATATCGAAATAACCCCGGATCCAGGCATAGCTTCCTGCCGCACCCTACCTTTAAATCCGCGGGGCTACCGTCCAGAGGAAACAGTATCATACCAACAGGGACTAGTGATTTGCGGCCAGGACGTGATCCTGGATATTCTAACCCGCCACCTTGAGCGACACCCAAATGGCGTTCATGCCTTTCGTCATTACGTGGGAAGCTTCACCGGCCTCTTGGCCCTATACCAGGGCAAAGCCCATATGGCAGCCATCCACCTATGGGACGGGGACACTGGTATATATAATATCCCTTTCGTACGCCGCCTTCTCCCCGGGATTCCAGCAATCATCGTACACCTGGCCTACCGGATGCAGGGATTTTACCTGGCAAAGGATAATCCTAAGAACATTAAAGAATGGAAAGACCTGACCCGACCTGACGTTTGTTTCATCAACCGGGAAAAGGGCTGCGGCACCCGGGTTCTGCTGGACGAACAACTCCGCCGCCTGGGACTAGATAGACGGCTCATTACGGGATACGAAAAAGAGGAGTTATCGCATCTGGGCGTGGCCAGCACCGTTGCCAGGGGAGAGGCTGACGTTGGCCTAGGTAACGAAAAAGCAGGCCTGCAGGTACGAGGACTTGAGTTTCTTCCCCTGCATAAGGAACGCTACGAACTGGTCATTAAAAAAGAAGACATGGAAAAACCTCATACGCATGCCGTAATCGAAATTCTCCAGTCCGAAGCGTTTAAAAAGGAGGTCCAAGGCTTAGGGGATTACGATTTAACCGAAACAGGCAGAATCGTTGCCGAAGTGTAACAATCCCATCAAAAGTGAACAACTTCCTCTTCGCTCGGGAAAGAGTTTACATGAGCGCAAGCACCCTTGATTGTTAAATGATATAGTTTCTCCCATAGTTCCGAAACTAATGAATGTAACAATGCTTCCCTGGTTTATATTAAATGAAGAAGCGGTTTGCAAAGGCTGACATTGAGGGTGTAAATCAAAATAAAAAAACCAGCCGGATGCTTTACCCGTGCTGGTTTTTGCTTGGTGGGGCTAACTGGTTTCGAACCAGTGGCCTCTTGAATGTGAGTCAAGCGCTCTCCCGCTGAGCTATAGCCCCATTTGCTGACAAAAGAAAGTATACCACACTTCATGAGCATATGCAATATAAAAAGTAAAAAAAGCTTCAGCATTATTAAATGTGACACATTAAATTTTTGCCCATAATTAGTTATTAATCCTTATGACATAATAACGCTGAACTACAATCCCTTTACCTCACTTTCATTACCTTAGTAATAATATCCCACTGCACTCACCGCAGCAAAATCCGTTGCATTATCTGCAGTATATAGTAATATAAACTTAATTGCGGTAAAATATTAACCTCATGAAGGAGTGATTTTTCATGTCAGAATTTTCAGAAGTTTATTTTACTGATTTAAGAACCAATAGCAAGGAAAATTTACTCAAAAAATTGGCCAAGTTGTGTAACCGGGTGGGGTTAAAGGAAATTATTAAACCCAGTGAGCTGGTAGCATTAAAAGTTCACTTTGGGGAAAAGGGCAATTTAGCGTACATTCGACCTCAATTCATACGTCAAATTGTTGATAAGGTCAGGGAATATGGCGGTAAGCCGTTTCTTACTGATGCCAATACCCTTTATGTAGGCTCCCGGGCTAACGCAGTGGATCACCTGGAAACCGCCATCCAGAACGGGTTTGATTTTGCGGTAGTCAATGCACCGCTGATCATTGCCGATGGCCTCAACGGTAAGGATTATGTTAACGTGCCCATTGAGGGAAATCATTTTAAGGAAGTAAAAATAGGGAGCGCTGCATACCATGCGGGAGCTATTATATCTATAACCCATTTCAAGGGCCATGAAATAACCGGTTTTGGCGGTGCATTAAAAAACCTGGGCATGGGACTTGGCTGCCGGAGTGGTAAACAGATGATGCATTCTGACGTTCTGCCGGAGGTTACTGCTGAAAAATGTCTGGCTTGCGGTTTATGCGCCAAGTGGTGTCCGGCCGCTGCCATAAATATTGAGGAACACGCCGCCATTGACCACAATGTATGCTGGGGCTGCGGAGAGTGTACTATCACCTGTCCTGAGGGAGCAATCAAAATTAGCTGGAAGACTCAACCCAATATCTTACAAGAAAAGATTGTTGAGTACACTATGGGTGTCCTTAAAAATAAATTAAATCAAGCCGTACACATTTCCTTTATTATGAACGTTACCCCGGAATGTGATTGTTGTTCATATAATGACGCCCCTATAGTGCGGGATATAGGCATTGCCGCTTCCCGGGATCCCATAGCCCTGGATCAAGCATGCATCGATCTGGTTAACAGCGAGGTAGCGCTTAATGGTTCCCGGTTAGGTGATAATTTACATACAAATGATAAGTTTGCTGCGCTGCATAAAGGCGTTGACTGGTCAGTACAGTTGGCTTATGGAGAAAAAATGGGCTTGGGTTGCAGAAAGTACCGGTTAGTTAAAATTTAGTAAATTTAATTGAAAATATAGCACTTATAATAGAAGCATCATAGGCGTGAAAAATTATCCTTTACTGCCTGTAACTAAAAAACATGCTTACTTCCATACAAAAAACCGCCACAAATAGGGCGGTTTTTTGTATGGAAGACTTTTATAGCGTTTTCATCAACGTTTTTAATGCTTTATTGTAAACCCAATTTAACCTTCAGCTTCCATAGTAAGTTACGTAAGCTCTATTAATTTAATACGAAAATGTAAATGCATCCATGACAGTGCTCACCGAACGTGATTGCAAAAACTTATTGGGCACCCAAGATTCAAAAAAGTAGAGCGCACCGTTGGTGGGATCCCAACCGTTTAGCGCATCCTGGGCGGCCTTTTTACCGGACTCACTGGCCGGGTTATTGATCCATCCGTTTAGTACCGGCTCAAACTGGTACTTTCCAACTTGATCAACCTGATAAACAACGCCCCGGATAGAATTGGGGAAAAGTGAGCTATCCACACGGTTTAACACGGTGGCGCCGACGGCCACCTGGGTGGCGTAGGATTCAGAATCCGCCTCGGCAGTAATGATACGGGCCAACAGGTCGAAATCATCCCTGCTCAGGTTTGAACCACCCCTGCTTACGGTGTAGTTATTGCTTTGGGCAGTTGACCCCGATGACGATGCATTCTGAGATTTATATTGTGGTATGTACAATATTTGACCTGGATTTATTATGTCGCTCTTTAATTGATTGATTGCCCGGATGCCACTAACATCGGCGCCATATTTTTTTCCGATCAGATATAGGGTATCACCTTTCTGAACCGTATACCGGGTCGGTATATTCAACTTCTGGCCGGTATATATAACATCCGACCATAAGTTATTGTTATAACACAGAGCAAATTGGCTAACATTATACCACTGGCTTAGCTTATATATAGTATCGCCTTTATTAACCGTATGCACCTGTGCTAAACTAACCGCCGGAAACAGCAACAATAATACCGGTAACAATAAAAAACAAAGAAACTTTCTTTTACATGTCTTTATCTTTTCATCCATATGCCTGTAACCTTACCCCCTTGTCCAAGTTGTCGGGTTTAATTATATAAGCCAGGCGTTACTTGGCCAAGAGGTAAATTTTGGCATACCAATATTAGTTTAGTCTTTTAGCTCGTTCTCCGTACATTTTTTCATTGATATGCTCTACCAAAAACATGGTTGAAAAAACGTGATAAATCCTGATAACTACACTTTCTACGGACCCGTCCATTGTACTTAGAGGATCCTCTATCAAGGGACGAAAACCAAAACTTTTTTCCAATACTTTCATGAATGACTCAATGATTTCCGCACGGATTTCATCGTTGCCCACATCGGACCACGACATGTAGGAATTATCAATATTATTTTTGCTATACCGATTAACTTCATCCATAAACCAAACCTTGAATTGATCAAAAGTTGGTCTTTTTTTACTAAAGCTTTCCATTTTATGCCTCCCTCATTAGATTATGTTTTACCAATAAGTTTCGATCTACGAAAAAGCGCTCTAACGCAGTATGCACCTGTTTTACCTGTTATGTCCATTGGAGTGATATTAACCATTCTTTACCGTACTGATCTATCTGTTTGACTGAGCGCATAACATATGTATGCCTCCCCCACCTATAGTTTGCTTGAGGTGAGGGTATACGCTAAGTTTTGCCAGAAGTTAAATTATTAACAGCCTACTTTTCCAGGCCTCGATACAGCAGATAAGAATAAATTACCGGCACCACCACGGCCACGATTAGTCCACCGAACAATAAGACAGCCGCTGTTTGCCCTCCGATGATCGCACCCACGACCCCGATGAGGCCCGCAATCACCCATAAAGGGGCCGCCATACGGTGAGTCTTTCGCCAAACAGCCTCATTAGCAAGTGTCCAGGGTAATTTAATGCCGACAAAATAGTTATGATGTATTTTGCCCATTAAATTACCTATCACTATGATCAGCAATGACACTCCCAGGGGCACAAGGCGTTCCATAGAAATATTATACCCCAGTGCTGACAAAACCGTAATTAGATATAGACCGGTAAAAAAACAAATCATCATTATTTTAAGAATACGATACGTTCCGGCAAACTTGGCGTAATTATTGCGCCGGGGGTCAATACGCGGTGTAATCAGCATCAACAGGTAAATTCCAGCATTTAACAGCGGTATGCCATAAGCACCCCATAGGCGCGATGAATAACCATCCACCTCCCCCTTTATGTTCCAATGCGAAGGAACCTGATCGGGCAAATAGGGATAAACTAGTACACCGGCCACCAGAGATGCCAAAACCAGTAGTATGGCAGGCCAATCCTCGCGCATCTGCCGTCCTATCGTTAGGTTTAAGTTATCTCTTTTATTTGACAATATTATCACCCCTATCCTTGTTATCAATAATATCCGCAAACCAGGCCCACACATCCTGAAACACCGTTGTGTTAAGGGAATAGTATATATACTGGCCTTTTCTTTCATCCAGTACCAAATCCGCCTGTTTTAATACATTTAAGTGATGAGACATGCTGGGTTTCGTAATGTTAAAGTGTTCAGCGATTTCACCTGCAGTCAGGTCTTTTTGGCGCAGCATCTTGAGTATCTTTCGCCTGGTGGGGTCAGACAGCGCTTTAAACAAAGCGTCAAGCATAGCATCACCTGTCCATTGTTAGGTATTTAGACAAATATCTAAATACATTATAGCATTTTCATCAAGCACTGGCAATAGAAAGGTGCCGGGTGTTGAAAGTTGAAAGATTGTGTTACAATCTTTCAACTTTCAACACCCGGCACCACAGCTTAGTCAAGAAACTTGCGCATTAACGTGGGGCCGTCGGACACCATTATTCCGGTGGCAACAGCGGACAATTCGCTATAGGTTTTACTGGCCGCATTAGCAGTATTTGCAGTAATGCTGCCCGCCATTACATAGGGAACCGGCTCGGCGGTATGGGTGCGGATGCTTAGCGGGGTTGGGTGGTCCGGCAGCAACATTAACCGGTATTCGGAAAGGTCCGCCAAACCATCCAGCAGCAGACCCAGCACCTGACTGTCTATTTGTTCTATGGCCCGTACTTTGATTTCGGTATCTCCCTGGTGACCGGCCTCATCCGGAGCTTCAACGTGGAGATAGACAAAATCCGCCCCGTCACGCAATGCAGCCAGCGCGGCCTCGGCTTTGCCTCTAAAATTAGTATGGATATTGCCGGTAGCACCGGGTACTTTGACCACCTGCATACCAGCGCATATACCAATACCCATGATCAGGTCCACTGCGGAAATAACGGCACCCTCCAGGTGATATAAATCCTTAAACAGCGGCAGCTGCGGCCTCTTACCCTGTCCCCACAACCATACCGAATTGGCCGGGTGCAGTCCCCTGTTCACCCGGGCCCGATTCACCGGGTGTTCCTTCAGCACATCATAACTTTGTTTCATGATCTCCAACAGAGTGTCCGTACCTGCACCGCCGGGCAGGTAATCCTTTACGACACGACCCGAAATATCATGAGGGGGCGTTAAAACAGTTTTTTCCGGGCCCTGCTGCCAAACCATCAAGTGGCGGTAGCTAATCCCGGGGTAAAAGCTTTTATCCCCGGCGCCCATCATTAATTGCACGGTTTCTATCAGTTCCCGGGCTTCCTCACTGGTTATTTCTCCGGCGCTATAATCAACCATCTGTTTAAGTGTGTAATCAGGCTCGTCCGACAGTGTCACCAGATTACAGCGAAACGCCACATCCTCGTCGGCCAGATCTACGCCCATACTTACCGCTTCCAGAGGTGAACGCCCGGTGTAATACTTCTCGGGAGCATAACCCATTACCGAAAGATTAGCCACATCACTGCCCGGGGCAAACCCGTCCGGAACGGTCTTAACCAGCCCAATTTCCCCGCGTGATGCCAAGTCGTCCATATGGGGGGTACTGGCATACTGCAGCGGTGTTTGATTATCCAGCTCGGGACGCGGGTAATCGGCCATCCCATCGCCCAAAACTACTATATACTTCATTACATACCTCCGGCAAAATACGTTAAAATCAGTATTTGATTCCTGATAAATAATAATGGACTCTTTTAATCTTTCAACCTTTCAACACCCGGCACCTAGTTTTGTCCAACGCTGTCCAGCGCAAATTTTGTATGCAATGTTTTAACCGCCTGCTCTGCTTCACTGTTTTTGACAATGCAGGATATTTTGATGTCCGAGGTGGAAATCATGTCGATGTTAATATCTGTGTCCGCCAGCGCTCCAAACATCATGGCAGCTACACCGGGATTGCTGTTCATTCCGGCTCCCACTACAGAAACCATGGCCACATCGGCGTCATGGGTATAACCCTGGGCCCCCACCACTTTGATAATTTCCTCGATAGTTTCCAGTGATTTACGCAAATCATCCTGAGCTACTGTGAAGGATATATCATTGACACCATCGCGCATGGAACTTTGTACAATCATGTCTACGCTGATGTTGTTATCGGCTAGAGTTTTAAACACCATGTAAGCAATGCCCGGTTGGTCGGGCACGCCAAAAATACCCAGCTTGGCGACATTTTTGGTATATGTAACACCGGTAATAACCATACTTTTTTCCATATCGATTTCCTCCTTTACAATGGTGCCCGGGTGATTGTTGAAACTGCTCCGGACATGCAGCGGTATATTGTAAAGCTTGGCGCATTCAACCGCCCGGGGATGCAGCACCGCCGCACCCAGATGGGCCAGCTCCAGCATTTCATCGTAGGTAATGGTGTCCAGTTTACACGCTTCGGGCACTACCCTTGGGTCAGTGGTATAGACACCGTCCACATCGGTGAAAATTTCGCACAGATCTGCCTGCAGCGCCGCAGCCAGTACCACTGCTGTGGTGTCCGAGCCGCCCCGGCCAAGGGTAGTGATATCACCAAATTCGTTCAGCCCCTGGAAACCGGCTACAATCAGTATTTTACCCTTGGCAATTTCGGCCCGCATGCGGGTATTATCCACAGCGGTTACGCGAGCTTTGGAATAATATATGTCCGTTTTAATACCGGCCTGCGGTCCGGTTAGGGAAATCGCCTCTACACCCAGGTTTTTGATAGCCATTGCCAGCAGTGCGATTGATACCTGCTCTCCGGTGGACAGCAGCATATCCATCTCCCGGGGAGACGGATTATCGGTTATTTGCCGGGATAAGTCTATCAAATCGTCAGTGGAGTCACCCATGGCCGAAACCACCACCACCATTTGATTACCCTTGCGATACTGTTCCACCACCCGCCGGGCCACATTTTTAATTCGCGAGGAGTCCCCCACTGATGTACCGCCGAATTTTTGTACAATTAACATTTCATCCACCCCTTATATTACTTCCAGTGCTCTTGCTCCAACCGGGCTGGGCGCCAGAATCAAGGAACGAGCGCTGACGCCGCTTTCCCGGAAAGTATCTTTCATTACTTCCGCAATTAATCCCTGGTTATTATCAGCCAAAGCGACTATGGCGGACCCGGCACCGCTCAGGGCCACACCCCGGGCACCGGCCAGCCTGGCAGCTGATATAACCTTTTTAAAACCAGGGATCAACCCGGCGCGAAAAGGTTGATGCAGTTTATCATCCATAGCCGTACCCAGCACAGATAGGTCTCCCTTTTGCAGCGCAGCCACCAACAATGCCGCCCGGCTAATGTTGAACACAGCATCTCGCATGGTTACCATATGCGGCAGCGCCTCCCTGGTATCCCTGGTACTCATGGTAAAATCGGGCACAGCCACAACTGCCTTCAGTCCCGCCGGCAGATCTATCTTGGTCCAGGTAATTTCCCCCTCCACAGAAGCATATATTACCAGGCCACCCAACAGCGCCGGAGCAATGTTGTCCGGGTGCCCTTCCATAGAACAGGCCAGGGCCAACATTTCCCGTTTATTTAGACCGGCATCGCATAACCTGTTGGCGGCAATTATGCCACCGATAACGGCAGAAGCACTGCTGCCCAGCCCCCGACCCACTGGTATATTATTAACCAGCCGAATGCGCAGCCCCGCTGGTGAGTAGCCTACTTTATCAAAAACCCGCTTGGCAGCCCGGTAAACCAGATTACTCTCATTGCGCGGCAGTTCCCCAGCACCTTCGCCATCTACTTCGATAACCAGGCCCCGGGTAATTTTAGTAAACTCCACTATATTATACAGTTCCAGCGCCATGCCCAAGCAATCAAAGCCCGGGCCCAAATTAGCAGTGGTGGCCGGCACCTGAACTCTAATCACAGATTTAATCACCCTCCACGCGGATTATATTGGCTACCGCATTGACCGAAGATAAATGTTTAATGATTTCCAACGCCTCCTGCATGTTTTTTTCATGCACTCTGTGGGTAACCAGCACAATTTCCGCCTTATTACCATCGGTTTGCTTTTGCAGCACCGAAGCCAGGCTGACTTCCTTATCCCCAAAGGCATAGGCAATAGAAGCCAGCACACCGGGCCTGTCGGTCACATCCAGGCGCACATAATATTTGCTCTCCGTGGATCCCATATCTTTAACGGGCTTTTCTTCATAACAGGTGCAGGAGATAAGCCCCGGCACATTGCGCAATAAATCACGTGCAGCGTCCATGACATCAGCTACCACAGCACTCGCCGTGGGCATTTCCCCTGCTCCCCGGCCGTAAAACATGGTATCCCCCACAGCGTCGCCGGTGACAAAAATAGCGTTATACACATCATTAACCGACGCTAGGGGATGATCTCGGGGTATCAAGGTAGGATGCACCCGCACCTCTACACCATCCCCGGTCTCCTTGGCAATGCCAAGCAATTTAACAATGTAGTTAAGCTCACCGGCGTAAGCAATGTCCTCGGCGGTAATTTTTGTAATGCCCTCAACATATACATCGTCCAATACAATTCGCGAGTTAAAGGCAATGGAAGCCAATATGGCCAGCTTGCGAGCCGCATCATAGCCCTCAATATCCGAGGTGGGATCGGCCTCAGCATAGCCCTTGGCCTGGGCTTCCCGCAGTACATCGGCAAAATCTGAACCCTCTTCGGTCATTTTAGTCAACATATAATTGGTAGTACCGTTAATAATACCAATGATTTGCGTAATGCGATTGGCTGACAGGCATTGCTTCAGCGGCCTAATAATGGGTATGCCGCCGGCTACGCTGGCTTCAAATAACAGGTCGGCATTATTGGCCTCAGCCATAGCAAAAAGCTGCTTGCCGTAAACAGCGATCATATCTTTATTGGCGGTGACAACGCTTTTACCGTTCTCCAGCGCCCGGCTGACATAGTCCAGCGTGGGCTCTATACCACCCATAACCTCCACTACTATTTTTATCTCGGGGTCATTAAGTATATCCTCTACTTTGTTGGTCAGCTTGCCCGGGTCGATTTCAATACCACGCTGCCTTGAGGTGTCCCGTACCATTATTTTTTTAATTTCCAAGCCCACCCCGACTTTGCGTTTGATATTCTCTGCATTGCCAGTGATGATGCGATATACCCCCCGGCCTACCGTACCAAGGCCAAGAAGGCCAATTTGTATATTTTCAACCGACATAGTTAAAGCCCCTTTCCTGTCATGTTGCGAGACGCATGAAAAATTAATGGATAATATTATAATCTTGCAATTCCCAACACAAAACTGTCAACTCTTACCCCGCACCATTAATATATCGTTAATTTGTGCATTATACTATACTATGCGCCCAGCACCTTGGCTGTTTTAACGCCCAGGGTATTACGCAGCAGTTTGAGCATATTTTCCACATCACATTTTAAATTAGCAGTCTCAATGGTTACAGTAGCCATGGCCACACCCTGCTGGGGTATATTCTGATTAATGGTTATAATATTACCCCCTACCGCAGCAATGCTATTAAGCACCGCAGATAAAACGCCTGAGCGATGTTCCAGCAACATTTCCAGAATAACTGTTTGATCGCGGTTCCAGCGATAAAAAGAGTAAACTTTATCTTTATATTTATAAAAGGCGCTACGGCTCAACTGCACCCTTTCCACCGCTTCATTAACAGTGGCTGCCTCACCGCTCATCAACAGTTCCTTGGCCTGGACCGTTTTATATAAGGCCTCTGGCAGAATATCCTCCTGAACTAAAAAAAACCGCGGTTCCTTGCCCGCCACCTTTTTACACCTCCGTGAGGCAAGCGGAGACGGTTCTTGCCCTGCCTCTCATGAAATCACATTTATCAACTATATTTCATATATTGCCTCTGATTAATAATTGTCGTCCATGCTGCGCGGATATATTTCCATGCACGGTAGACATTATAACATTATTTATATTCAATAGCAACCTTTTTCATTAAACCAGGTTTATGTTCATCATATACAATAATTCAAAATATTTATTCTTATTTCTCCAACTAAAAAAACCGGTCTTTCGACCGGTTAGATGATGATACAGATAAGTCCGCCGCTGCCCTCGTTGACAATACGCTTGACAGTTTCCTGCAACTTAGTCTGAGCGTTTTCAGGCATTCTTTGCAACTTGTTTTGAATACCTTCGCGCACCAGGTCACTGACCGATTTGCCAAATATTTCAGATTCCCAAATTTTTTGTGGGTTTTCCTCAAACTCATTCAGCATGTATCGTACCAATTCCTCACATTGCTTTTCAGTACCAATAATAGGTGTTATTTCAGTATTGATATTGGCCCTAATCATATGAATAGAAGGTGCACTGGCCTTCAGCTTGACTCCGAATCTACTGCCCTGCCTGATTAGTTCCGGCTCTTCCAACTGCATATCATCAATACCCGGAGTTACCATACCGTAGCCGGTTTCCCTTAGTTCCATAAGGGCAGGGGCCACCTTGTCGTATTCCCGCTTGGCAACAGCCAATTCCTTGACCAAGCGAAACAGCTGGTGGTCACCCTCCAATTGGAAACCGGTCTCTTCCGACAACACCCGGAAAAATAAGTCAGGCTTGGAACTTATTTCGATAGCGGCAGTACCTGTGCCCAAATCCAGGTTATTTAAATTAACTGCCTGTACCATGTCATATTCGCCCAGTTTTTCCACTGCCCCGTCAATATCCCGGAGACGGCGCACCTGCTGTACAGTATCTTGTACCGCCGTGTCAAATTTTTCCCTCAGCCAGTGTTTTTGTTCCAATTCCTCCACCCACATAGGCATAGCAATGGAAACCTCATTTACCGGGAATTCAAACAAAGCTTTCTCCATAATTAACAGTATGTCGGGCTGAAGCATTTCCGCGCAGTTAACCGGAATAACCGGCACATCGTATTTCTCCGAAAGTTCATCAGCCAGTTGAATAGCATCTTCACTACTAGGACTGGTACTGTTTAAAATAATGATAAAAGGCCTGTTGATATCTTTCAGTTCTTGAACTACCCTTTCCTCGGCGGGTATGAAATTTTCCCTTGCTATATCAGTGGTGGTACCGTCAGTGGTAATCACCAGGCCAATGGTGGAGTGCTCACTGATTACCTTTCTGGTACCTGTTTCTGCGGCTTCCTCAAATGGAATGGGTTCTTCGAACCAGGGGGTAGAAACCATGCGCGGGTTACCTTCCTCATCCTCATAGCCAAGAGCCCCCTCCACCCTGTACCCAACACAGTCTACCAACCGAACTTTTACTTTAACATTGGGGCTTATCTCCAGCTCCACCGCCTCATTGGGCACAAACTTGGGCTCAGTAGTCATAATAGTTTTGCCGGCCCCGCTTTGGGGAAGCTCATCCCTGGCCCTCTCTCGTTCGTATTCATTTTCAATATTGGGTATGACCATTAGATCCATGAACCGTTTAATAAAAGTTGATTTGCCTGTGCGCACGCCGCCGCTAACACCCAGGTAAATATCCCCCTCGGTGCGTTCCGCAATATCGCGGAAAATATCATACTTTTCCATGAACGCACTCCCTCCTTATCAAAAATTTATATAATTAACAAAAGCTTATCAGATTAGCATCCCCCCTACCGGTAGGAAAAACGGTATATAAAGGCCATCAGCCAGCCTAGTCCACGAGCAGTTTTTTCCAATGGCATACATTAACATTATATATATATGATTAATCATTGTGTTTATTACTGTTTAGTCTAAAATGCGCCATTAAAATTGTTGCAGCTTGGACACCCACCACCAGAAACATATACACAGCCTATTGATGTTTATTAACCTATCCGGACGGCAACTCTAATTATTTTTTTACATTATATACATTTTTTACTAATCTTGCTAGTATAATCTATTTATTGTTAAGTGTAAAGAATTCATGTAACTGCCGGCATATAGTGATAAGGACTGATTTTTGGTAAAAGTGTTAAATTAAATCGACCGCACAGCATAGACGCCATATTTTATTATCATGATTATGATCCCATCTTGGATATATAAAATAGAAAAACCCGGCTTTAAAAGCCAGGTTAAATATCATACATACAAACCACTGACAACTAGCTAATTTTCTTTCAAGTCAACAACTCCCGTGCCTTCATCTAAATATGCTTTTACCAGATGCATATAAGACTGTGCGCCTTGCTGCACCCTCAAAAGCGTTTTGCCTGTTAATTCTTTTTTGGGTTTAGCCGGCGCACCCACGGCCATGTGCCTGGGGGGGATTTGCATTCCCTCGGTGACCACGGACCCTGCGGCAATCATAGATTGAGAGCCAACCACTGAGTTGTCTAAAATAACCGCATTCATACCGATTATAGCACCTTCTTCAATAGTACAGTTATGCAATACCGCACCATGGCCAATAACGACGTTAGGGCCGATCTCAACCTTACCACCGGGTTGAACATGCACCACCGCATTGTCCTGCACGCTGGTGTTCTGTCCCACCTTAATTTGACCAAAGTCGCCGCGCAGCACCGTACTAAACCAGATGCTGGCCCCTCCCTCCACAACCACATCGCCAATCAGAGTAGCAGTGGGGGCAATAAAGGCTCCCGGAGCAACCCGCGGCCGTTTTCCCTTAAATTCTACTGTTTGCATAATTACACCGCCTTTTCGGTAAACCTTTGGTACCGGGTGTTGAAAGGTTGAAAGATTTAAATCTTTCAACCTTTCAACACCCGGTACCAACTTAGTCAGCACCATCACGTTCGGCATACCACTTAATTTTGGTAAGAGCGACTTCTTCCACTTCCCTTGTTTTTACACGAGTCATTAGATTGTTAACTGCAGCTTGGGGGGGAAGATCATAAAAAAGTACCTGGTACATTTGCTCGGTGATGGGCATTTCGATGCCCCAGGTAGCGGCCAGGCCATGCGCGGCCCGGGTGGTGCGCACCCCTTCCACCACCATGTTGACCTCGTCCAGCGCTTGCTGTAATGTTTTGCCCCGCCCGATTTCTATACCGGCGCGCCGGTTGCGGCTATGCCGGCTGGTGCAGGTAACAATTAAATCACCAAGTCCTGCCAGTCCCGCAAAAGTTAAAGGATTGGCTTGCATAGTCAGCCCCAGTCTGGTGATCTCCGCCAATCCCCGAGTCATCAGTGCCGCTTTGGAATTGTCACTGCCGGTAAGGCCGTCCACAATACCGGTGCCCAGCGCAATGACGTTTTTTAATGCCCCGCCCAGCTCAACACCTATGATATCTGGATTGGTATATACCCGTAAATTTTTTTGCATAAATAAATCCTGGGCCAGCACAGCAGTGCGCGAAGAAACAGAGGCCACCACTACGGCGGTGGGCATTTTTTGGGCCACCTCTTCGGCATGACTGGGGCCTGAAAGCACGGCATAATGTTCTGCCCCGGATGGACCGGCCTCATCAGCAAACACTTCGGAAAGCCTGAGCATGCTGTTTTCCTCGATGCCTTTAGCAGTGTTCACAATAAGTGCTCCGGTATTAATCAATGGCAAAGCGTCTCTTAACACAGCTCTAAAAGTATGCGAGGGAACACTGAATACAACACACTGGGCGCCCGCCAGCGCTTGTTTTAGGTCCGCTGTTACTTGAATACTATCGGGCAAAAAAACGCCGGGAAGATAACGCTTATTTTCCCGGTATGTATTTATTTCCTCCACTTGTTCCATCCGTCTGGCCCACAGTTTAACCTTACAGCCATCCCCCACCAGATGATAAGCCAAAGCTGTGCCCCAACTGCCGGCACCCAACACGGTAATTTGTTCATAACTTACAGCCACACTATATCCTCCTGCCCTTTCCCACCTTGTATTCCGTACCTGACAAAATCCTTTGTATATTGGAACGGTGCTTATAGATAACAAATATCATTAATATGATACCAAAGATGATATATAACCTATCCATGCCCAAAACAGCCATTGCAGTGGGTACTGTTATGGCCGCCATCATTGAACTTAAGGATACATAGCGGCTAATACCCAGGGTGGTTAAAAGTACCACCAGCGCCACCAGTGTAACCAAAGGAGAAATGGCCAGCACTACACCAGCACCGGTGGCGACAATTTTACCGCCTTTAAAACGTAAAAATACAGACCAGCTGTGCCCGCACAGGGCCCCGAAAGCGGCCAGCAACTCAGTTTCAACACCGCCGAAATAACGACCCACCAGCACGGCGGTCACCCCCTTGGCCATGTCCAGGGCCAGCACAAATAGACCATACCCGGGGCCAAGGTTGCGCCATACATTGGTGGTGCCGATATTGCCGCTACCGTGCTCCATTATATTAATGCCTTTGGTCCTGGCCACCAGCACGCCCACCGGTATTGAACCAATCAGGTAGCTAATCATAACAGCCAGCAATATGTACATAGTTCCACTCCTTATCTTTTGCGCATAACCAGCTTAATAGGAGTGCCCTCAAAACCATAAGCCGAACGCAGCTGGTTTTCTATATAACGCAGATAAGAAAAATGCATTAATTCCGGCTCATTGACAAACAAGATAAAGGTGGGCGGCTTTACCCCCGCCTGGGTGGCATAAAAGATTTTAAGGTGTCTGCCCCGGTCCTGGGGCGGAGCGTTATGCAGCATAGCTTCCCGCAGTAACTGGTTTAAATCGGCAGTGGCAATACGCATGTTTTGCTGTTCACTAACATAATCCACCAATTCCAGCACCCGGTGCACTCGCTGGTGGGTCAGTGCACTGACAAACAGCACAGGTGCATATTGCATAAAACCCAACCCATCCCGCAGATTTTCAATATAGCGGTTAGCTGTACGGTCGTCTTTTTCAACTAAATCCCATTTATTAACCACTAAAATTGAAGCCCTTCCCTTTTCATGGGCATAACCGGCAATCCTCTTATCCTGGTCGGTTAATTGCTCCACCGCATCAATCAGCATTAACACTATATCACTGCGGTCAACAGCACGCAGCGAACGAATTACGCTGTATTTTTCGGTAGACAGGCCAATTTTACTGCGCCGCCTGATACCCGCTGTATCAATGATGGAATACTTATTGTCTCCCCTGGTGATGTATGAATCAATAGCATCCCTGGTGGTGCCCGGTATATTGCTGACAATAACCCTTTCCTCGCCCAGCAGGGCATTTACCAGCGATGATTTGCCCACATTGGGGCGGCCGATAACAGCAATCTTAATTACATCTTCTTCAGTTTCATCTTCTTCGGCCGGAGGCAGTTCTTGCACAAGCCTGTCCAGCAAATCTCCGGTATTTAAACCCTCGGCAGCTGAAACGGGCAACGGTTCACCAAGCCCCAGGCGGTAAAAATCATATAATTCATGGACTTTATCAAAATGTTCTACTTTATTGGCCACTAAGATGACGGGTTTTTCTGAACGGCGTAAAACCCGGGCCACATCTTCATCAGTACCGTTTAACCCGGCCCGGGCATCCACTACAAAAAGCACCAGGTCAGCTTCCTCTATGGCTAGCTCGGCCTGCTTGCGAATATGCGATACTATTTCACCCTCGTCCTGGTAATCCAACCCGCCGGTGTCCACCAGGGTGAACCAGCGGTTATTCCACTCGGCATCCTGGTAGAGACGGTCCCGGGTAACGCCGGGTACTCCCTCCACTATAGCCACCCGCCCGCCTACGATGCGATTGAATAGTGTTGATTTACCTACATTGGGACGGCCAACTATTGCCACTATTGATTTCGCCACAAGTACACCTCTCTCCAAAAGGGGTAGCCCTTTCATTATGAAAACAAAAGTGTTTTTTCACCCACGCTGTCAGCAGTATCCGCTGTTGGTGCCGGGTGTTGAAAGGTTGAAAATCTAAGATTTTCAACCTTTCAACACCCGGCACCTAAATCAAGGATACAGCCCCATCAGGCGTACCAATTCCCCCAGGTCATCCACCGGGCTGACCTTTATCTCCAGCCTGCCGGCAAGCTCATCCAGGGTAATATCATCTAAAAATACATGGTCACCTTCCCGCAGCATAACCCCGGGTATGAACAGCCTTTCCCCCAAATTACGCCCCGCCAGTCCTTCCAACAAATCTTGCCCCGTCAGCAAACCAGCTACGGTAACAGTTTTGCCAAAGTATTTATTTTCCATAACATGCAAGTCCATCTGCAGCCCAGCAATCCGGTTCAGCTCGGCCACCACCGGTTCCAGCACCGGCCTGGCCAGAGTGCCGGTAACTAAAGAATAGTGCATCGGGTATTCAGTACGCCCGGGTAACCCTCTGGATAACTGATGCCATTCATCCATAAAAAGGCGCACTAGTCCCACACCGTTTTCGGTTTGGGGAAAGCCGCCGTAGTTTTCCGCGAGGGGAATGGGTACGCCGGCAAGCAGGTAGAATTCATCACTGGCAAAAACGAGCGGGTATTGGTACTCGGCCATAAAAACCTTTTGCCAGCGCTGCACCTCTTGCACCACCTCACCGGCCTCCTGGGCATTAAAGGAGCGCAGTCTAAATAGCCCATCGCGGCAGCCGGTTAAGCCTACAGGAACAACAGCCAGTGAGCAAACCGCCGGCCATAGTTCACCCAGGTCGCTAATGGTGCGGTTAAGTTCGGGACCGTCATTAATACCCGGACACAGCACCACTTGGGTATGCATTTGGATATTGGCTTCAGCCAGGTAACGAAGCTGGTCCATGACTTGTTCGGCCCGGGGATTACCCATCATCTGCCGGCGTAAGGCCGGGTTAGTGGTATGTACGGAAATATATAGCGGGCTCAACCGCATTTGGGCTATACGCCTAAGTTCTGAAGGACCAACATTGGTCAAAGTGATGAAATTGCCCTGGGCAAAGGACAGCCGGTAATCGTCATCTTTAATATATAGCGATGAGCGCATTTGCCCGGGCATTTGATCAACAAAACAAAATATACACTTATTGCCGCACTGGCGGGTGGGACCCCAGCCATCGTCCTGGAATTCTAGTCCCAGGTTTTCATCATAATCCTTTTCAATTTCTAATAGCCAATGCTCACCAGTGCACTTTTGAACCAGTACCTGCAGGTTTTCATCAGCAGTTAAATACTGGTAATCAAGGATATCAGTTATCTCCTGCCCATTGATTTGTAAAATCATATCCAAGGGCTGAAGCCTAAGTTCATCTGCTATACTGTTATCGGCCACGTTGTTAATTATTAAGCCTCGGTCCCGCATGGGGACCCTCCCCTCATGTAACATTCTTGTTACATTATCTGATAGCTGCCATATTTAGTCAAGGAAAATGCTGAATTAACAACACTTAATCATATATCAAAACCTTAAAAACTAACATCTTACTCATTGAAGGGAATAGGAATTACTCTACACCGTTTTTAAAATGCATTTTATAACAGTCCTCAATATTTGGCACCCAACTCACGGTATATGTTCACTACATGGCGGTATACCAGCGATAGGCCCACGTCCTTTAAACCAGGCACCTTAGCCAACCAGATACCGGCTTTGGCCAGCAAGGTTTTATGACATTTAATACGCACCAGCTCATAATTTTCTATGTGCATTAGAGCCAAAAAGCTTGTTATTGCCCGCCCCATCATATCACCGTTACCCTGGGACCATAGCGCCAAACAATTTTCGCCTTGCTTGCTACACCCCAGATTATATACCGATGCATCTCCCCGGCCCAATCCTGTGCGAGCCAGCACTTGATCCAGCTCACTGTGCCCGGGCGGCCTGCAAACAGGAAGTTCACCACTGCGCATTGCCGCCGCTAGTACAGCATAAGGAAAACCTGTATCATTGAAAAATATTAACCTTTTCACTATATTACTTTTCCCCCGCCTTCACCCTGCGCACCAGGTTAATGATGTTTCTACACGCATGGATAGTACCCCATGTAACCAGCGGCCGACCGGGGTAAATCCATTTAAACCGGCGGGACATGTAGCCACCCAACCGCATGCTTAAGTTAACTTTATACATTACATTAACCAACTTATAATCCTGTGGCGGTATATCAAACTGCCGAGCCAGCCCATGAATAATATTTTCCAATATTTGCGGCGATCCGCGCTGGCCGACAAAGTATATTTCATTACCTTGACCGTCTATACCCATTAAAGCAATATTGCCATGGTCCCGACTATCTCTGGTATCAAAAAAAGGAATGGCCTGTAAATCCTCTGCCCTTGGCGTACGGTCAGAAGGTAGCATACCTAAATGAAATGCGGCTGCCGTTACGGATGAATGGGTGCCTCCAAAACAGTGGTAAATTATTTTCAAAGCCATCACCTTTAATGCCGGACTATGAAATAGCAGCCGTTTTCCAGGTCATGTACCATAGCGTCCAGTGTCTTAGCCAAAAACAGGGCGGTTTTTTCCTTTTCCTCTTCACTGTCGGCGATAAATATGGGCACAGCACCGGTTACTTTCCTTTTATCAGTGGTAATAACGGCCAGTATTTCTTTTGCCACTTCACCCAAATAACCTGCCCCCTTGTCGCGAACTAACCTTCTCTTTGCCCCCAACCCTATAGTGCTCTCCACAGGTACAAGCAAAACCACTCAACTGGATCATAGTGGTCCCCAAGCGGTCCCCCAATACCGTTTTAGGCCGATTTATATGCCATTAATCGGCGGCTATACGCCCGGCTTGAGTATTCAGCGGCTTAACGCGGGCGCTTTCCAGCAGCGGTGTTCTTTGCACGGCCAGTATCAGAGACTCCATATCCTTTTCAATAGGCATGATATATAAAGCTACGGCACCGGTGTCAGGGTTTTTACGTACCAGCGGGGTAAATTCCGGTATATCCACTTCCTTTTTACTGCCCATGATCAAAGCCGCAGTATGTGCGATGGCCATGCGCTGGCCCATATCATGTAAAGTAGCCCGGGCATTATCATCTTTTGGTTTAATCATCACGCCCAGTGCCTCCTGCTCTATTTTCCTGCGCATTTTGGGCAGCCCCACAGACATGATATCAATTTCGTTGACACATAATAATGACCCTTTAAAATGAATCTTTGCGGGGATCACTTCACATATATCTCCAATGTTCTTACCGGTCATAAAAGTCCTGCTAAACAATACCAGCAACAGCGCCATGGCCACGGCGGCTCCAATACCGGCCAGCACCGCTGCAATACTGGTAAAAAAAGCGGTAACCATCACCAAATAATTACGGGCTTCAAAAGTGCGGGCAATCCCTTCAATGTAATCTTTACCCCGCTTTTCAAGCCGGGTCTCCTCTAAGTTTTCCAGGGTTTGCCTTTCTATGTTGCGAATTTCGCGAAATTGTTGGGCAGCAAGAGCCAAAAAAGTAAAGGCGGTGAAATCCTTGTTCATTAATGCCGGCACGGCCACGGCACCCAGGGCCGAGGCAATGGCACCCAGGGAGAGATGGGAAACATAACCATGAGGATAGCCGGGGTATTGGCGGTAATCTAATTTCAGCAGCAGCACCCGAGTCAAAGTGCCGGCCAGGGTACCGGCGAGTATCACTACCATGTATTCTTCCAAACTGGATCACACCTTCCGTTCCTTTACATCGATACCACAGCTACCAGTGCCGGGTCAATACATGCAAGACATGGGGACGTTTCCATTGTCCTGCCTTCAGCACTTTGCTGCGCTTTAGGATTGCCGAACCGTCCCCGTGATTACGCCGGAAGACATAGGGACGGTTCCATCGTCCTTATCTAAAGCACGGCAGATGATCAGTGTTAAGACAATATTAAGACAATAGAAACGTCCCCTTGTCTCTTCCCATTTCGCCACGCGAGGGCTAGTCGCTTCTAACGTTGTCGCGGTTATCTTTCAAGGCGTTATTAGCGTCTTCACTGTATACCTTCTCTTGTTCCCCTTCACCAAACTGATCTTCACCAGATGGGCGGTTATGCTTATTAAACCTTTTTCTCATGGGTGCCATAAACCCTGCAAATTCCCTACCCCAGTAGCCACTCAGCCGCTTACGGGCATTTTCCCAGCTCCCCGAGCTAATCAGCAGGAACGCGCCACCGCCCAGCACGGCAACACCGATTATCCAAGCCAGGGTTCTCCAGCCGGCCGGTGAGTTAGCTGCCGGGCTGGTGTATCCTCCAGGAGTAGCAACCCCGCCCAGTCCAAGGAGACCAGGCAATGCATCGGCAAACAAGGTGGCACCTTTCTGGGCGGCCTCTTTGGAATTAGTATGAGTGCCGACTTCCACCAACATGGCTGTCGACATCAGGTCCTGGTTGTAATTGCCCTTGGCAATAAATATTTCTTTCACCAGGCCGGGGTGCACTTTATTAGCATAAGCCATAGCCTTTTTGGCAAATTCCATATTGGATTGCATTTTGGGGTTTTGCCTGCCCACCACCAGCCGAAGTTGAGTGGCGTCCTGGCCGTCAATGTTTTTGCTGTAGTAATCGGGGTCCGGTATACCGTCCCTATGCACATCAATCATCGCCACAGGATTTTTCTTCATCAAATCCGCCACAGTACGCCGGGAGCGATAATAAGCGTTGCTGTCCCTGGGTTCATGAGGCGTTTTATCATGCAGAACATTAACACCTTTTTTCTTTAACTCGGCAGCCATAGCTTCTCCAACGTCAAATATACCCCCATCGTAAGGTTTGCTTTCAGTACCGTCAGTGGGCACATAAGACTCGGCACTATGGGTGTGGTACAAAGCAACCGGCCTTCCTTTCCAGTCCTGCTGGCCTGCCACGGGCACGGTGATGTTTTCGTACTCGTCTATATAGCTCAGTAACTCCCGGTCCATACCGGCAAACTCAGCCCGGGCATTTAAACCCTGAACTGTTTTAATTTTGTAGTGCCTACCGCCGTTTGTAATTAATTCATCCCCTACCGAAACGGAACGGGACATTTGGCTGAGCAATTTATTGCTGTTATCGGTTATTCTAAATACCCGCCCGTCCTGGTGGTCGGCCTCCATGCCTTTGTTCAAAATGTCACCGGGCGACCAGGTGGGGGATATGGATTGAGATACTGAAAAATAGCCCAATAACGATACACCCAGCACTAAAATGCCGGCTACCAGGGCAATTATTAACCGCTGTTTCTTCACCTTTGTTCCCCCTCCTTTTTTTCTGCTGCTTCTTGTCTTTCATCAACATTATTTTCCTGAGCATCGCTAAAACCAGGTTTGCGCAGTCCCTCCATTAATTCAGCCGGTCTTCCCTCGGTTGCCGGACCGCCCTGCAGCCTTTCCCGGGTTTCCCCAATTATTTCCGCCAGTAAAACAGCCAATATCCCGGCCAGCACGATACCGTCAAATGCACCGGCACCGCCAATAGCCACCGTACCGGCCGGTGCGCCTGTGTATACCAGCCAGATCAGGTAAGCCAAATCCACCAGCACCAGCCCCATCGTGGCTGCAATAAAGGCACTGCGTCGAGAACGACCTGCTAGATAGGCCACCAGGCCGCCGACGATGGGATAAATCCACAGTGAGTCCAGGTAGCCAAAGAATCGCCCGCCCGGCTCTACATCACCGCGCCCCATAAAGTACCCTACACCGTAAATCACAGCGCCGGTAATCAAGGCTGCTATAAGGGCCCTGCCCCATTCTTTGGATGTCCCCGCCCGGCTCAGCAGGTAGATGGCCACACCCAGCGGCACCAGTGCACCGCCCACATTTACCGATACATCATATCGACCGGTGCTAAGGGGAATATCGATAAAACTCCCCACGGCCAGCAGGGCAAGTATCCCCAAAGCGGCCCGGTCCGAAAGCCGCATTCTGTCTAGCACGCGCTGGGCCAGGCCAAAGTAAATTAAAATTGAAACCACAATTAGAACAATAATACCGATGGGCAACTGCGTCATTGCGCACCCTCCTTAATAAAATGATAGCTGTTATATTCGTAAAATTATGCTTCCCCGGATAAAAGAAAATATGTGTGCCCGACACCCATAGCTTCACAATAACGCAGCGCTGCAAATGCTTCCAAGCTAAGCTAATTTAGCGCAAAAAAAAAAGAGGCTGCGTAAGCCTCTTTTCTTGTATTATATTGCAAGAATAACCTGCCTGCTATCTATCACAGTTCAGTGATAATACTATTCCTTGTTATCAAAAATGTCGCCCACCAAGTCAGCAATGGTTGCAGTACCACCGTCATTGGATGGTGGTGTCTCCTGTTTTTTGGGCTGGTATTCCTTGGGACTGGCTTTGCTTGGTTTTTCCCGGTCCACTTCCCTGATGGACAACCGAATGCGTTTTTCTTCAGAATCCACGCTTAGTACTTTAACCTTAATTTCTTCACCTTCCTGCACAACTTCATCAGGAGTAGCTACATGCCGGTCGGCCAAATGGGATATGTGTACCAGGCCTTCTACACCGGGTTCAAGCTGCACAAAGGCACCAAAGGGAGCCAGTCGCACTACCTTGGCATTGATAACGCTGCCTACGGGATATTTTTCTACAACATTGTCCCAGGGATTGGCCAGTACTTGCTTTAAGCCCAGGGAAACTTTTTCATTTTCCCGGTCCACACGCAGCACTTTAACATCCAACTCATCGCCCACCTGGACCACTTCAGAAGGGTGATTGATGCGATACCAGGCCATTTCGGAAATATGCAGCAGACCGTCAACACCGCCGATGTCTACAAAGGCACCAAAATTGGTCAAACGGCGAACGATACCATTGACCACCTGGCCCTCTTCGAGGTTGGTCAGCAGCTCTTCGCGCTTACGAGCATATTCCTCCTCCAGTACGGCTTTACGGGAAAGAATTACTTTTCTTCTAGCCCGGTTGAGCTCAATAACCCGGGCATCTATTTCCATGTTTAGATATTTGCTCAAATCTTCAACATAGCCCCTGTCCACCAGCGAAGCCGGCAGAAATGCTCGCACCCCTACATCAACCAGCAAACCGCCTTTGACCACTTCACGAACAGAACCGGAGACTACCTGACCCTCATTCATTGTTTCTTCCAGGCGTGCCCAGGCCTCTTCGGCATCGGCTTTTTCCTTAGAAAGAATTACCCGGCCTTCATTGTCTTCCGATTTTAACACATATACCTTTATTTCATCACCCACTTTTACTACATCCTGTGGGGAATCTACGCTAAAATTGGATAGTTCCCTAATGGGTATGACTCCTTCCGACTTGGCACCCACATCCACCAGCACCTCGTCCTGGTTAACCTGGACCACCACGCCGGTAACGATATCACCGTTTTTGAGGTTCTTTACCTCTACAGCGTCTTCCATTTCCTGCTTCATGTCCTCCTGTGGCTCATCTGTGGCCTCAGATTGTTCCTCAACCTGTGTTTCCATTACTTCTTCCTTGTTGGTTTCTTCAAAATCCATCATTCGACAACTAACCTCCTCTATAATCCAGCCGGGTGTAGATGCGCCTGCCGTAACCCCCACTGTACGGAGTCCTTTCAACCACGCAAAATCTATTTCTTCGGCTGTTTCTACCCTATACACCGGTTTTCCGGCAGTACGGCAAATTTGAGCCAGTTTAGCTGTATTGGCACTGTTTTTGCCTCCCAGCACCAGTACGGCGTCCACCTGCTGCGCAAGTTCCTGTGCTTCTTTCTGCCTTTCGGCCGTGGCCAGGCAGATGGTATTATATACTTGCACCCGACTTCCGCTGTCCTTTAAAACTTTTACCACAGCGTCAAAGTTATTCTGCCGCTGGGTTGTCTGAGCTACAACGCCTATCTCATGATATTTCTCCAACTTTTTGGCTTGGTCGGCATCGGCCACCACCATGGCCTTACCACCCGACCAACCAACTATACCCTCTACCTCCGGGTGCTTGGGATCACCTACCACCACCACAGGTATGTCCTGCTGAACGAGATCGCGCACCGTCCGCTGTACTTTGCGCACAAAAGGGCAAGTGGCATCTACCAGGTCAAGCCCTTTTTGCTCAGCACGGCGCAACACTTCAGGCACCACACCATGGGATCGGATAATCACGGTTCCCGGCCCATTAATTTCATCTAAATCGTTTACCGACCCGATACCCTCACGGGCCAGCGCTTCGATAACCTGGTCATTATGAATCAGCGGACCCAGCGTGTATACTGGTCCATCTCTGTCATGTAAGCATTTGCGAGCTATATCCACAGCCCTTTTCACGCCAAAACAGAACCCCGCTTTGGCGGCAACTTTTACCTTCATCAACTTCACCGCAACTTTACCCAAAATTATAAATATACTACCTACGCTATTTATCGATAACCGCCAGCAAACGGCCTATTTCCGCCATCAACTCCCGGCTGACATATTCCATTTCCGCCCTGGACACTTTCCGCCGGTTTTGGGTGGTAAAATGCATCGGCCTGCCGATATTTACCCTAATTCGCCCCCAATACCCTTTAGTCCCGCTGACAGCTACCGGCAACAATGGCACCCCCCCTTTTAAGGCCAACATGGCAGCACCTAAATGGGGGTTTAACATTTCACCAGTTTTACTGCGGGTACCCTCTGGGAAGATGCCCACCACTTTTCCGGCGCTAAGTAACTCCAATGCCCGCCGTATGGATGAACGGTCGGCACCTTCTCGTTGTACTGGAAAGGCACCTAGTTTGGTAATTATGGAACCAAGCACAAAATAGTTAAACAATTGTGCCTTGGCCATAAAATATATCCTTCTATTCAATGAACAGCCTATAACCAGAGGATCCCAATAACTAATGTGATTGGCTACCACTATTATTCCCTGGTCGGCAGATAATCGGGAGTCGCCCAAAACCTTTAACTGGCGCACCAGCTTAAGGAATGACAGGCAAATTATCTTACTAACACTGTAGAACATTAAAGGGACCTCCCAGAAACCCGGGCCGCAATTGCGTCAACCACCTGTTCCACAGTCATACCGGTACAGTCAATTATTTCAGCGTCACGAGCCGGCTTCAGAGGTGCCACCGCCCTGTGGGAATCAATATTATCCCGCTGGGCGATATCTTTATAA
The DNA here is from genome assembly GCF_000233715.2 of Desulfoscipio gibsoniae DSM 7213. Classification (GTDB taxonomy): domain Bacteria; phylum Bacillota; class Desulfotomaculia; order Desulfotomaculales; family Desulfallaceae; genus Sporotomaculum; species Sporotomaculum gibsoniae. The sequence goes on from NC_021184.1 coordinate 2,582,939, forward strand.
ACTTCATCGTAAGTCACCGTAAACCCGCGATGTATGAGCTCGGCATAGCGTCTCCGGGCCCGCTCTTCCACGGAGGCAGTGAGAAAAAATTTCATCTCTGCATCCGGCAGCACCTGAGTGCCTATGTCTCTACCCTCCATGACCACACCGCTCCTGGCACCCATTTCCTTTTGCAGCTGCATCATTCTCCGCCTTACACCGGGCACCTGGGAAACCAGAGAAACGTTGCGCGAAACTTCAGGAGTTCTAATTTGGCGAGAAACATCCACACCATTTAAAAAGACACGGGTATTACCGCTTTCATCAGCCCTCAATGCCAAATCCACACTTTCTGCTATCCGGGTCAGGTTTGTTTCATCACTCATATCTATTTTATCCATTAATGCCTGTAATGTTACAGCCCTATACATGGCACCGGTATCTATATAAACGTAGCCCAGCTTTTCAGCCGCCAGCTTAGCCACCGTGCTCTTCCCAGCACCTGCAGGGCCATCTATAGCAATATTTACCAAACGCCCCATCGTGTTCCACTCCAGGTAAACGAATACGTCAATTATTTCGACATGCTAATGGAATATCCTCTTTAATATAAAAAAATAAACCTGAAAAAGGTGATTTCCTTCCAGGTTTATTATTGCACACTTATAGAATTTAATGTATCAAAAAATGCAGGAAAGGAAATCTTTACACATTCAGCCTCTTTAATCCTGGTTATCCCCCGTGCCTTTAGGCCGGCCACGGCTGCCGCCATGGCCATACGGTGGTCGCCGAAACTATCACATTCCGCCCCTTGCAGTGGGCGTCCGCCATGTATAACAAAGCCGTCCTCCCGCTCGGTAATGTCAGCGCCCATTTCGCCAAGCAGCTTCACCACTGCAGTAATCCGATCAGTTTCCTTGTAACGCAACTCTGCGGCATCACGCACCACGGTTTCCCCTTCCGCCATTGCTGCAGCCACTGCCAGCGCAGGCAATTCATCTATAAGGTAGGGAATGATGTCGCCACTAATTTGGGTGCCTGTCAGGCGGCCGCCCAGAACCCTGATATCTGCAACCGGCTCGCCGCTAACCAGCCGCTCGTTTGCAATATCTAATACAGCGCCCATTTTTATAAGCACATTTAGCGCACCCGCACGGGTGGGATTGATGCCCACATTGCGCACCAGCAAGTCCGATCCCGGCATTGCAGCACCGGCCACAAGTAAAAACACCGCCGAGGAGATATCTCCGGGCACAACAACTTTACGGCCCGGCAAGTTTGGTCTTCCCCACACCGATATTTGTTTATCCTTAACCTCCACCCGGGCACCGAAATAACTCAGCAGCCGCTCGGTGTGATCCCTGGTGCGGGCCGGTTCGATTACCGTGGTGGGGCCGTCCGCAAATAAACCGGCCAGCAAAACAGCAGACTTAACCTGGGCACTGGCCACCGGCGATTTGTATGTAATAGCGCGAATATCGCCCCCCGTGATGGCCATGGGAGCATAGGAGTTGCCGCTCCTGGCCATGATGCCGGCCCCCATGGCGGCCAGCGGCTGCATGACCCGCTGCATGGGGCGGCGGCGCAGCGATGCATCGCCCGTGAGCACCGAGAAAAACGGGCAGCCGGCCAGTATCCCCGCCATCAAGCGCATGGTGGTGCCAGAATTACCTGCGTCCAGCACGTCATCCGGCTCCCGGAGAGCATTCAGTCCACCGCCGCGCACCACCACCCGATCCTTTTCGATATGCACATTTACGCCCAAAGATTGGACCACGCGTATAGTCGAAAGGCAGTCCTCGCCAAATAAAAAATTATCAATTACTGTTTCCCCTTCAGCCAGAGCACCCAACATTACAGCCCGGTGGGATATGGATTTATCTCCCGGCACCTGCACATCTCCGCGCAGGGCATGTACCGGCTTTATCGCAACTTCCACTGATCACCCTCCTCTGTCACCCTACATACCAGTGCCTTAGTTTAATTATCAATCGTACCAATGTAATTTAATTTATATGTATTAATGTAAATATTACATTTAACACTGTAACCTGTTACTGTTTTTCAAATAGTACAATATACAGCAATTAAGCCTTGCGGCGGCATTTAATTCCCTTGGCCTGAAACAATTCCATAGCCCGGTCCTGCTCACCCGCCGTGGCAAAGCCAACCCTTATGGTGCCGCCGTATCCTTCCCGGGCACGCAGTATTTCAATTTCCGCTATATTAATGCCCGCATCGCCCAGCATACCGGCCAAACCCGCAATGATTCCGGGCCGGTCGGGTACTGTAACGACAATTTCATAAATATGGGGCAGATACCCTTTAGGTCTAAGCGGCAGCTTTTTTCTGACATTGCTGGCACCGGAAAGTATGTGCATTATTTTTTCAGCATCCTGCCGGCGCAGGGCGGACTCCAGCTCATCCATGGCACTGCGCATATAATCCAATGTCCACAGCACCTGATCACCGTTGGATAAAAATATATCCCGCCACATGGTAGGACTGCCGGCGGCTATCCGGGTAGTATCCCGGAAGCCACCCGCAGCCAGCAACATAGCTTTGTCTCCCACGGGCATGCCCGACACCGCCGCCACCAGGGATACAGCCATGAAATGGGGCAAATGACTGATGGCGGCCGTAACCATGTCATGCTCTTGGGGTGACATTTCCAGCACCACAGCACCTATGGCCTGCACCAACCTGCGCACAGTGTCCACCGCACCGGCATCGGTTTCGGATGTGGGAGTCAACAAATAAAATGCGTTCTCAAATAGATAGGAATCGGCACCACTAAAACCGGCTGTCTCAGCACCGGTCATGGGATGCCCGCCCACAAACCGGCCGCCAATTAGCTCCCCGGCTTGCTCCACCACACTTTTTTTGGTACTGCCCACATCTGTTACCACAGCGTCGGGCTTTAAAAATTGTTTTATGTCTTTTAATAATGACGGAGTGGCCCCCACCGGCGCGGCCAGGACTATAAGATCGGCATGGGATACGGCTTCGGGCAAAGCAGCGGCCTGGTGCACTGCACCTGCGGCCAGAGCCAGTGCCAGGTTTTCCTGGTTTAAGTCGACACCATAGATATAACCCGCCAATTTCCGTTCACTAAGCGCCAAACCCAGTGAACCGCCGATCAAACCTATACCGATGATGGCACAGCTTTTTATAAGCACGGTAAATGACCCATTTGTTTACCCATTATTTCAGCAATACCTCCTAACTCCTTCATGAGCACCCGGAAATTTTCCGGGTTTAAAGATTGGGGCCCGTCACACAGAGCCTCCGCCGGGTTGGGATGCACCTCCACCAGCAGGCCGTCCGCCCCCGCCGCTATGGCTGCCCGGGACATGGGTTCTACAAATCGCCATTTACCGATGGCGTGGCTGGGATCTACGATTACCGGCAGGTGACTTAAATATTTAATTACCGGCACAGCCGTCAGATCCAGTGTATTTCGGGTGTAATTTTCAAAGGTGCGTATTCCCCTCTCGCATAGAATTACATCCCGGTTGCCCTCGGCCAGTATATATTCCGCCGCCAACAGCCATTCCTCTATGGTAGCCGAAGAGCCACGTTTCAACAATACCGGTTTACCGGCCCGGGCCACTTCCCGCAGCAAAAAGAAATTTTGCATATTGCGGGTGCCGATTTGCAAAATATCAGCATACTGGGCCACTAAATTAACTGTACGAGGATCCATTACTTCGGTAACAATACATAAGCCTGTGCGTTCCCTAGCCTCGGCAAGCATTTCCAACCCCTGCTCCTCCAAACCATGGAAAGAATAGGGCGAAGTACGGGGCTTGAAAGCACCGCCCCGCAATAGTGTGGCCCCGGCCTCTTTAACGATTTGGGCCGCCTGCAGCAGCTGTTCCCTACTTTCCACCGCGCATGGACCGGCCATAACGTGAATGGTGTCCCCACCGATATCCAGCCCCCCTACCTTGACTACGGTGGGTTCATCCATGTAGGCACGGCTGGCCATTTTGTAGGGCTGCAGTATGGGCACCACCTTTTCCACGCCCGGCATCGCCTCAAGGGATAAATCGTTCAGCCTGGTTTTATCACCGATAGCTCCGATAATAGTCCTCTCCACACCCTGGGAGAGGTGAATTTGAAAGCCCGCGCTTTCCAACTTTTCTAATACTTTATCTATATCATGGTTGACAGCATTGTGATTCATCACCACGATCATAACATAGCCCTCCATTAAATATTTAGCTTAATACAACATCAAATGTATGCCTGACATCATCAGGCTGGAGATACGCTGTAGTATTAGTTTGGTTTAGTATATGATTATCATGCTATATTACACCTTATCTTTAAAAGTACATCTTCATAACTCTAAAAAAGCAAAAAACTCCCCATGGGAGTGATTATGTTTTCATGCCAGCATCGCCCCCTACCGCGCTACCGTTCTTCAAAGTAGTTAATTCCACTAAATCAACTAATCAACTAAACCATGCTACCGTGCCAATATATTAACACTTTTTACCGCCCGGCGCAAGCCACGCTATAAAACATTATGCACTTTACGGGCACGTTCAATTAACAATGCCATTGCGTCAGGAGTAAGTGATTGCCTGCCATCTGAAAGTGCCTTGGCGGGCTCGGGATGTACTTCCACCATAAAACCGTCCGCGCCTGCCGCCACCGCGGCCAGGGCCACCGACTCCACCAGTTCCCGGCGTCCCGTACCGTGGCTGGGGTCAGCCAGCACCGGCAGGTGCGTTAATTGTTTTAATGCCGGGATAGCATTAATATCAAAGGTATTGCGGGTATGCGGCTCAAAGGTGCGGATACCGCGCTCGCAAAGTATTACCTGGACATTTCCCGCCAGCATGATATATTCCGCCGCCAACAACCATTCCTCCAGGGTGGCGGATAAACCGCGTTTCAACATAACTGGACAATTAGCACGTCCCACCTCGGCCAGCAGCCCAAAATTCTGCATATTGCGGCTGCCTACCTGTAAAATATCAGCATACCGGCTGACTTTCTCTACATCTCTCGCTTTAGTTACCTCGGTAATAACGGGCAGCCCTGCGCTTTTACCTGCTTCAAAAAGTATTTCAAGACCCCGCCAGCCCAATCCCTGAAATGAATAAGGTGAAGTGCGCGGTTTAAAAACACCGCCGCGTAGTATATGTACGCCCATTCTTTTAAGACAGCGTGCTAGTTCAAAGGTCATTTTTTCCTCTTCCACCGCACAGGGGCCGGCAATGACTACCAGGCCGCCGTTCCCAATAGAACAACCTTTTACATTAATAATGGTGTTTTGCGGCCGGCTATCCCGGCTGGCCAACTTATACAACGTCAATTGCTGCTACCGCCTTCCGCTGAAAATAAATACAGTACACATCTCCCCACCAATCATTTCAAGGTAGGCGATGCACCCATCATATCGGACTGTTATCCCATATACTTGTCCTAAGTTTGGACCATTACGTCCCGGCTTATGTATATTAAATCAAATCGGGACGAAGCTGGGCGGCGCCACCCAGGTAAATATGCTTAATATCGCTCTGACTCGCACTGGTATTAACCAGCATCATTAACCTGATACATTGCCTGAGGCTGCCGGGAACATCAACTTCTAATGCGCACATCATGGGTACCTGGCTAAAACCCGCCAGTTTTCTAACAGCTTCGGCAGGGAAGGACGCATTCAGGTCGCTGGTTACAGTGAACAGCATACTTGCTATATCCTCAGTGGAAATGTTGTTCTCGACCAGCATAGTACTAACAAGCCTTTGAGCCGCATCACCAATAGCCTCTTCCGTATTTCCGCCGGCCGTAATGGCACCTCTGATACCGCGCATTACTCTCCACCCTATGCAACTTCAAGAGGATACCGCCCGGTGGCCAAGCCCAACGGCTACCTCGTCCAGATGCAATAAGCCAACGCCAAAGAAAACGGCCACGCTGATATGATCCTGATACCTGGCAATACCTATTTTCCCGCCCACATTCAGTCCAAGAGCCTTGGGCATCACCTGAGAAATAGCCTCCCTGGTGGCCCCGGCCACAGCACCTTCATCGGCATGTATCTCGCGAATTACCCCCTCCCGCTTGGCCGCCACCACGGAACGTTCGGTAATTTTATTGACCGAAGCAATAAAATCGCCCCCATGATCCACGGCAGCCGTTTTTATACCCATTTTCGAATAACGAGCCTTCAACTCCCTCTCCTGCTCCCGGCTATCCGTAAGGGCCATTCTTATTGCAGCCCTGGCTACGTCCCTACTGCCCACCGGCGCCATACCCAACACCTCCAAAGTCATTATTAATTATCCTTGATAGGTTTACCTATCTCAACTGTTCCAATTGTCTTTGTGGTTCCGTGCACTTCTATAACAGTGCCCGTGGATGGTCTTAAAACATTTCCATAGGTTTCAATTATTTTAAATGAAACAGGGTGTTCATAAAAGCTGGTTTCCACAGCCAGCTCATCACCATCAGCTACAGGCACGGTAACATAGCGATGCGTAAAGTAACCTTTTTTTTCACCATTTACCAACACCGCCGCCCTGGGTAAAGAGGTATAATCCAGTAATTGAAAGGTTACCAGGTGGTTCAGGTCAGCCTGTCCAAAACCACCCTGACCAGTCAAACTTTCATCCGCTTTGCTGATTACCCGCAGCGCCGGGTCATTAGAAAACCACTGCACAGTAACAAGCATTACCGCGCACATCACCACAATCCGCAACAACCAGCGTTCCAATTTGGCACCCCAGAAAAAAAAATCTTTACGCACGGCAAATCACCTTTCTTTTTTAACATGATATATGCCGCTCATCTGACAATTATTATCGCGAGTTATATTTTCTTTCCAGGTACGCTATATGACTTTTTATTTCTTCACCAACCTTAAATAAAAAACGTTCCAAGTCTGAACGGGACATCACTATGCTCCCCGGTTCCAAAACTTCAATTTTACGAAAATCCTCCCGGGCGATAAAACGCAGCAAATCCTCTATATTCTCTGCTGCTATGGAAATGATAACCGGAGCATAAGCTACCTCAGCTTCGTTCACGTCGTCCCAAACGGTGTATACATCAACACTCATATCAATATCTTCTATATGTATGCCCTGAACAGGTACATTTCTGAGCAGCGCCACTTGCTGTTCCCTAACCTCCTCAGCGGCCCTATCCCCCGGTTTACCTCCAAATAAAAAACGCCCGGGCCTGCCTTGTCCTTTAAAATCCAGCCGGACCCTTACTCTTATTTCTGTGTCTGGACTCAATTCAGCCACCTATGTACGCACCTCCGAACGGAGTTTTACATTGTAATTCTACCAACATAGGGGAATTTCCTGCCACAGGTACCATGATAAACAAATTATAGTGTTTATGTTGAAAGCTTGGCCGCTTTCATTAACATTTTTACTTCCCGGGTTGTTAAATGCCGGAAGCGGCCCCGTTGCAAATCACCTATTTTAAGTGGACCGATACTTACACGCCGCAAAGCAAGCACCGGGTGGCCGATATGCTCACACATGCGTCGCACCTGCCTGTTTCTGCCCTCGTGGATGGTAATTTCCAGCAGTGCACTGTCCCCCTTATTTTTAAGCAGCCGCACTTTGGCAGGGGCCGTGGGACCGTCTTGCAGCACTACCCCCCCGGCCAGTTCATCAAGCTTTTCTCTGTCGGGTATTCCCTGCACCAGCGCCTGGTAGGTTTTAAGTATCTCGTGGCGAGGGTGGGTTAGGGCATAGGTCAGGTCACCATCATTGGTGAGCAGCAGCAACCCCTCACTGTCATAGTCCAGGCGGCCCGCAGGGTAAACCCTTTGCTTTACGCCGCTCAATAAATCGACTACTTTACGCCGCCCCCGAGGATCGCTGACCGTGCTCACATACCCGGTGGGTTTGTATACAAGTATATAAACTTTTTTCTCAGGTTTGCGCACAGGCTTTCCATCAACCTCCACCCGGTCACGCAGCGGGTCTATCTTAAGCCCCGGCAGGGTGACCGGCTTACCATTTACCCGTACCTTACCCTGGGCTATTAATTCTTCGCTGCTGCGCCGGGAGGCCACCCCTGTCCGGGCCATAAATTTGTGCAACCGCTCCAAAGCTTAATCACCTCACCATGCATTTTACCATGTTTTTTAATAAAATAAAAAAGGTTCCGCATCAGACGCCAACCTGTGGCATCCATACAAAACCTTAATATTTAACTTTGCTGTAATGGGAAATGCATTCAAAAGCAATGGTTAAATGATATTACAAATTTCCGCCCTTAATTTTATTACATCTAATGCGCCTATACCGGCCCGAACAGTTTATGCGCCACGTAAACCGAAGCTATCAAGGTGGTAAAGTCCGCGGAAAGGCCGGAAATAATGGAGTAACGGTACCGGGAAATACCCACCGATCCAAAATATAAAGTAAGCACGTAAAAAGTTGTGTCGGAGCTGCCCTGCATAGTGGAAACCAGGCGGCCAATGAAACTGTCGGGGCCGTGAGTTTTAATGATATCAGTAGCTATGCCCAGTGAGGCACCACCCGAAAGGGGACGCATAATGGCGTGGGGCAGCACTTCAGCTGGAAAGCCCACCATGTTCAAAACCGGGGCAAAAATGCCAACCACCATGTCCAGCGCCCCGGAAGCTCTAAAAATACTAATGGCCACCAGCATAGCCACCAAAAACGGTATCGTCTTAACCGCTGTGCTAAAACCGTCCTCCGCCCCTTCCACAAATTTTTCAAACACATTAACGCCTCGAAACATAGCAATTAAAGGTACCAAAAGCAGCACTACGGGAACAGCCCAGCGGGAAAGATCAGATACGACGCTAAACAATTATATTCACCTCCCACGATAATATAGGTAACGCAACAACCTATCCATGCAGACAGCCACTGTCATGCCGGCCGCTGTGGCGAAAATAGTGGTGCCCACAATCTCGGTGGGATCTGCCGAGCCGTATATCAATCTAATGCCAATAATAGTGGTGGGAATAAGTGTGATACAGGAAGTATTTAGAGCCAGAAAAGTACACATGGCATCAGTGGCCTCTTTAGGGTCCCCACGGTTTAATTTTTGCAGCTCTTGCATGGCAATCAGGCCCATCGGGGTAGAGGCATTGCCTAACCCGAGTATGTTGGCGCTCAGGTTCATGACAATGGCACCCATGGCCGGGTGATCTTTGGGCACGCTGGGGAAAAGAAATCTGGTAATAGGCTGCACCATCCTGGCCAGCGCCCGCACTAGCCCGGCGGCCTCAGCCAGCTTCATGATGCCCAGCCACAATGTAATTATTGCGATAAGGTCGATGGCTGTTTGAACAGCCACCTGTGCACCTTCCAGAGCCGCTTTGGTGACCACCTCCACATGCCCGTTGATGGCCGCCACCAGCACTCCAATAACAATCATACCCAACCAAATATAATTAACCATATAATTTCTCCTCCACCATGCGATGTTCGGGAGCAACCCCTTTGGAAATTAAATAAAAGCTCCCTTAAAACAAAAATTATGATCTGGTTGTCCCAAATATGAAAAAAATTCCTGATTACGATAAAAGTACCTTTTAACTACATTGCCCGGTCTACTACTTTAAACGGGTATGGTTATCCGGCCAGGTAATTAATCTAAGTACTGATGATATAAGCTCCAAATATACAGATTATGAAACTTTTTTACCTTTCAGGAATATGATTGTTTACAAGAGTGCCTTACCCTCTGAAAGGGGATGTAAAATGCAAGTTATTGTAGTGGGAGGCGGCTGGGCCGGCTGTGCATCCGCGTATGCAGCTAAAAAAGCCGGTGCAGATGTAATATTGCTGGAGAAAACTGATATGCTGTTGGGGACCGGCTTAGTGGGCGGCATTATGTGTAACAACGGCCGGTTTACCGCCCTGGAGGAAGCTCGTGCACTGGGCGGCGCGGATTTCGTTTCATTAATTGAATCAGTATTTAGACACCGGTATGTCAACTTTCCGGGACATATGCATGCCATGCTTTATGACGTCACTAAAATTGAACCGGTAGTCAGGAATTTTTTATCCCGGTGTGGCATTACTATAAAACTACAAACCAGAATGACGGATGTTTTTGCCAGTGATGGTTACATAAGGGGGATAGTAACAGCCAATGACGAAATATTACGCGGTGATGTTTTTGTAGATACCACAGGATCAGCAGGACCGGCCAAAAACTGCACTCGCTTCGGCAGCGGGTGCGCCATGTGCATACTGCGCTGCCCAAGTTTCGGACCGCGGGTCAGCCTGACAGCCAGAGCGGGACTCCCGGAAATTAGGGCTGGAGAAAGCTTTGCCCAGTTTGAAGCCATGAGTGGTTCCTGCAAGCTGGATAAAGGTTCGCTGGATGCAAATTTAGTACGAAAACTGGAACGCGACGGGGTACTGGTTATTTCTTTGCCGCCCTCTATGTACAAGGACGAATTACTAAGCAGCAAAGCATGCCAGCAATACGCCCTAACAGAATACGCCAGGAATTTGGTGATTTTGGACACCGGGCACGCCAAATTAATGACACCCTTTTTCCCATTAGAGAAATTGCGCACGCTAGAGGGATTCGCCAACGCCCGTTATGCCGACCCTTATTCGGGGGGCAGGGGTAATTCAGTGCGTTTTATGGCCATGTGCCAATGCAATGATGCACTACAGGTGGAAGGCGTTAAAAACTTGTTTTGCGCCGGGGAAAAAACCGGACCTCTGGTGGGACACACTGAAGCCATCGTAACCGGCTTTATAGCAGGTCATAACGCTGTACGGCTGCTGGCCGGACTGGATCCACTGGTAATACCGAATGAATTGGCCACAGGAGATATTATCGCATATATGCACAGGGAAATCAGAGAACCTGCGGGATTAAGCAATAAGTATACTTTTTCCGGATCAATATACTTCGAAAGAATGCAAGAAAAGGGCCTATACAGTACCGCCACCGCAGAAATATATGAGAGGGTACGTAAGGCTGGATTATATCTAGTATTCGATAAGGAATTGGTATTATTTAAAAAATAATAATACACCTTTGAAGAGCAAAAACCCGGCTATGCCGGGTTTTTGCTCAACATCTGTTACCGGATGTTGAAAAGTTAACAGATTTACGTCTATATATGGTCTTGAATAGCAAGCCAATAACAAAAAAATGTTGAAATTAGGAGATTTTACCGAACATCCTATCAGGTTAACGCGCCGCGATCAACTTTTTGGTCGGAGCGACGGTCCAGCAAGCTTTGAATCTGGTTAAATACCTGAGGGGCCAGGTCGATCAGCCTGTCCAGCGTTGCATTGCCATCCACAGGTATCAAACGTACCTGACCGTTGCCTGCCACCAGAAACCCTACAGGTTTTACGGAAACACCGGCACCGCTGCCACCACCAAAACCAGGCATCTGGCTTTCGCCGTCCTGATCCTTCTCGCCACTACCATAATCAAATTCACCACCGCCCGCACCAAAGCCGCAGGCTACCCTGGATATGGGAATAATCACGCTTCCGTCGGGTGTCTCGACAGGATCACCAACCACGGTATTTACATCAACCATTTCTTTAATACTTTCCATTGCTGTTTTCATAAGACCCTCAATGGGGTGTGTTTGTTCAGGCATATATATCCAGCTCCTTGGCCATGAATACTACAACCATTAAATAATTTACCCGTTATATTCCTGGTTATGCATTAAAATTTAATTGATCGTAGCAAAGAGATAAACAAGCTGAGACAATACTTTTTGTATTTGCCCGGCAAATAAGTAACGTCATCTTTAATCAATCGGACATCTCCCGTTATTAGGCGCCAAATTTCTTTTCCTTGTTCTTCAGGTAAAGCCATGCCGCCATTAAGCACGTTATGACCATGTTTACGGATCGCAAACTAAACACACAGTTTATACGAGTAGCCACCAGGCGGGCGTTGAAAACCGGTATTATTTCCAGTTCAGGCTTGGGTGACGGCTTTTTAAGCAGGCGATACAAATATGCGGCAGTGTTGCTTTTGGCAATCCAAAGCAACCCCACCGCCATGCCGGTTTGATCCGCCTGATACATGCCCAACCGGGTGCACCAGCTAAACTGGTGCAGTTTGGTCGCTGAAAGCATATACCGGTAGGCCGGCTCGGTGGCACGGTAAATATTTACTATTTGCTTATACATATCAATAATTCGGCTGGCTGAAATGCTGGTTTTTTCCCTGTCTATAACAGAACCGGAGCGTCTGGCCAACCTGGCCCGCAGTTTAAAAACGGGAGCAAAGGTACCGTATACCAGCTTGATCGAAGATAGCCGCAGGCGCAACTTGAATAAACCCCACATAAAAGATAAGCTTACACCGGTGCCGGGCGTGGAGAGGTTTAATGTCGTATTGGGTTCTGAGTCATCATTTTCTTTAAGGGCGTAACTTATATGCACGGTAACCGGTGAGACCAGCAGCAACAAAAGCAAAATCAGCACCGGTGCTAATATTGTTAAGTACCACATGCTGCACCTCATGCCTTATACTACCGCTACCGTGATCAAAATATGCGTTAGAGAAATACTCTTTGATTTTAAAAATTATTATAATCAAGCCCTACATTGCGGCGGGCTCGCTCCAGGTAAACTGCGGCCGCCTGCCTGGCCTTGCGAGCACCCTTTTGCATAGTTTCCATTACATATTTTTTATCGCCGGCCAGTCTATCCCTCTCTTTTTTATAAGGAGCAAAGTAGTCTCGGATCACTTCAAAGATCTCCTTCTTAATATCGCCATATTTCAAACCTGGGGTAATAAACCTTTCCTTTAAATCGGCCTTGCCCTTTTCATCAAGGAACAAAGCATAGAGATCAAAAAGTATATTGCCTTCGATGGGCTTGGGCTCGTCCACCGGTGTGGAATCGGTTTTAATGCTCATGATCTTTTTGCGCAATGATTTTTCATCAGCAAAGATTTCTATGGTATTTCCATAGGACTTGGACATTTTTTGGCCATCGATGCCCGGTACGGTAGCAAAATCCTCCTCAATATCCGGCTCGGGCACCACAAAGGTTTCACCGTAAGTATTATTAAACCTGATGGCTAAATCCCTGGCCACCTCCAGGTGCTGCTTTTGGTCTTTGCCCACGGGCACTTTATCGGCCCCGTACAGCAGTATATCGGCAGCCATCAGCACGGGGTAGGAGAATAACCCGTGGCTGGCCGGAATACCCTTGGCAGTTTTATCCTTATAGGAGTGGCAGCGTTCCAGCAGCCCTATGCCGGTTATATTTGATAACAACCAGGTCAGTTCCGTAACCTCGGGCACATCCGCCTGAACCCAAAACACCGCCTTATCGGGGTCAAGGCCCAGGGCTAGAAAATCGCTGGCTGCATCGAAGGTTTGTTTTCTTAACAGATTGGCATCAAAAACAGAGGTCAAGGCATGGTAATTTACTAAAAAGCAAAACAGCTCGTTGTTTTGCTGGTAATTGACCATCCTGTTCATCATACCGAAATAGTTACCCAAGTGCAGAGCGCCTGAGGGCTGAATACCAGAAAGAATGCGCATAGTAAATCTCCTTTACTGTTAAATTGTACATATTAAAAAGGACCAGGCCAGGTTATACCGGTGCCCGGATGTTATATTACTTTACCTATCATTAAAAATATATCGACCACAAAGCTGACCAGAGGCCATAAAACCTTGCCCAGCACCCCGGTAAAAAGCAGTATCAGCAATATAATGGTCCCGTAAGTTTCCATACCGTAAATAAACTGAGATTGTCTCGGAAACAGCCCGGCTAATATTTTGGAGCCATCCAGCGGGGGCACGGGTATCAGGTTGAAAAAGGCCAGTATCACATTGATCTGCAGGGTCAGATATAATACATAATAAAAATATTCAGCGTACGGAACCAGCTGGAGCAGCCCAATACCCAACAATATGGATGCCACCAGCGCCACCAACAAATTGGCAACGGGTCCGGCCAGCGATACCAACAGCATGCCCCGGGCCGGATCGGTACGTAAATTATACGGATTGACTGGAACCGGCTTAGCCCAGCCAAACTTAAACAGTATCAGCATCAGAAAACCCACCGGGTCAATGTGAGCCAGGGGATTAAGGGTCAACCGTCCCTGGTTCCTGGCGGTATCATCGCCCAACCGGTGAGCCATCCACCCGTGGGCGTACTCGTGAAAGGTCAGACCAATTAATATAGCAGGCAGTAAAAGCACTAATTCAGACAAGCTGGGCAAATCTAACATTTACTCGCTCCTTTTAGTTACCCTGGCCAGGTAATCCCGTACAAAGGCATGCTCATCTTCCTCGGTGCGCAAGTTGCCGTCCAGCCGCTCCCGCCACAGGGCATCCAATACTTCACGATAAACCGGCCCGGGACGGTAGCCAAGGTGTTTAATATATTTTCCATTGGTTTTAGGTTTGCTATCCTCAATTATATTTAACAGCTGTCTGAAACGTTCCTTTAACTTTTCATCTTCTAGAATAGCCAGCAACATGGGGTAACTTTCCCGGGGCATCTGCAGCAGCACTTTGGCCAAATGACTTACCTTGACATACTGAGGCGCTTTCCAAATCAGTGCTACAGCCCGGCTCCACCCTTGCAGCGCGGCCAACACCTTTTCGGTCTGGCGCTTACTTATACCATATTTTTCGCAAATATTCCTGGCCACTCCCGTATCGGACCAGTGCAAAACAGCGATAAAATAAACCAGCCACCGGGAATTGAGCGGCATCATACCCCAATCACTGATTTGCCGCATGGATTGAGGCAAATCTTTCAGCACCGGTTCAACCTCCCAATAGTTAACCCGTGGAAAAACATCTGGCCATACCGCTAACTCTCCCATGCGCCGCAGCATGCTGTTTGCCTCTGGTTCCAGCAGTATATGTTTGAGTTCTTCCCAGAGACGTTCATTACTTACCCTGGCCAGCACACCCCTGCGCACCGTTTCCTTCAAATATTTCAATGTTTGCGGCTCAATTTTAAAGCCATATCTTTGTTCAAATCTTATGGCCCGCAAAATTCTAATAGGATCCTCAATAAAACTTAAATTGTGCAACACCCTAACCGTATGATACTGTAAATCTTCCCGGCCATCAAAAAAGTCGATCAAAGTACCAAAGCTGTTCTCATTTAAAGCAACGGCCATCGCATTAATGGTAAAATCACGCCGGTATAAATCCTGGTGCAGCGTAGAACTCTCCACCTGGGGCAGAGCCGCCGGGTAGGCATAGAATTCCACCCGGGCAGTGGCTACATCTATTTTAAACTCATCGGAAAAGACCACTTCCGCAGTACCGAATTTGGGATGTTGCCTGACCCGGACATCGTAAATTTTACCCAGCTCCTGGGCCAGCCGTATACCATCTCCCTCCACTACCAGGTCTACATCCAGGCTTTCTTGTCCAAGTAAAACGTCCCGTACCAACCCTCCTGCAGCGTAAATTTTGTAGCCCATGCTATCCGCAATTTGACCGGCTTGTTTTAAAATATTTCTCACAGCGGAAGACAAAGTACGCTCCATAACCCAACCTATATTACGTCTGGATAGCCGCTCCCCGCCGTTATTATAAACCACCCTATGCCTTGTTTGCACTTCCCCGTGCAGTGTGCGCAATATATCGGTGCGGGAAACAATACCCACTATTTTACCATCCTCCACCACAGGCACACGACCGATGTCGTGATTAATCATCAATTCCCGCAACTCGGACACAGGCATATCGCCGGGCACCGATACCACCCTTACGGTCATAAAACCCTTTACCGGGGCATGCCCCAAACCGTGGTGATTGGCTTTTTCCACGTCCCGTCGGGAAATAACGCCAATTAGTTTGTCACCTTTGACCACGGGCAAACCGGTGTGACCGTAACGCAGCATAATTTGCCCCGCCTCGGCAATACTCATTTCCGGCGCCACGGTTTTTACCGGAGAAGTCATAATATCAGCGGCACAAATGGGCGGCTGTATCTTACGATAAATAACATCCAGCAATTCCCAGGCCACATCGTCAAGTACACCGTTTTTCACAGTGGCCGAAGCAGCGGCGGCATGTCCGCCTCCACCAAAATGTTTTAACACTTCCGCCACATCAGCCTGGGGGATACTGCTCCTTCCTACAATATGCACCCGGTCCTCCATCTCAGCCAGTACAAAAACCACGTCCAGGCGCTCGATTTCGGAAATGGTGTGCGCTATCAGCGCCAGGCCGACTATGAATTCCGGTGTTCTGGCCCTGGCCAAAAGCACTTTGGCACCATTAATCTGGTGTCGTTGGGCATTCACCAGCAAATCTTTGAGCAGCGCCTTTTGCTCATTGGTCATGGGCCTGCCCAGAAAATCAGCCACCACCGCCAGGTTGGCTCCATTTTGCAGCATGTATGAAACGGCATCTACATCCCTGTGAGTGGTATTGGTAAACAACAATGAACCGGTATCACTGTATATGCCCAGACAAAGAATGGTTGCGTCAAGTGAGGTGACCGGTAAACCAGCTTCTTTTATCTTTTCCACCAGCAGGGTGACCGTTGCTCCCACTGTTTCAACTACCTCCACAGAGCCCCGCACATCGCCGTCCACCCAGGGATGGTGGTCATAGATATGCACATCCACCTCGGGTTGATTTAAAATATCACCTATTTTGCCCACCCGGCGGCGTCTTTTGGTATCTACAAGAATAACTCGCTTGATTTTCTCCAATTCAATTTGCTTAATGCTGTAAACATTTAAGGTGTCCTTGTGCAGCGACATAAATTCTTCCACATTACGTGACATTTTGCCGGGCAAGACCAACCTGGCATCGGGATATAACTTTTGGGCCGCCACCATGGCCGCCAAGCCGTCCATGTCAGTATTGGTATGGGTTGTAATAATCTCCACTTGATTGCCTCCGTGTAAAATGGCTAAATTGTTTAATCTACATTAGTTTCATATTATACCATATTTATTCGCCCGGTGTGTAAAAAAACATGCCCCGAATGGCTTGGAAAAGCCACTTCGGGGCACATTATAACACACCAGGCAGGCTGCGGGGCTTCATAAGCATAGACGCGTATGGCCACACACTGGCTCTTACCGCCCGGCACCAGCGATTTTAACCACCCGGCTCTCACCTAACCGCTCCGGCACCACATCATTTCTGATTAAATCATCATAAGTTTCCCGGGCCACGATAATATCCGCCGCGCCATCCCGAACCAACACCATGGCCGGGCGGGGGAGGCGGTTATAATTCATCGACATGGAATAGTTATAAGCTCCCGTGGCGGATACCGACAGAATATCGCCGGGGGCGGGAGTGGGGAGATCAATATCCCAAATCAGCATATCGCCCGATTCACAACACTTTCCGGCTATGGAAACTGTCTCCTGGGGCTGTTGGGCCGCCCGGTTTGCCAGCAGCGCTTCATAGCGGGATTGGTACAATGCCGGCCTGGGATTGTCGCCCATACCGCCATCCACCGCCACATATTTGCGAATGCCAGGTATATTTTTCACCGCACCCACCGTATACAGTGTCGTTCCGGCCGGGCCACTGATGGAACGGCCGGGCTCCACCAGCACCCTGGGTACTATCAGATCATGTGCTTGGGCCAAAGTTTTTACCGCCTGTACCAGCATGTCGGCGTATTTACTCACTGGCTGGGGTTCATCTGCGGCGGTATAGTATATGCCCATGCCGCCGCCAAAGTTCATTTCTTCCGGCTGCCAGCCTGTTTCCCGGCGCACTTCGGCGGCAAAACCAAGCATTACCTCAGCTGCGTGAGCGTAAGATTGCAGCTCAAATATCTGCGAGCCGATATGGCAGTGCAGCCCGGTAAGCTGGACATTCTCAAGGGCCAGCGCCTGCTTGATTATTTCCATGGCCTGCCCGTTTTCAATGACCATGCCAAACTTGCTGTCAATTTGCCCGGTTTTGATATATTCATGAGTATGCGCTTCCACCCCGGGGGTCAGTCGCAGCATAATTTTGGCCCGAACACCCGCCTCACCGGCCAGCCGGTCAAGCATTTGCAGTTCATGCGGGTTATCCACCATAATCCGGCCAACCTTATATTCCAAAGCTAATTTTAGCTCGGCAGCCGATTTGTTATTACCGTGGAAATATACCCGTTCCATGGGAAAACGTGCCTTTTTGGCGGTATATAACTCGCCGCCCGATACCACATCCAGGCTTAATCCTTCCTCGGCTACCATACGGCAAACTGCCAGAGTAAGCAATGTTTTAGCGGCATATAATACTATACCGTCGTATTTTTCCGTAAAAGCCCGGTAATAGTTGCGACAATTTTGCCGGAAGTATTGTTCATCCAATACATATAAAGGCGTGCCAAATCTCTCGGCCAGCTCCACGGTATCGCAACCGCCTATTTCAAGGTGACCCTTATCGTTAATTTGCATTGTGCCCTGTAACTTCATCAAGTTTCCTCCGTTCAGTCAGGAATAATTAAACCTCCTTCCATGCGGAGTGAAAGGAGGCTATATGCACATACCGACCCTTTCCGTTTCCCCGGTGATAGCTCTCCACCCGGCCGGCATCAAAAGCACGCGCTTGTTCCAGCAGCGCATACAAGCGCCTGCGGGTGACAGTCCGGCACTTATTCAATGCCAAACCAGCCTGGTGTTACGGGAATAGCACCGAACTTCGGCGGTCTACCCTTTCACCCCGGCTCATGGGACTCCCGCTCCTCACCGTTGGCTACTTTTGCACACCGCGCCTCTACACCTCCCAGCGGAGATGAGGTCTATTTACTTGTGCACATTTTAACACGGTTTAATTAATTAAGTCAATTGAGTATGTTTTAGGCGGCAAATATACCTTTGCCGCCTAAAATAATCCATATACGCAACTTACTCAAACAGTTAACCTTTTATTGCAACACACCCTAACATTTTTCGATCTCTAATAACCGGCACTATGCTTAAGGCACTAAATGCTAAAGGGAGAAATATGATCCATGGAATACCTGGGCCAGGTTTAAATATTATATCAACTGGTACCGTTGGAAAGGTCAACTTTCAACCTTTCAACACCTGGCACCAAAAGTGGGACGCCTATATTTTAGGCAAGTTTTTCAGGGCGCTGGACAGTATCTCTTCAGGTAGCGGGTAGTCTTCCATTTTGCCCGCCATGTACTTGTCGTAGGATGGCAGGTCCAGCAACCCGTGACCGCTCAGGTTAAACAGTATGGTGCGGGCCTCGCCCGCTTCTTTGGCTGCCAGGGCCTCGTTAATGGCACATTGGATGGCGTGGGATGATTCCGGCGCGGGTACCACGCCCTCGCAGCGGGCAAACAATATAGCTCCCTTGAATATGGAGGTTTGATCCAAAGAGGTAGCTTCAATAATGCCGTCATGCAGCAACTGGCTTACCAGGGGTGAGTCTCCGTGGTAGCGCAGCCCGCCTGAGTGTATACTGGGCGGCATGAACTCGGAACCTAAAGTGTACATATACAGCAGTGGAGTCAGTCCGGCCACATCGCCAAAATCGTAAGCGAACTGTCCCCGGGTAAGCGTAGGACATGAAGAAGGCTCAGCTGCAATGAGCCTTACTTTGGCACCCTGCACAAGCTTATCGTATACAAACGGAAAAGCCATGCCGGAGAAATTG
The DNA here is from genome assembly GCF_000233715.2 of Desulfoscipio gibsoniae DSM 7213. GTDB lineage: Bacteria > Bacillota > Desulfotomaculia > Desulfotomaculales > Desulfallaceae > Sporotomaculum > Sporotomaculum gibsoniae. Next base: position 2,602,494 of record NC_021184.1, read on the forward strand.
CTGCCGCCGCCGCAACACGCAATCACTATATCGGGGTAATCCCCGGCTTTGGCCATTTGCTCCTTGGCTTCCAGACCAATGACGGTCTGGTGCAGCATTACATGGTTCAACACACTGCCCAGGGCATAGTTAGTGTCGTCACGCTGGGCAGCAACTTCCACCGCCTCGCTGATGGCAATGCCCAGGCTGCCCGGGCTTTCCGGATCGGCAGCCAGCACTTTACGGCCTGCCTCCGTCTCATCGCTGGGACTGGCCACCACCGTGGAACCATAAATTTGCATCATGGACCGGCGGTAGGGTTTTTGATCGTAACTCACCTTAACCATGTAAACTTTACATTCCATACCAAAGAAATTGCAGGCCTGGCTCAGGGCCACACCCCACTGGCCAGCTCCCGTTTCGGTAGTCAGCCGGTTGATACCTTCTTGCTTATTAAAATAAGCCTGTGGCACGGCGGTGTTCAGCTTATGGCTGCCCGCAGGGCTGGCGCCTTCATACTTATAGTATATTTTAGCCGGTGTATCCAGCGCCTTTTCCAGGCGGCGGGCCCGGCAAAGGGGCGAAGGGCGCCACAGGCGGTATATTTCCCGCACCTCATCAGGGATTTCAATCCACCGCTCCTGGGTGACTTCTTGCTTGATCAACTCCATGGGGAAAATAGCGGATAAATCTTCAGGGCCGACGGGCTGCTTGGTAGCCGGGTGCAGCGGCGGCTTGGGCAAATTAGGCATGTCCGCCATAATGTTGTACCATTTTTCAGGCATTTCCTTTTCTGTGAGCAAAATCTTTACATCGCTCATCTCTTCTGAACTCCTCTCTACTCGGGTTTTAAAGAAGTATAAACCCATTGTAGGCTATGATATATTTTTCCGCAAGGGGCAATATTAACTAATTTTTTCGTGACGAGCCAGGGCATTGCTCCAGCGACCGCAGCGGTCACCCCAGCGGGCAATGACCTTCCCGGATTCAAGTATTTCCACCACTTCGCATACATTGGGACAGCCGTCACAGGCAAAACCACCTGCCTTAAAATCCATTTCCGCAACCTCAAATCCCTTAAAACGGGTGCTTTTACGATTGGTGGCTTCCCTGGCCAGCATGGCAGCGCCCAGTGCCCCCATAACGTTATAATAAGGAGGTACATGCACCGTATAGCCCAGCGCTTTTTCAAAGGCGGTCTTCATACCGGCATTGGCGGCCACCCCGCCCTGAAACACAATAGGCGGCAGTATCTCTTTGCCTTTGCCTACGTTGTTCAAATAATTGCGCACCAGCGCCTCGCACAGCCCGGCTAAAATATCGGGTACATTATAACCCATTTGCTGTTTATGAATCATATCACTTTCGGCAAAAACCGCGCAGCGCCCCGCAATGCGCACCGGTACTGTGGTCTGCAGCGCCAGGGGGCCAAACTCTTCAATTTTTATATTCAGGCGGGAGGCCTGCTGGTCTAAAAATGAACCTGTCCCTGCGGCGCAAACTGTATTCATGGCAAAATCCGCCACCACCCCGTTGCGCAGTATAATTATTTTGGAGTCCTGGCCACCAATTTCCAATATGGTTTGTACACCGGGCTCCACATTGGAGGCAGCAATGGCGTGAGTTGTGATTTCATTTTTAATAATATCAGCGCCGGTGATCACCCCGGCCAGGTGACGGCCGCTGCCCGTAGTGCCCACACCGGCCACTTTGACTTTGTCCGGCAGTGCAGCCTGCATTTGTTTTAAACCCTGCTGCACCACTTCGATGGGTCTTCCCCGGGTGCGCAGGTAAAAGCTCTGTTTTACCGTCCCATCCTCACCAATCAACACTAGATTAGTACTCACCGAGCCCACATCTATACCTAGATATCCATACATTACGCCAACACCTCCCCGTTTTGTTTTTTTCTGGCCAGCAAATCCACAAATGCTTCCAACCTGGTAACCAAACCGGCCTCCCCGGACTGTTCGTCCACAATTAATGTCATGGCCGGAATACCCAATTCAGCACTTACCCTGGGCAAAATGCTCTGGGCCACTATTTCCGGCATACAAGTAAAGGGTAGCAATTGAATCACGCCGTCATAGCCTTCCTCGGCATACAGTACCGTATTGCCTACAGTTTCCATGCCGTGCCCGCCTACAAAATGCCCCAAATATTTAACAGCCTTTTGCCTGACTAGATGGCTGCTGCGCATATTTTTTACCAGTCCCATAAACAGGTGTTCATTAATCCATTCGCTAAGATAAATAGAGCGATCCACTTCCACCCCCAGGTTACCCAGCTTGCGCTCTATATCCAGGTTGGTGAAAGGCTCCAGCAAGGTGTAGATCTCCCCCACCAGGCCAATACGCAGCACCGGCCTGTGCTTATCCAGCGGTACAGCATTCATCATTTCTACAGCCCTGTTTAGGGCCGCCGGTAGTTTTTCCGGCACATTCACAGCAATAATTTCCCGCAGCGCGTTCTGCAGCGCCAGGTCGGTAGCACCAGCTTGGATTTCCCGTGGGCGGCAATAATGAGACATCCTTTCCAATTTATCTACCGCCTCAGCCTTGCGGTAACCGAAACGGATACCATTAATCACCCGCCGCCAGGATTGGTGACCGGTGATATGTTTAATCTTACCCAACAATTCGCCAATGTGTTTTTGGGGCGGCTCGAGCACTACCAGCTGGTACCTGTAGCCAAGATCCCGCAGTATGGCGTGCTCCACATGGGCGTAATAGCCAAACCGGCAAGGTCCACACCCACCGGCCATTACAATGGTATCCGCGCCTAATTCTGCTGCCTCCATAAAATTCCCCAAATTTAGTTTTAGTGGCATACAAGCAAATTCAGGGGCATGCTTGACCCCCAGCAGCAACGTTTTTTTGCTGGAGGGCGGCGGCACCACCACCTCAACGTTGAGATATTCCAGCATGGCTTTAATACATATCCACATATGTCCCATGTGGGGGTAAACTACCTTCACTGATATCTACACCTTTCCTACTCATCTATCTACAACGTGGCAGCCACATCGTCCAGTTGGCGGCGCCATCTGACCATATCCATAAACGCCTCAAGGCGCGTGATCATACCGGCCTCACCGGTATGTTCGTCAATGGTCAAATTAAGCAATGGCTTGCGCGAACCTTGCCGGGCGTATCTTTCAATTAACTCTCCCGTCATTGAATCCGGCCCACAGCCAAAGGAGGCCACATGAATCAGCCCGTCCACATCCGGGTGGTCGAAATAGTAAAAAGCGGCACCCACCATGCGCTGGTTTAATGTCCAAAACAACTGTTTGGGCAGTTTGCCGGCCTCCCTGCGAAAGACATCATCCGGCAAGTGATCCGCGGTTACAACATTAGCCCCGTATTCCCGCAGCCTCTTAATCATGTTCATACTGATATAGCGATCATATATATTGTACGGGTGGCCGATAACAGCAATGGTGACGTCATGAACGCCTCCATCTTGGCCCTGGTTGCCATAATTGGGTTTGTCTCCATCTTCAACCGGCAGCCGTCCCGCCTCCATATCCCGGTAATGACTATGCAGCGATTCCAGAGAAGCTTTATAGGCCATATAAATGCGGGCCGGGTTGCGGGTAAACTGCCTGCCCACCGCATAAAACAAATTATACAGGCTGCTGCCTTTGCGGTATAAATCCATATTGTTATCAATTAGAGGCGGCAGGTTATCAATATTATTACGCACCATGTCGGGAAAACCCAAAAACTTGGGGCAGATATATTCCCTCCGGGCAGTGCTGACTATGCGCGGCAGAAATATGTAGTCCACCCTGTCCTTAAGATCCAGTACATGGCCCACCGCCAGCTTGACAGGCAAACAAGCCTCATCAACGGTGGATTTTAATCCTTTTTCTAATATCCCCCTGGTGGTCTCCCGGGAAACCACGGTTTTTACGCCCAGGCGGTCAAAGAAAGTTTTCCACTGAGGATAATAGTAATAGTAAAGCAAAGCTCTGGGTATGCCCACTGTAACGGACATAGTTAAAATGCCTCCGTTCCGGTACTTTTCTCACATTAAGGTATTATGAACTAAAAAATAAATTGGTATACAAGGTTGCATTTTTATTTTCACATTTGTCCAATAATCGATGGTTCAATGGCCATAAATATAAAAAAACCCGGCACATGTCCAGGTTTTTTTTTATTATCATACGAAACCCCAGTTAACATATTTTGGTTATAGCTTTGGTACAAAAAGCCACAATTATCTTTTATCCTGCTTCTTATTCCGTTCCTCCGGTTTGCGAGCCGGTACCGGAACAGCCTGCCGGTCTGAATCACGGGGTTTTAAAATACTGGGCCGCACATTGCTCACCGGTACCGGGCGGCGCACTATAATGTTGTATAAAGCCCTGGCATTAAAGGGTATCAGCGGCCACATGTAAGGCACCCCGAAAGAACGGGTAAATACCATTAAAGCCAGCACCAGCACCATGCCCAGCAGTAACCCGGGCAGGCGGAAAAATCCCACCATTACCAGCAAGAACAAGCGGATCAGCCGGTTGGCGAAGCCCAATTCGTAACTGGGCGTAAGGTAATTGCCAACCACCGCCGCAGCTGTATACATAATCACTTCAGCGTTAAACAGCCCCACGGTCACCGCCAGATCACCGATCAATAGCGCGGCAATAAGGCCAACCGCAGTAGCTAGCGCGGTGGGAGTGTGGATGGTGGCCATGCGCACCATGTCCACTGCTGCCTCGGCAATGAGAAACTGAATAAATATTGGTATTTTCCCTATTTCCTCAGGTCCGATAAATTTCAGTGCAGGCGGCAGTATACCGGGCTGCAGCACCGCCAGCAGCCACAGGGGCAGTAGAAACACGGAAGCGGCCACCCCCATGTACCTGATAAAGCGCATAAATACCCCCGCCGCAGGGTTTTGCCGGTATTCCTCGGCGTGCTGCATGTGGTGGAAATAGGTGGCCGGAGTAATCATGACGCTGGGCGAGGTATCCACCATCACCAACACATGTCCTTCCAGCAAGTGTATAGCGGCCACGTCCGGCCTTTCCGTATAACGCACTCTGGGTAGCGGGTTCCAATAGTTCCCGGGTGTAATAAGCTCTTCCACAGCCTTCTCAGCCATCGGCAGCCCATCAATATTAATCGCACCAATTTTTTCCCGGATACTGTCGACCAAATCCTCATTGGCAATATCCTCAATGTAGCAGATAACTATATCTGTCTTGGAACGATTCCCCGCCTGGGTATATTCCATACGCAGCTTGGGGTCCCGAATGCGACGTCTGATCAGTGCAGTGTTAAATACCAGCGTTTCAGTAAAACCATCCCTGGAGCCCCGCACCACTCTTTCCAAATCGGGTTCTTCGGGATTACGGGCCGGGTAGGTACGAACATCCAGCAAGATGGCCTGATCCAGTCCGTCAACAATAAGGGCCAGAGGGCCGGAAAGCATTTTTTCGATCAAGTCTTCCAGGTATTCCGACGGCTGCACTTCAACGTAGTTAATATGCTTTAAAAAAAGTTTTTGAAATGCATCCACTGACAGGTCTTCATGGTCCAATTGATGCAAGTTGTATAAAATTTCCGTCATCAATTCGGCATTCGCAAAGGCATCGACAAACAACATTAATGTCTTGCGACCACCGATAATCATTTCCCGCCTGACGATATCAAAGTTTTTATCAAAAGCTAATTTTTCAGCCAGCAAATCTTTGTTGACATCCAGGTGTTTACTTAGCCTGGTCTTGTTCTCAATGGCAGCGGGTGCCATCGTATCCACTCCTCTTGATAATTTCCCTTAATGCTTTAGTAGTTAGCGGCGCACCGAAAGCATAGGAATCGGCATAATTCATTTTACCTACATCACCAATACCTATAATTACCGGCAGATTTAACTCATCCAACACTTCCACGGTATCACCACACAGTACATCACCGTTGCAGCCACTGGCCTGCCCCAATTTATCCACCGGCCCGTCCACTAAATCGGCGTGGCAGTCCACTGATAAATCTACATGGGCTCCGTGCGTAAACTCGGTATTGGAGGCCACCGCCAGGGCACCTAAAATGCGTATATCCGGGTGCCGGGCCAGGTAAGCCAGCGCCGACTCACCGCGTCCCATGCCGTGCTTACCCTTATCATCAAGCATAATCACCACCGGCTCGTGAGCAGCCTGCTTAATTAAACAGACCAATTGTTCCCCTGTCAAAGTAGTTGGGTTGCCGGCCGATGCGGAAATACAGCGGGCCCCAATGTTATGCGCAGCTATTTCCACAGTTCTTTTAGCCATTTTGTCCCCGTCTGTCACCACTATTACACTGATTGGTTTACCCACTATTTGCTCCCCTTGTATATCCAGTGATTATCTTTGGGATAATTAGGATTGTTTACATAGTAACCCCAGTTAAAATAAGGACACCTTAAAAGGTGTCCTTATTTTTTAACTGGTATGAGCTACTTTGAGGTTAGCTTTATACTCCACTACCCGGCCATTTTCCACATTGGCAGTAAAGTTAACTACCTCCACACCAACAATATTGTTTGTTGTTTTGGAGGCTTCGGTAATAGCAGACTGCACCGCACTGCGCCAACCGTCTGTTGATTCCCCCACCATTTCCATAACTTTGATATGCATAATACAATCCCCCTTCTGCAAAATTAATTCTATTGGCAATTGTATTATTTGTTCTATAACGTTTTTTATACGTTACTGGGCGCTTTCCATCAAGTCCCGCAGTTTTTGCAGAGCCTGACGTTCCAAGCGGGAAACCTGCACCTGGGAAAGTCCCAGCCGGTCAGCAATTTCCCCCTGGGTTTTATCGCCGAAAAATCGCCACAGCAGTATGAGCCGGTCCCTGTCCGGTAATCTCTTCAGCACCTCTTTTACAGCAATATTATCCAGCCAGGGCATATCTCCACCGTCACCCTCGCTAAGCTGGTCAAGCAAATATATGGGATCACCGTCATCCTGGTGCAGTGTTTCATAAATGGAGGCCGGGGATTGGGATGCCTCCAGTGCCGTCACTACTTCCTCCCTGGGTATCCCTAATTCAACGGCAATTTCATTAATTGTAGGCTCACGGCCCATTTTAGCCACCAGAATATCCCGTGTCTGCTGAACTTTATAAGCAGTTTCTTTAATGGAGCGGCTTACCTTGATGGGGTTGTCATCACGTAAAAACCGCCTTATTTCGCCCACTATCATGGGCACAGCATAAGTGGAAAAGCGCACATTATAGCTCATGTCAAACTTATCAATGGCCTTCATTAACCCGATGCAGCCAATCTGAAAAAGGTCCTCCAACTCATAACCCCGGTTTTGAAAGCGCTTGACCAGGTTGAAAACCAGCTTTAAATTGCAATTGACCAGTCGTTCCCTGGCTTGCTCGTCCCCTGCCTGGGCCCGGGATAGCAGGTCTTTCATTTCCGCATCCTTAAGCAGGGGAAAGCGGGGCAGGTTCATTTCCATTAACCGATTACTCATGGTTATTCCCCCTATTGCTCAGGCACTGCTTTACGGCCGGGTGTACCCGCCCTTCTGCTCATTTTTACCCGAGTGCCCTTACCCGGTGAGGAAGATACATTAAACTTTTCCATAAATGACTGCATAAAGGAAAATCCCAGGCCCATCCGCTCCGGATTAGTGGAATAAGCGGGTTCCATAGCTTTGGGAATATCTTTTATACCCTTACCATGATCAATTACTTCTATTTCCATAAATTCCTCAGCAACTTTTATTTCCAACCGGACTGTACAGTCCGGGTTACTATCATACCCATGAACTATAGCATTGGTCACCGCTTCGGAGACCGCCACCTTAATTTCTTCTAAATCAGATAATGTAAAATCCAACTGAGAGGCAAAAGCTGCCACTGCTACCCGGGCAAAAGAAACGTTTACCGGACGGCTGGAAAACTCAAGCACGGCTTTATTCAATTACTGCAACCTCCTTTACAGGCCAGGCTACCTGGCATCTCTCTATAAACCAGCTAATGTATTGGTTGAATACTCATATGTTTTAGTTTAGCTAATCTTTAACAGCTCTCTATCCAATCTTGTCCTTCAGTATATTAACCGAAGGATACATTTCCATCAAACGTGGCAGTCCGGACAGATCCAGCACTTTTTTCACCTGGGGCTTGGCACCTACCAGATACACCTTTCCCCCCCCGGCTGCAACTTTTTTGTACCGGCCTAAAATAACCCCCAAACCGGCGCTATCCACAAAATCCACTTTGGTCAAGTCAAAGACCAGCCGGTTGACAGCATAATCCGTAAGTGCCCGGTCCACATCTTGACGCAGTGAATCGGTCAGACTAATATCTACCTCACCGACTACAGATACTATCAGATAATTATTTTCCCTTTTAATTGTATAATTCACAACTGACCACCTCAACTCGCCAGGAATGTTTTTCAATAACACTTCTACATTTTACCATATGAGGTAAACAATATCAACCAAGCATGTTTAATTAAAAAGACTTCCGGACATTATCCGGAAGTCTTTTTGAATATCCAGGCGGTTAAAAAACCTGATCAAGAGCCTTGTGCATTTGCCGGAACACCGAAGCCCTGCCAACCTGGTTCTGGGCTAGTAATGGCACACGCTGCACTTCTTTCTCCCCTTCCAGCAAAACGAACTCGCCCACCTTTTGCCCCTTATTCAGTGGGGCAATAATTTCCTCCGGCAAAAGCGCTTTTCCTTTATAATTTTGCTTTTGTCCCCTGGGTACCGCCATGGCGATATCCGCACCCGCAATAACGCCTACCTGGTCAATGGTACCTTTGCTTACATTAACTATTTTGATCCTTTCCCCCCGCTGGGCAAAATGAACAGCCTCATAGCGAGCAAAACCGTAATTGAAAATTTTGATGGTTTCCCTGAAGTGACTGCGGGGCTCCGGTGTACCCAGCACCACTGAAATCAGCCGCAGGCCGTCCCGCTTGGCTGTGGCCGCCAGGCAATATTTGGCTTCATTAGTCCAGCCTGTTTTACCCGCGTCCACTCCCTCGTACCACTTGAGCAGTTTATTGGTGTTCCATAATACAAAGTCTCCACCCCTGATATCATATCTGTAAATAGAAGAAATTTTAGTGAATTGCGGGTATGTCAAAGCCTGCCGCAAAATTATCGCCATGTCGTGGGCGGAGGTATAATGGTTTTCGGCGGGCAGCCCGGTGGGATTAGCAAACCTGGTATGCCGGCAACCCAGTTCTTTGGCCCGGTTATTCATCATTTCCACGAACGCTTCTTCCGACCCGGCAATATGCTCTGCCACGGCTACGGATGCGTCATTGGCCGATCCCACGGCCACGGAGATCAACATATCCTCCATACCCATTTCCTCGCCGGGTTCCAGATAAATTTGTGAACCTCCCATACTCCAGGCATTTTCCGAAACCGTAACCCGATCTTTAAGGCTTATTTTACCCTGATCCAGTGCTTCGCAGGCCAACAACATGGTCATAATTTTAGTCACACTGGCCATGGGTAGCTCTTTGTCCTGTTCTTTAGACCAGAGCACTTTGCCAGTGGCTGCATCCATCAGCACGGCTGCTTCCGCAGTGGTTTCCATAGTCGCAGCAGGCACCTCCGCAGCGGCTTTCCGGGCTGCACCGGGATTTTGCTCGATGGTTGCCTGCGTTACCCCGGGCGCTGTCCCGTTGGGTACCGCACCGGTTGTTGGTGTACCGGTTGCCGCCAGCGCAGGCCCGGTAACGGTGACAATCAAAACCAGTATCAGCACCATTATTATGGCACAAATATTTTTTCTTTTCATCACACTTCCCCCCTGTTTTTTTCAGCTCAAAATATTATGTGAAGCTGAGTAAAAGTTATACGGGCGGGAAGTGGGACATTATTTTATAACATCATAAACAACCGGCAATTCTTCTGGCCTTTGCGGTCCTATAGCGAATGCATTGTTTAAAATTTGGCTGCTTTGCCGGTTTATAGTACTATTGCTGTGCAAAACAGCCAGCACATCCCCGTGTTTCACCTCATCCCCAACTTTTTTCTTTAAAGTTATACCGGCAGCGTAATCAACCGGCTCATTTTTAGTTTTTCTTCCTGCACCAAGCAGCATAGCCGCAATACCCACCGGCTCGGCGGCAATGCTTTGAATATAACCGGCTGTATCAGACTTTAATTCCAGGTGATTTTGGGCCCGGGGCAGCAGACCGGGATTATCCACCACTGCCGTCCGGCCGCCCTGCGCCTGGATAAATTGCTTTAACTTAGCCATGGCCCCACCGCCGCGCAACAATCCAGCCAATGCAGTGCATGCCTGGTTAAAATCTGTATAGATGCCCCCGGCCATCGTCATATAAGCGGCCACTGTTAAGCAGGTTTTAACTAAACCTGCTTCCCCTTGACCACTAAGCACCTCAATGGCTTCTTTAATTTCGTTGGCGTTGCCGACTTCATAACCCAACGGCTGGTTCATATCCGTGATTATGGCAATGGTCTTTTTATTCAAGCCTTTACCTATCTGCACCATTGTTTCAGCCAATTCACGGGCATCAGACAAGGTTTTCATAAAGGCACCGGAACCCATCTTAACGTCAAGGACAATGGCATCGGCCCCGGAGGCTATTTTTTTACTCATGATGGAGCTGGCAATTAAAGGTATGGAATTAACCGTTGCGGTAACATCCCGCAGCGCATAAATTTTTTTATCGGCGGGAGTTAAATTACCAGTTTGACTTACGATGGCTATTTTATGCTTATTTACTTGATCTATAAATTCCTCCTTGGTAAGCTCAACATTAAAGCCCTCGATTGATTCCAGCTTATCTATAGTGCCACCGGTATGCCCCAGGCCACGACCGGACATTTTGGCCACCGGAACACCTGCGGCAGCCACCAGCGGACCCACAATTAAACTGGTTTTATCCCCCACACCTCCAGTCGAGTGCTTATCAACCTTGATACCGTGTATGCCGGATAAATCCATAATGTCGCCGGAATTAACCATAGCCAGAGTTAAATGGGTGGTTTCTTCCGTATCCATACCCTGAAAATACACTGCCATTAAAAATGCTGACATTTGATAGTCGGGAATTGTTTCGTTGGTAAAACCGCTGACTATAAAATCTATTTCCTCTTTATTCAGACTGTATCCATCACGTTTTTTTTGTATCAAATCAACCGTTCTCATACCGGTGCCTCCCTGAACAGGTAAATTTAATCTGTATACCAATGACCTGCAAGGCCGCTATTAAACTTAAACAATACCACTGATAGCCTTTTAGGGTGTTCGCAAAGTCCCCACGAGATTTACTTCGAATTTCTGCGTTGGCTTGGCTTCTGCGGTGCTCACTTATTTCCGTATAGGCTCCGTCCCTCAAAGTTTTCGTCGCCTTGATAGCAACACTGATCGAATTTATGAATGTTTTATTCAGTAATTGCACTGGCAAATTCCTCGCCAGTATCAAAAGTAAGTCCGAAAAGCCGGGCTACCGTGGCTGCCACATCGCTAAAACTGGTGCGAACGCCTAAATCCACTCCTTTTTTTATACTCTTACCGGCTACTAAAAGAGGCACGTATTCTCTGGAATGGTCTGTGCTGGCGGTAGTGGGGTCACACCCGTGGTCGGCCGTTAATATTAGCACATCCGCCGGGTTTAAAGCACAGATTAGTTCCGGCAACCGCTGGTCGAATTCTTCCAGGGCATTGGCGTAACCGCTGGGATCGTTGCGGTGGCCGTATTGCTGGTCAAAGTCCACCAGATTGGTAAAAATAAGACCGCTGAAACTCTCTCGCATTAATGTAAGGGTTTTGTCCACCCCGTCCATATTGTTTTTGGTATGTACCGAAGTGGAGATGCCCTGACCTGCAAAAATATCGTTGATCTTGCCCACTGCGGCTACCGTTAGACCATTTTCAACCAATACATTTAATACCGTAGGTCTGGGCGGCATAATGGAGTAGTCATGGCGGTTGGCGGTGCGCTTGAATGAACCCGGCGAACCGACAAAAGGCCGGGCAATCACCCGGCCCACCGCATACTCACCGGTAAGCAATTCCCGGGCTATCTGGCACATGCGATACAACTCTTCCAGGGGAATCACTTCTTCATGGGCAGCAATTTGAAATACGCTGTCCGCTGAAGTGTACACAATGGGGTGGCCGGTTTGCATATGCAATGCGCCCAGTTCCTCTATAATCGCTGTTCCCGAAGCTGCCTTGTTGCCCAGTATGTCCCTGCCGATGCTTTGCTTAAATGGCTCGATGATTTCGGCCGGAAAACCATCTGGGAAAACCGGAAAGGGCTTATTCAATATAACGCCTGCAATTTCCCAATGCCCGGTGGTGGTATCTTTGCCGGGAGAGCGTTCGGCCATTTTACCGTAGCACGCGGTGGGATTATCCACAGGGGGCACGCCCAATATTTCTGCTATCCGTCCCAGGCCCATCTGACTTAGATGCGGCAGTTTCAGACCGCCTACGGCCAAGGAACAATTAACCAGCGTATTGCACCCGCAATCACCGTATTTACCGGCATCCAGCAGCTCGCCAATTCCGGCGCTATCCAACACAATAATGATTACTTTTTTATTAACTGGCATTTATACTAACTCCTTTAGATATTTTTTATAGATATTTTTCATAATTTAAGCCCGGGGATGATGCTTGTTATAGATTTCCCTTAACTTGGTGCGGGTTAAATGGGTATAGATCTGGGTTGTGGTAATATCGGCATGGCCCAGCATTTCCTGCAATGCGCGCAGGTCAGCACCGTTTTCCAGTAAATGAGTAGCAAAGGAGTGTCGCAATGTATGCGGTGTAATAGTCTTGGCTATACCTGCTTCCATAGCATATTTTTTAACAATTTTCCAAAACCCCTGCCGGGTAAGACGTTTACCCCGCATATTTAAGAATAATGCCTGCTCTTTATGGTTTGCGGTTATTTTAGCCCTTCCCCGGCGCAGGTATTCCATCAAAAAGTTTCTGGCCACCGTACCTACCGGTATAATACGCTCCTTGGCGCCTTTGCCCAGGCAACGTACATAACCCCGTTCATAATCCACCTGGTCCACATCCAGGGCCAGCAGCTCAGAAACCCGCATACCGGTGGCGTACATCAATTCCAGCATGGCTTTATCCCTGAGCCCGGCAGTATTGCCAACCCGGGGCTGCTCCAGTAATCTTTCAATTTCCTCCTGAGTAAGCACCCCGGGTAATTTCTTTGGTGGACCCGGTGATTCCAGGTTAGCCATGGGATCGCTACCCAGCACCTGCTCGTCCACCAGGAAGCGGCAAAAGATTTTCAACGCCGCCATATGCCGTGATACTGTGGCGGGCGAGCGACCATTTTTTTTCAATTCCAAAAGGTAGTTTAATACTAAATTACGGTCAATCCCCCCGGCATCCTTCACCTGGCGCTGTACACAAAAAGATTTAAATTGTTTTAAATCCAAGGCATAAGATATAATTGTATTTTGAGCCAGTCCCCTTTCCACTGCCAGGAAATTTAAAAAATGTCTAATATATATTTCCACATTTTAACACCACCGTTTTATAAAGAGCTATTCAATAACATGCCGGCTAATCCTTTTTTACAATGAGTGATAAAGCTGAAAAACCCGTTTAATAAAATTAAGTAAATATAAATATTTTTAATTCATTCTACCACAATTTTCCCTTTTCCCCCGAAGAAAAAAGGCCCTCGGAGGGCCTTTATTGTTTATAATAAAATTATAAAGTAAATACTACCGGGTTCATCTTCTTTGTTGCAAATCTGGTTATTGCGAACATAGTAAACCTTATTGATTTATTGACAGCGGATTAATTTAAATGCTGCTCGACCCTTAAGGGTTCATTGGTTGTTTTATTATCCTCAATCCAGTTGGTTTTAAGCACTGAGTACAACTGGGCAATCAATATACACAATATACACATCACTAGTACCAGACGTGCCAATAATAAAACCTTTTCCTTAACCCGGGAAACCACCACAAAAAACATTCTCGTGTGCCCCCTTCATTCATTATCTACAAAAAACACATCAACGATGGATTTACCAAAAGTCGACCGGTTACCTGTATTAACAATGTAGCTTAAACTTGTGGCAATCCGACACGCTGCCCACCTACTGCCATAACATGTATATTAATGTATTTAAAGGTAGGTTTTATGGCATTTTATGATTCTTTTTACCAACCTGCCATCAGCGAGGCTGAAAGTCTGGTCAGTTCCGGCGTAATATAGCCTTCAGCCAGGGCGGCCAAGGCAAAGACTACCAAACACCCAGCCATGATTAATGAATAACCAACGAATTGATGGCCAACCCGGGTTTGTGAGTTATTGAATCTTTTAATCAACAGCAAAGAGAAAGAAAGAGAAGCAGTTCCACCGATAATCAGAGCAGGAATAAAGAGAATGTTTTGCGGCAACATGGAAATTAGGACAATGCAAAATTCCCGCCAATCCGGGTGCGCAGTTAAGAAACCCACAGTAAATCCCAGCACAAAGCCGCGGAAAAAAATAAGCGCAAGCACCAGGGGCAGGCAAATGATGGTCAAGCCCAGTATATACATCACTAACCCCAGCAGCAGGTTGTCATACAGCGACCCCTTGAACATTTGCACCCGGTCCACTTCTATTTCCGCAGCCTGGGCTAAAAAAGACTGCAAATAGCGCTGTAATTCTGCAGTTTGCTCATCCGGTAATGTATTGACCCCCAGCGAACCCAGTAATATGCCTGCACTGAAAATAACAATAACGATAAGATACAGCGGCCAGCTTTGCTGGAGGGAGGCGGCAATTAAACCGCGCATGTTACCCATACCACCGCTCCCTTTGTATAACCTGTCCATGCCTATATATATGAGCGGTACAGCACTGATTATGACTCAACTCAAATATTCTTCAATAATTGTACGGGTAATATATTCTGCTGCCAGAACATCTTCCAGTGAATTACCGCTGGCAGCCACCACAGTGATACCTGCATCCAGTGCCCGGGCTTTTTGGATGGCCCGGGCGGCTGCAGCCCGAGCGGGTGCAGCTCCCTTTTGGCGCATGGTTCTGGCCACAGTGCCGGTAAGCACCGCCGATGCTCCGGCACAAACGGCCGCGTCGTAAGCTACCCCCCCGGTGGCAGTGGCCGCTATTACCACCTGGTTATGCAAATCATACAATTTAGGTGTTTCAGCGCCAATATTGGGTAATACCGCCGATATATCCGCTCCAGCCCGGGCCAAGCCACCGGTCACCCCGGTGATTTTGCCCAGCCGCTCATCATCCGTACCCACCCGGGGCTCAGCCACCAAAACCACCCCGGTGCCCTTTTCCCGGGCTACCTGCCCTGCCAGCCAACCTATAGCGGCCGGATCTATGGCCACAGGTGGCGCAGCGCCATCAGGCGCAGCCCCGAAAACAGCGCAGGCACCCGCATCCAGGGCTGCCTCCAGGGTAGTGGACATATCAATAACATCCACAATCACCACCACATCCCCTTGCCTGGCGGCGTTGGCCGCCCCGCTGGCGTTAACAGTCATTTTAACAATAGGTATTTTCATGTTTTTCCTCCGGCATAATAAAAAATTACCTGCATAGAATTAAAGATGTATTTTGGATTTAACAAGGGGGATTTTTTATGCGTTTATTTATAACCAAAAATGGATTTTGCTTTAGCGGCAAAGTTAGCGAGTTCAGGCAACTAATACGCCCCTGGTCCCAAACCAACGTTACATTGCGGGAGTTTATCGCCTCCACATTACATTAACAAAGATATAAATCACTGGCCCCCTGCTTCTATGCCGGAGTGGATTAACCCGGCGGCATAAATACCAGCAGCACCGGCAGCCAGGAAAAAGGCAGGGTCATCGGCCGGTGTGCGCCCCATGGAAGTAACCCTGATGCCCCGGCGATCCAATTCCTCCAGGGCCGGCCGGCCGTTTGCCCAGGCCAGCCGGTGCTTATCCACCGGCCAGGCCCGGCTGTACTGATCCTGTATTAAATTACGCTGCCCGGTGTCGACCAGCTCAGGCAGCACCACCGTGCAGGGGGTCAGAGCTATCCTACCCAGAGCGGTTATTGTATGGTGACTGATACCCCGGTGCCTTTGCCGGGCATCAGCAAAACTAATGCGCGGAATGGCTACCGGGCGCCCCCCCAGTATGTTCACAGCGTTGATTATTTCTCCCTGCTCTACACCGGTAAAGCCCAGCGGGGACGCAGTACCCACAATACCTGGACCCATGGCCACAATTATTACATCCGCACGGGCCACCGCCTTTGCCGTCAGCAGCGCGGTATAAATATTGATGCACTCCCAGTCGCCGCCGAAAGCGTGGCCGCAGGTAGCGGTGGCATCCACCAGGCCTTTTGTTTGCAATTCATAAACCAGGTTGCTAAGGGGCAGCGGCAGAGCCGCCCCGTCCGTCATCACATAAACAACCCGGGCCCTGCCACCGGTGGCTGCCTTGACACCTGCGGCCGCAGGCGCCAGCATACTGTGCAGCGTACCCACCACCACCGGGACACCGTCCAGAGAGGTGGTGTTTTTAATAATTTCAGCGTCGGGGCTGTCGGGTTCTTCCGCAGCCAGCACCTTGACCTGGCATGGGCTGTAGCGCAATTTCATAATATGTCCGCTTTGGCGGGCATTATGCTTCGGATTGGATACATTGGCCATCACAAAATGGGCTCCGCCCGTGCCCAGCTTTTTATTCACTGCAGTGGTATTCAACACCACAGTATCCCCAGCGTCCACCGGTCCAGTGAGGAGATCATAGTTGTAAGCTTTCTGCTCCGGCTCCCCCGGTATCTGAACTTTTATCTCGGTTAAATTGCTCCGCCGGGAATTGACAGCCAGCACCCGGCCCTGCCGTGTCCTGATCAAAATGCCCATTCTCCCTTCCCAGTCGCACAGTTAGCCGCTGTACTGATGATGGCCAGCACATATGAAGCATCCAGTATCAGATCATCAACAGTTATACATTCATCAGTGGTATGCACCTTTTGCATGGCAATGCCCAGATTTACCGCCGATATGCCGTGCTCGTTAAATATGTGAGTATCGCTGCCGCCGCCTGTACCCTTAACCACAGGCTCCAGACCCAAATCCCGGGCCGCCTTTTGGGCCAGCTGCACCACCGGCGCATCAACGGGAACCGCCATGGCGGGATAAATGGTTTCCACCTTAACCTCCACCTGGGCACCACCCTCCCGGGCCGCCTGTTCCAGCGCATCGCGGATGGCCTGGGTCTGTTTAATACGTTTTTGTTCCTGCAGGCTTCGCGTTTCTCCCTTGATCATTACTTTTTCGGGTACGATATTAATAGCCACACCACCGGAAATGATACCTATATTAGCAGTGGTTTCGTGGTCAATACGGCCCAACTGCATGGTTGCAATAGCCCGGGAAGCCACCTGGATGGCATTGACCCCGTCCTCAGGGTTGATACCGGCATGAGCCGCCACGCCCATCATTTCGGCGTATATTTCATCCTGGGACGGTCCCTGGTTAATAATAGTACCCGCCGGGCCATTGCTGTCCAGCACATAACCCATTCGGGCCTTCAGACGGGAAAAATCCAAAAACTTAACGCCTGATAACCCCACTTCTTCACAAACAGTGAACACCAGCTCCAGTTCACCGTGCGGCAGTTTTTGCTCCTGCAGCACCCGCACCGCCTCCAGTATAGCGGCAATACCTGCTTTATCATCGGCACCCAGCACGGTTGCCCCGGCGGAGCGAATAACGCCGTTTTCTTCCACAGGATTAATGCCGCGCCCCGGCGATACCGTATCCATATGGGCCGAGAACATAAGTGCGGGCACGTCAGTGCTGCCGGGCAAGCGGGCAACCAGGTTGCCTGTATCCGAGCCTGTTTTGGGCCCGGCATCATCCACATAAACGGTAAAACCCAACTGCTGCAGCTTCTCCACAAGCAGCTTAGCCATGTTACCTTCATGCCGGCTTTCACTATCCACCCGCACCATTTCCATAAATTCGGCTACCAACCGATCCCTATTTATCAATGGAACCCCACCTTTGCAAACTAATGTTACTAATATAATAACCGCCAGAAGCCCGGCTGTAAAATGCCGGATAACTGGCGGTTACCAAAAGGATATAGCTTGATAGTGTTTATATGCTGGTGTGATTGCTTGCTAGAGTGTTTGCCTGCGAAGTGTTTTGATGCGAAGTGCTTTGATGTTAATGCTTATATGCTAACTGCTTCTATGTTAAATGCTTGTATGATAAAGCTTATGTGTTACAGCTTAAAGGGATGAGTATAAAAAGTTTTTCTGTTTTTCAGCAAAAGGTTTTTTGTGTAGTGTCACATTTACCACCAAGACATATCCAATTATTCAAATATTGAAGTTAGTTTAATAAAGTTTAAGCCTGACCCCTGGCTAGCTGGCGGCCTTTTTCCAGGGCTTCGCCGTTGATGGGGATGAGATTATGGCGTTTGGGGGGCAGTACTTTTTTCAAGGACTCCAACACGGCATCGTTGGATACAACTCCGGTTAATTCCAGCAGAGCGCCCAAAATGATGTTATTGGCCACCTTGCCATTACCCAGTTCCTCGGCCATATCGTTGGCCGGCACGTAAACTGTGCGCACATCGGTGCGCTTGGTTTTTATGTTTATTAGCGAGCTGTTTACTAAAATCAGCCCGCCCGGCGCCACAGCGGGCTCAAACTTCTCCAGGGAAGGCCGGTTCATGGCTATCAGCACGGTTGGCTCGCTGACCACCGGTGAACTGATAGGCTCGCTGGAAATGGTTACACCACAGTTGGCCGTACCGCCGCGCATTTCCGGACCATAGGAGGGAATCCAGGCCACATGCTTGTCCTCCATCATTCCGGCATAGGCCAGCAGTTGACCTGTGGATAACACGCCCTGCCCGCCAAAACCC
This sequence comes from Desulfoscipio gibsoniae DSM 7213, assembly GCF_000233715.2. GTDB lineage: Bacteria > Bacillota > Desulfotomaculia > Desulfotomaculales > Desulfallaceae > Sporotomaculum > Sporotomaculum gibsoniae. Next base: position 2,621,344 of record NC_021184.1, read on the forward strand.
GCAATTAATATACCCTCAAACATTATAGCTGAACCTCCTCCGCCGGAGTCTTGTACTCACCCAGTGGGTAATAAGAAATCATGTTTTCTTCCAACCATTTCAGCGCCTCCAAGGGTGACAGACCCCAGTTGGTTGGACAGGCGCTGAGTATTTCCACCAGGGTGAACCCATCACCGCGCATCTGCACGTCAAAAGCTTTACGAATGGCTTTTTTGGCCATGGCAATATGCTTGGGATTATGCAGGGAAACCCGGGCCAAGTAAGCAGTGCCGTCCAGTGGTGCCAGCATTTCACAAACCTTGACGGGCAAACCGTTGACATCCTTATCACGGCCGTAGGGGGTGGTGGTGGTTTTCTGCCCCAGCAGTGTGGTGGGGGCCATCTGCCCACCGGTCATGGCATAAATTGCGTTGTTAATAAATATGACGGTTATCTTTTCGCCGCGGGCCGCCGCGTGCACCAGCTCGCCTGTGCCGATGGCTGCCGCGTCGCCATCGCCCTGGTAAGTAAACACCAGGCGGTCAGGCAACACCCGCTTGACGCCTGTACCCACCGCCGGTGCCCGGCCGTGAGCAGCCTGATACATATCAATATTTAGATAGTTAAATATAAATACAGAACAGCCTACTGGAGCTATGCCCAGTGCCCGCTCGTAAATATCCATTTCATCAATGACCTCAGCCACCAGCCTGTGAGCAATGCCGTGGGTGCAGCCCGGGCAGTAATGGAATGGTATATCATTCAGCGACTCCGGCCTGGTAAAAATTTTTTTCATTATACCGCACCCCCGTTGTACAGTTTTTTAACTTCTGCAAGTACATCCCGGGCCACGGGTATCATGCCGCCCACCCGGCCGTAAAAATGCACCGGCTTTCTACCTTCCACAGCCAGGCGCACATCTTCCACCATTTGGCCCATATTCATTTCCACCGACAGGAATTGTTCCGCAGTTTCCCTCACCCGGGCAAATACATCGTTGGGGAACGGCCAAACCGAGATTGGCCTGATTAAGCCGACCGCCAGGCCTTCTTGCCGGGCGCGGTCGACTACGGCTTTACAAATCCTGGCGCAGGTACCGAAGGCTACAATGACCAGTTTGGCATTATCCAGCTGGTATTCTTCCCAGCGCTGCTCTTCCTTTGCTATAACGGCATATTTTTGGGCCAATTCAATATTATGTTTTTCGCATTCCTCGGGCACAATATATAACGAGTTAATTAATCGCCTGGGACCGCCTTTTTTACGTCCCGTGGCAGCCCAAGCTTTTTCCGGCGCCTGCACCAGTACCTCTTCACTTAACTCCACCGGCTCCATCATCTGGCCTAAAATACCATCGGCCAGCAGCATAACGGGGTTGCGATATTTATCCGCCAAATCAAAGGCATCCTGCATTAAGTCGATGATTTCCTGCACCGATGCGGGAGCAAGGACAATCAGCCGGTAATCACCATGCCCGCCGCCTTTGACCGCCTGCAAATAATCGGACTGGGCAGGTGCTATGTTACCAAGGCCCGGGCCGCCCCTGATCATATTCACCACTACACAGGGCAGCTCAGCGCCGGCCAGATAAGAGAGACCCTCTTGCATCAAAGTAATGCCGGGGCCTGAAGATGATGTCATTACCCGGGCACCGGCCCCGGCAGCACCATAAACCATGTTGGCGGCCGCTGTTTCACTTTCCGACTGCAGGTATACTCCGCCGACCTGGGGCATACGCTTGGCCAAATAATGCGGCAATTCGCTCTGCGGGGTAATGGGATAGCCGAAAAAGTAGCGACAACCGGCCCGCACGGCACCTTCTCCCAGTGCTTCATTACCTTTCATCAATACTTTAGCCAACCTTCTTTTCCTCCTTTGCCACTTCAATTACCAAATCAGGACACATGCGGGCACACAGTGCACACCCGGTGCACTTTTCGGGTTCTTCCACAGTGGCCGGGTGAAAACCCATTACATTGATGTGCCCGGCCATCTTGATCAATTGTTTGGGACATACTGCCGTGCATAATTTGCATCCTTTGCAGCGATCTTCCCGAAATGTTATTTGCGCCAAAAAAAAACCTCCCTCTAATACATAAATGTGTATATGGATATAAAATTACTCACTTAAAAAGTCACTAATTGTTTAGTTGAAACACTTAACCCAGCGGTTGATCCGGGCAGAAACAAGCACATCCGATCGTCAACAAATAATAGGAGAATTACCCGTTAACGGCTGACTTTCAGTTAGATTGCCCACAGTTAAAATAATCCCGACCCTACGGCCCAAGGGGGCAGCATGTTTTTTTCTATGGGGAATACCGGTATGCCAGGCATACGCCCTGCCATTTCACGAGCCAGCGGGCTATGCACTGCCAGGAAAGCTATGGGTAGGCCTAACTGCCGGGCTGCATCCTCGATTATGGAATGACCCGCTAGAATTGTCTCCGGGTCGGTGGCCGAGCCAAGATTGGTGTTACTCACCAGAGCGCTGACCTGTAAGCGTGATGCCTTTTCCACCGCCCGCAGCATTTTAATTATACCATCCACTGTGCGGGTGAAGGGCCGGCAGGCATTGGCCACAAAGAACATATTGTAGGAACCGTATGGCAAGTAAGGTTTAAAACGGCCCAAAGCGGTGGCACCGATTTCATCGCCACCCACATCAAAAACGCCCTGAACCCGTTCGTCTTCTAAAACACCCAAAATAGACGGTGGCAGGGCGGGCACATCGGCACCGGCCAATTCCCCGGGCGGGCATACTACACGCAAATCCTTTTTCTCCAGTTCCTCACGCATTAACCTGGTGCGAAAGTATGGATTAATAATATCAAGGTCAACAATGCCAACCCGTGCGTATTGTTTTTTCAGCCAAAGAGCATAGTTTATGGCCAGCTCAGTCTTGCCGCTGCCCAAATTGCCTGTAAATAAAGTTATTCTTTTCATATCATTAAGCAAATGTATACACCCCTACTCAAGACCAACAAATAAATATTCGACACTATTTTTTGGGTTCCTTCTCCCGCCCCAGCATATCCAGATAATTCAGTACATAATTACCGGAAATAATGCGGGTCAACGAGTATTTTTCAGTAATTATGTGTATTATTACCAGAGCTGCCAGGTAACCGGTTCGGTAATACCCCTCAAGGGACGCGGCGGCTGTCAAACCAATGACCATACCCAGCGTATTAGACCCGGCATCACCCATCATGGCCCGAGCTTTTAAATCGACAGGCAAAAAAGCCAGCAAGGCACCCAGTGTCATGGTGGCCATCACTGCTTCCGGGCTACCCAGCGCTGCAGGCAGCAGTATTATGTAAAGTAATATAAACACCTTACCGGCCCGGCCCGGCCGAAGATCAAATAAATTTAACAGGTTTACAGAGAGGGCTATAATTAAAGCACTATCCATTACTTTCCAAATGTCGTTTGGATATAGCCGGGCTGCTAAAATAAGCGCCAGCATCCCACCCCCCAGCGCTTTTACTGCACCGGTGGTTAAACGACCCCTGGCCAGGGCTTTAAAGTGACCCATTAAGCCGGATGCCTCCCGGCTGCCCCAAAAATCATCCATCAACCCTAAAAAAGCCGCCCCGGACATGGCCAATAAATAAAGTAACGCGGTATCACGTAAACCCGGCGGCCATAAAAAAAACAGGGGCAGCACCACAATCACCGCAGCAATAAAAAAAACAACCCCTGCGGCCAGCGGTATTTTTTCCCCCTTAAAATTGGGTCGCACAAAGTCCGCTTCAGTTATCATAGCCAGTATTTTTTCCCTTATTAATAAAGCTACTAAAAAAGCCAGTACCAAACCCACCGGCAAATAAAACAATTCCGGTCGCCAGATCAATTATTTCACCTCGAAGCTTATTTAACCAGCGCAGCCCTGGCCAGTGCTCGTGCGATATGGCAAAATTGTCTGCCCCGGTGCCAGAAACCCTTAAGATCACGCCCTGTTTCAGCATGAGTCATTTGCACCGGTACTTCCAGCACTTTGAATCCCGCCCGGGCCGCCTTGATTGTCAATCCCACCTCTACCCCGTAACCCGAAGCAAAGGGCAGCAGCTTGTCCATTACGGGGCGGGTCATCACCCGTTGACCGGACAAAGGTGACTGCATTTCCAGGCCGGTATAAAATTTAATACCTTTTCTAGCCAGCCCCTTAACCAACCCAAAACCGCCCTTACGGCGGGGCGGCGGGAAGTGAGCCACGGTCATATCAGCAAGGCCGGTCAAAACGGGCTCTAACAGCAACCTGGCCTCCTTGGCTGAATCGCCCAGGTCTCCGTCCAGCAGCATAACTATATTTGCTTTGATTTGATCGCTGCCCTTGTTTAGCGCGGCTCCTTTACCGCTGTTGGCGGGCAAGCTGATTACCCTGGCCCCCGCAGCGGCTGCCAGTTCCGCAGTGCGGTCGGTAGATGCGTCATCCACCACCACAATTTCGTCCACTTCAGGCAGTGCAGCAAGCGCCGTTACGGTGGCAGCTATATATTTCGCTTCGTTATAAGCTGGTATTAAAGCAACAACCCGCTTAGCGGACATTTACTTTTCGTTCCTTTCCTTATAGCTTTACTTACATATTGAATTAGAATAAATATCAGCTTCTCACCGAATAACGCCAGGCAGTCCCAAACATCTATAATTATTTAATCTTACTAACCCCGTGGGTTATCAATCACTGCTCCATAACCGCTAACACAATTATTTCTTACTATAAGGATATTACGATATCTATTCTTAGAAGTAAATATTTACGAACCCTGCCCCGACAAATCAGGTAATAATTTTTGAGCAGTGGATTTAATACCATAATGGCCCGACTGTCCGTTAAGTGCCAGCACCATGGCCATTTGACCGGGCACGGTATCAATATTGTCTACTGTACTGATATGGTTGTGCTGGTACTCCTTCATGGACGAAAAAATAACATCGGTTTCTTCCACCCCTACCACGGGTATATTTAATTCATTAAAATAGTCGATTAAAGAAACATCAATTTGCATATTTCTGTTTTCTTCGCTGTAGCTGCCGCCGACAATAATCAGGCCATCCACGGGAATGCCAAATTCGCCGCTGGTTTTAAGCAGGTTCTTCTCCTGCAGATAACTGATTACCGCCTGGTTCTCTCCAGTGGTAATACTATTAGCTATTTCCATAGCCAACCTTTTATAGAACTCGTCGCTGGTGTTCACCGGCCAAACTAGTTCCTGCTGCAAGTCTTCTATAGTTTGCTTTTCATTGTCCATAGCTTTAACCGAAGTAACGGAGCTGATGCGCCCCCCGGCATTTTCAACTACTTCTGTCAACTCTGGAGGAAAACCAAGATTGTTGAGCTCCACCAGAGCAAAATTTTTATTAGCCAGTTTGCCGGCGGCCAATACAGGAAGTACTTGTTTTTCAAATTGTTTATGCATATTTGAGTCTGTTTCCAGTGTATTAGCCCGGGCTTGTATGGTTTCATTGGTATCCCGCAAGGATTGCAGCTGGCTTTCCAACCTATTGGTAACCTGTTTCTGATAATCAATCAGCGCATCATTGCCCAGCAAGGTACTGCCGATTAAAATGCCTATGCCCAATGCTAAAAAGACAGCTACCAGCGAAGCAATATGATATTTAAAATCAATGATCATTAACTATCACCTTTTATTCCCGTTAAATTCCTACCAATAGACGAAACTGGATAAACCAAAGTCGCAGTAATTCCCTGGTTGAAGGGGAAATTACCGCTACAGCGATTACCGGCAAGAGTGCAGCAAAAAAGATGGGGGCCAGGTGTTTGGCATGCAGCCTGCTTTTATATAGCTTGCTAACACCTTTGGCATCAATTAATATAGAGCCCACCTTGGCCCTCACTAGAAAAGTGCTGGCCATGCCTTTGCGCCCCTTTTCGAGAAAGTCGATCATATTGGAGTGGGTACCCACCGCCACAATTAGTTCGGCTCCCTTTTCATAAGCTATCAGCATGGCAATATCCTCACTCGTGCCAGGCGCGGCATAAGTTAACGCTGTTAACCCAAGTTCCTGCAACCTAGCCATACCGGGTGCCCGGCCGTCAGGATAAGCGTGTACCACCAATTCAGCACCGCATAGCAGTGTTTTGTCGCTGACACTGTCCATATCACCCACAATAATATCGGGCTGCAGCCCAAACTCCATTAAGGCATCGGCCCCGCCGTCAACACCGATTAATACAGGTTTTATTTCATCAATGTAAGATTTAATAGCTCTTAAATCTTCTTTATAATTTTTGCCGCGAACAACAATAAGTGCATGTTTCTCCTTAAAAATAGTAGCTACATCCGGAACTGTGTATTCACCACAAATCAAACCTATCTCATTTTGGGCGTAATCCATAGTATTTTGTACAAAACTAGACAATACACCTTCTATGTTTGCCTTGGTAGCTTCCATTTTTTGTTTTATTATATCAATGGATAATTCTTCACCGGCGGTTAACATAACGCCGGAGCGAATCACCCGGCCATTTTTGATTTCTATTTCCTGACCTTCCGTCAGCAATGCAAATAAATCGCTACCAGGGCAATCCACAAGTTTAATACCCGCTTCCACTATGGTTAAAGGCCCGCAATTAGGGTAAACTTCACTCATGGATGAATTAACATTAACCACCGCTTTTACATGGGCCTCCACCAGGGCGTTGGCGGCCACCTCGTCCAGATCACGGTGGTCAATTACTGCAATATCACCAGGCTGCAAGCGCTTAACCAAGTGTTTTGTTTTTTTATCCAGCCGGACCGTACCTTTGATGGCCACTTAATCACCGCCTTAATTCTAAATTTTACAGTTTTTGTTTATTTGCGTCAAGGCCAGATTAATTACATTATATAACCTATTGTGCCTGACAAACTTCATAAATTATATCACAACCCAAAATAAAAACACCGCCAATTTATTGTGTCTATAGTAAAACAATAAATTATTGGTGTGAAGAAAAGTATTTTTTTAAAATACTTGGCTCGCCCAAAAGGATATGCCCCAACGTTAAACGTTTACTTCATTGGTTCAGCTGATAATTATCTCTAAAAACTTCTAAATAATGGCATTAGCTAACTTTGGCCTCAATGCGCAACTTATCAGCAACCATGGCAATAAATTCCGAGTTGGTTGGCTTGCCACGCTGCAAGTTGATAGTGTAACCGAAAAACTTGGTCATCATTTCAATATTACCTCTATCCCAGGCCAGCTCGATGGCATGCCGGATAGCCCTTTCCACCCTGCTGGGGGTGGTTTGATATTTATGTGCGATCATGGGGTATAACTCTTTGGTAACAGCGCCCAGTAAGTTAACATCTTCAATGACTTGTAAAATAGCATCCCTCAAGTAATGATAGCCTTTGATATGGGCCGGCACACCCATTTCATGAATTATATTTGTAACTGCAACATCAAGATTTTTTGGCTTGGCCACCGAAATATATGGCGAAACTTTAAACCCACCGGCTAACTGTCTTATCCTGGTGGCCAGAACCTCAAAATCAAATGGTTTTAAGATGTAGTAATCCGCGCCTAACTCCACAGCCCTTTGAGTAATATTTTCCTGGCCAAATGCAGTTAGCATAATTATACGGGGCCGGTGGCTAAACTCATTGAGCTTTTCCAATACACCAATACCATCAAGATGCGGCATAATAACGTCTAAAACCAAAACATCGGGCGCTTCATCCTGGATTAGTTCCAATGCCTCTAAACCATTTTGGGCAATGCCTACCAGGCTGAATTCTTCCTTTTGTTGTAGAAATTCTTTTAATAATTCGCAGAATTCCCTGTTATCGTCTGCAATTAGTATTTTGATTACCTTTCTCATAAATTTCCCGCCTCCTAGCAAACATCTTTTTTATCTAAGTATTTACTTTCGACGTGGAGGGGGGAATACCTTTAATTTTTTTTAACTTTTTTGTTAAATTTTAACTATTTTGTTTCAAGAGTTCGTCCGTTTATCCCGCTATTTTTTCTGTTTGCTCCATATTTAGCAAATTTGCTTCTTTTAACATATTTTCCGCCAGTACACCGTATCCTTTGGTGGGGTCATTGATAAATACATGGGTTACGGCCCCCACTAATCTACCGTTTTGAATGATAGGACTGCCGCTCATACCCTGAATAATGCCTCCGGTACTATTCAATAACTTTTTATCTGTAACTTTAATAATCATACATTTGCCCTGGTTACCCGCGGGTAATATATCCTCAATTTCAATCTTAAACTTTTCAATTTTATCGCCATTTAGTACAGTTAATATTTCAGCGGGGGCCTCCTCAACTTGATATCTCATGGCCACCGGTATGGTACGGGTATAGTATGGATTATTGATACCATGTTGAAGCTTGCCATAAATACCGCAAGTGGTGTTTTTTTCAATGTTACCTATAATATCGCTTTTTCCTTTAAATACCCCCAGTTTTTCACCAGGGGCACCTTTTTTACCGGGGTGTATGCCTTTTACTGTTGCTTCGACAATTTTACCACCCACCGGATTTAGTTTATGACCACTTTCAAAATCAGCAATTATGTGACCCAGAGCACCATAGGTTTTGGTTTGGGGTTCATAAAAAGTCAATGTTCCCACACCGGCAGTACTGTTTTTAATAAATAACCCAATGCGATAGCGACCGGTTTTATCACACAGAATAGGGTTTATCTTGGCCAGTTTATTTCTATTTCCATGTTTAACTAACAAGGAAATGTCCTTACCTTGCTTTCCGTATTTATCAACCAGTTCCTGCAATTGATGCTCACTGGTGATCTTAGCACCGTTGATTTTTAAAATTAAGTCACCCACTGCAATACCCGCAGCTCTGGCCGGGAAAAATGTTTGACCGTCTTTTTCTACGGCAGCTTCACCAACTACCATAACGCCTTCGGTATGCAGTAAAACACCTATAGATTGACCGCCAGGGATAACACTTGGAGGTTCTACCACATTTACCATCATTTTATGAATAGGTAATAACCCAAACAGTTTAAACTGCATTTCCAACTGACCTGGTTTTAACGCCACGGGCAAAGTTTTATCAGAACTGCAAGTATATTCCCGGTAATTGTTACCGTTGACTGAAAGCATTTCCGTCGCCGAGTGCAGTTTTAAACTAACGTTTTTAATAACAGCTCCCGGCAAATCAATACCTGACGCAATATTATCACCTACATTGATATATTGCCGGGTGGGAAGAAAATAATACCAATATGAATAAAGGGTAATTGAAGTCGCCATAAAAGCAAATACTAGAATAAATATTGTTCCTAATAATCTGCTATGATTGCTGCGTTTCAGACAACATACCCCCTTGCGAAAAATTTTGATTGACATAAATAATGGGCATGTAAAAGTTTAAAACTTATTTGTCGAAAAAAAATCACCGCCCCTCGCTGCAGTGTTTAAATTATCTATATTTAAATTGGCCTTGTTTAGGCTCATTTATTCCGCCCTTAAGTGCCGCACATTGGCATAGCCAGTCTACAGGCGGACTGGCCATGTTTTGTAACATATTGATAGCGGGTTGACGGCAGGCAAAAAAAAGAAAGTTTGCATATTAAACAAAAAATAACCAACCGGTGTTAATTTAATATACCATTTCTAACAGCAATGAGTCGCAAACCTTGGAGAACTTTGGAAACGGTAAAACAATCTTGTGAAAGCTAAGTATGCCAAAGCATAATTTTTTTTTCAAACAACAAAAAATTAAAGGTTGTAAGATTTTTTGTAATAAAATCCTACAACCCTTTAAATCATAACCTTCAATTTTTGAACTTTTAACATCCGGCACCTGTGTTTTTTTGAAAAAAGAATCTTCAAGCGTTAACTTTCAACCTTTCAACTTTCAATCTTTCAACACCCGGCACCGGAGCAGGTCGCGCACGTGGTGGAAGAGAGCTGTTGATTCCTGGCCGCCGCCCAGCATACGGCTTAGCTCATTGATGCGATCCTCGCCGTCTAAGGATGTTACTGATGTTACCGTTCTTTGACTGTTAGCTGATTTTTTTATTAAATAATGTCTGGCTGCACAGGCTGCTACGGCAGCGGCGTGGGTTACGCAAAGTATTTGTTTGGTTTGACTTAACCGGTCCAGTTTATCAGCCACCGCCTGTAATGTATAGCCGCCAATACCTGCGTCTACCTCGTCAAAAACCAGGATGTTTATTTCATCGGCAGCTGCCAATATTGATTTTAAAGCCAGCATAACCCGGGACAATTCACCACCGGAAGCACTTTTGGCCAGCGGGCGCAGTGGTTCCCCCGGGTTGGGGGAAATGAGAAATTCCACTGCATTTTGCCCAAGGGGACCGGGTTCGGCGTCCGATACCTGCACGGCAAATTGCACACTGCTCATTGCCAGGTCCTTAAGCTCTCGTTCAATAGCTTCCTCAAGGCCGGCTGCCGCTTTCAGCCTGCCTGCCTGGAGCTGCTGGGCCAGCGCGTAATATTCCATGGCGCTTTTGTGCACCAGTTCATCAATTCCGGCCGCGTCGTTTTCCATAGCCAGCAGTTCATCGAACTCACCGGAAATTTGCTGCCTGTAGGCCATTATATCGGCAATGCCAGGCCCATATTTCTTCTTTAAACGGTCAAGCAAAGCCAGCCTTTCTTCAATATAGTTTAATTCTCGCGGGTCGGCCTCAACATTATCCTTGCAGCTGGCCAGTTCCCTGGCGGTTTCCTCCACCAGGCACAGAGCCGAAAAAATATTTTCCTGTGTGCTTTTTAACGCGGGTATGTAGCGGCAAAGTTCATCCAGATTATTGTTAGCCTCACCTAAAAGATCCACAGCCGCCGGGCAACGGTTGTCACTGTTATGTATACTTAACAACACCTGCTCCACCAGCAGCGATATCCTTTCGGCATTGGCCAGCACATCACGCCGTGCGGTCAATTCATTTTCATCCACACCGGCCAGTTGCGCCGCATCTATTTCTTCCATCTGGTACTTAATCATATCAATGCGCTGTTGTCGTTCCCGGCCACTACTGGTTATTTTTTCCATAAGCCGCTGATTTTTACGCCACTGCCTGTAGGCCTGCTCAGTATCCTGCAATAGACCGAGCACCTGGTCACCACCATACCTGTCCAGCAGCTGCATCTGCCTGTCCGCCATCAGTAAAGACTGCTGTTCATGCTGGCCGTGCAAATCTACCAGTGAACCAGCGATGTCCCGGTAAATGCCCAGGTTAATTATACGGCCGTTGATGCGGCAGGGATTACGGCCCAGGCGATTTATTTCGCGGCTTAAAATTAACATATCAGGTTCTTGTTCATCCATTTCCATACCGGCTTCCGTCACGCGATCACGCACCCCCGGCAGGCCGGCTATATCAAAAACTGCCTGAACCAGCGCCTTATCCCGGCCGGTGCGGATCAACTCGGTCTGAGCACGCCCTCCCAGCACAACTTGCAGCGCTTCAAGGACAATGGATTTACCTGCCCCGGTTTCACCGGTAAGTACATTAAGACCCGGAATGAACTCTATTTCCGCCTCATCAATTAATCCAAAATGCTTTATGTACAATGAAATCAGCACGCCATTCACCTCCCGGTGAGAGCAATAAATTTCTTCATGGTGGCGTGGGTCATTTTTTTAGGTTTAATGATAATCAGTATGGTGTCATCACCGGCCACCGTGCCGATTATTTCCGGCCAACCAGCATTATCAATGGTAGATGCCACTCCCTGGGCCTCCCCGGGCGGGGTTTTGATGATAATCAGGTTCTCACTATAGTCCAAAGAAACCACCGAGTCCCGGAAAAGCCTCTTCATCCTGTCTTCATTTCTAGGGTTAACCGGTTCACCCGCTACTGTATAGCGGGATATACCGGTGTTGCCGGGCACCTTAATCAGGCCCAATTCTTTAATATCCCTGGATACCGTGGCCTGGGTCACTGAAAACCCGGCATTTTGCAGCGCAACAACAAGATCCTCCTGGGTACTGATTTCCTGCTCCTTAATTAACTCTAGTATTTTTTTATGGCGCCAGGTTTTCATTTTCTTTTTTCACCCTTTCGATAAAAATTAAAAAGGGGGCTGACGCCGACCGGTTAATAAATGTGACCTTAAGTACTCCAAAAATACGAGGATCCAGCTTGGCCGCCATTTCCTCCACGGTCCTGCTTTCTTCTCCGGCACCTAAATGACCGGTATATACTACAATACTAATCCTCCCACCCGGATTCAGCATATCCAGGGCTATTTGCAGCGCCTTAACAGTGGTAGACGGGCGGGTTATTTTATCATGATCACCGCCTGGCAGATAACCCAGGTTAAATATAAAGGCATCCACCGGGGGAACAATATACAAATCCATTTTTTCGTGCCCATCGTGAATCAGCGTCACATTTTTTTCTAGGCCGAATTGTTTTAAACGCCTGGCTGTAATGTCAAGGGCAGATTGCTGTATATCAAAAGCATAAACCCTGCCGCATTCCCCCACTGAATTAGCTAAAAAAAGAGTGTCATAGCCATTGCCGGCTGTAGCGTCAACAGCCACAGAGCCTTTATGCAGCACCTCACCCACAAACCGCTGTCCCAAAAGTACCGCATTTCCCCGTATACCGGCAAAGTTAACGGGCCGTTTATGATACATTGGCCCCGTCTCCCTCTCTTAGTTTTTCTTTTAAAATATCAAAAAATGTTCGGTTATTTAATTTAATAAATTTAGCCCGGTGAGGAGCTTTACACACATTTACCAAATCCCCGTACTGCAGGCGCATGCCATGCTGCCCGTCCATCGTTAGCATCATCTCGCCCTGTTTGGAGCGCAAAAACACTTGCACTTCACTGTCTGCAGCAATGACAAGCGGCCTGGCCCATAATGCATGCGGGCAAATGGGAGTCACCAGCATCAGTTCCAATTTGGGCACCACCAGCGGCCCCCCGGCGGATAGCGAGTAAGCCGTTGATCCAGTAGGGGTAGAGATAATCACTCCATCCGCGTGATAGGTACTAAATAACTGACCGTCAACCAAAGTATCAAAGACAATCAGGCGAGCAAAGCCACCTTTGGTGATTACAGCATCGTTTAAGCCAATGATGGGCTCATAGGCTTGCCCACCCCGGACAACCCGAGCCTGCAGCATCATCCGCTCTTCAATGGTATATTGCCCGGTCAACAAACAAACCATAGCTTCATACAGCCGGGGCTTGTCCACCTCGGTAAGAAATCCCAGGTGCCCCAAATTGACACCAAAAACAGGTACACCTAAAGGCGCCGCCAACCGGGCGCTGTGCAACAGTGTACCATCCCCCCCCAGCACCATCAGGCACTGGACTTGCCGCACCAAATCAAGGCGTGTACACCCGGACGCAGGCCTGTCAACCTGCCTGGCGGTTTCATCATCCAGCAGCAGAGTAACCCCTCTGTTGTCCAGCCAAGTATCAATTTCGCTTACCAGGTGTATTATTTTTTCTTTTGCCAAATTGGACAACAGGCCTATAGTATTCAATGTTCCGCTCCTCCGGATAAATTGCGGTGTGCCTCGGACACCGCCCGGTCAATCAATACAGATAACCCGTCTATATTAAGGGCGGGTTTTTTAAAATAAAGCAGGTATTCTATATTTCCCTCCGGCCCCTTGACCGGAGAATAATCAACACCCAGCACAGCCATGTCTAAATTTGTGGCCATGTGCACAACCTTTTGCAGCACTTCCCTGTGCACCGCCGGGTCCTTAACTACACCTTTCTTACCCACCGCCTCTCGTCCAGCCTCAAACTGCGGCTTAACCAGAGCCACGCCCTCGTAATTGTCCAGCAGGTAATCCACCCGGGGCAACACCAGCGCCAGTGAAATAAATGAAACATCAATGGTGACCAGATCCGGCAGTCCCGCAGTGAATACATCCTTACCCATATGGCGAATATTGGTACGCTCCAGCACCAGCACACGGGGATCAGAGCGCAACGACCAGGCCATCTGGCCGTAGCCGACGTCCACCGCGTACACCAAAGCTGCACCATTTTGCAGGGCACAATCGGTAAACCCCCCGGTGGAGGCCCCAATATCCAATACCAGCCTACCCTGCATATCAATAGGGAAAACTTGCAATGCCCGTGCCAGTTTGTAGCCGCCCCGGCTGACAAAGGGCATTTTTTGCTTAATATTAATATCCTCTTTCCGGGCATCCACCTTTTGCCCCGGCTTATCCACCAGGACACCGCTCACCGTAACATCACCGGCCATTAGAGCGGCCCGGGCCTTTTCCCTACTTTCAAAGAGTCCCATTTCCACAAGTAACACGTCTATTCTTTTCTTTTCCGTCACTGTCTTTACGCGCCTCCGCCCAGGCCAATTATTCTTTTGCCCTTGGCTTTACGGGAACCAATCATTTGCATGGCCAGATTCATTATATTTTCCGGTGTTAACCCGTAGTTTTTACGTAATAACGACTGGCCGCCGTGTTCTATGAACACATCCTCGATCCCCACGCATTTAACCTGTATCCCAGGCATTTCTTTGGCCGCAAGCAATTGCAGGACGGCCGAGCCAAAACCGCCCGCCAGGGTATTCTCCTCAATAGTTATTAAACGTCCGGTGCGAGCAGCCCACCTGGTGATACACTCATCATCCAGGGGTTTAATAAACCTGGCATTAATTACAGTGGCCAGCACGCCTCGCTCCTTTAACATAACTGCCGCACGGCGTGCCACCGGCACCATATTACCCACGGCCAACAAAGTGATATCTTTACCTTCAACAAGTACTTCGGCCTGCCCCACGGGTAAAGCCCGGCTGTGCAGATCCAGAGCTACCCCCAAGCCGGTACCACGGGGATAGCGCACAGCGCACGGGCCGTTTACTTGTAATGCGGTATGCAGCATATGCTGCAGCTCATTTTCATCAGCCGGTGCCATAATGGTCATATGGGGGGCGCTGCGTAAATAGGAAATATCAAATAAACCGTGGTGGGTGGGACCATCATCGCCTACAATACCGCTGCGATCCACAGCAAACACCACCGGCAGTTTTTGGAGGCACACATCGTGGATAATCTGGTCATAAGCCCGCTGCAAAAATGTTGAATAAACCGCCACCACAGGTTTGTATCCTTGAGTGGCCAGACCGGCGGCCATAGTTACGGCGTGTTGTTCAGCAATACCTACATCAAAAAACCTGCTGGGAAATTTTTTAGCAAACTCATTAAGGCCGGTGCCACTGCACATGGCCGCAGTAATGCCGACAACAGCAGGGTCCTGTTCAGCCAGTTTAACCAGCGTGCGCCCAAAAATTTCGGTATAAGTGCTGATATCGCTTTTTTTCAAGCAATTCCCCGAGCTGATATCAAAGGGTCCGATGCCGTGAAATTTATCCGCCTTTTCCACCGCCGGCGCATACCCGCACCCCTTTTCCGTGACCACATGAACCAGCACCGGTCCGCCCAGCGATTTGGCCTGTTCAAAAGTGTTCAGCATAGAGAGCATATTGTGGCCGTCAATAGGCCCCAGGTAAGTAAAACCCATTTCCTCAAAAATCATACCCGGCACCACCAGGTACTTAAAGCTATCCTTAAGTCGTTCCGCCACTTTAACCACAGTGGAACCAATAGAAGGTATACGGCGTAATATCTGTTCAATTTCGTCCTTGCCCCGGGAATACTTAGGATCGGTACGCATACGGTTCAGGTAACCCGACATGGCACCTACATTAGCAGAAATACTCATTTTATTGTCGTTTAACACTACAATCAGGTCTTTTTTCAAATGCCCGGCATGGTTAAGGGCTTCATAGGCCATACCTCCGGTCATTGACCCGTCACCAATCACCGCCACTACTGCATAACGATCACCTTTCAAGTCTCTGGCCAGTGCCATACCCAGAGCCGCCGATATAGATGTACTGCTGTGGCCTGTAGCAAAGGCATCGTGCTCGCTCTCATCCGGACGGGGAAAGCCGCTTAGCCCGCCGTGACAGCGCAGCGTGTAAAATTGCTCCCTCCTGCCGGTAATTAATTTATGCACATAACACTGGTGCCCCACATCCCAAATGATTTTATCCCGGGGCGTGTAAAATACACGGTGCAGTGCCAGGGTAAGTTCCACTACCCCCAGGTTGGGTGCCAGATGCCCGCCGTTTTTAGCTACAGTTGTAATGATTTCCTCCCTGATTTCGCCGGCCAGTTGTTCCAGCTGGGGAATAGTGAGTGCCCGCACATCCCAGGGTGAGTTTATTTGATCCAAATACCTGCCCAAGGTTTCACCTCATCTTGTTGTCAGGTTGTTTCACACATAGGATTAAATTTATTTTTTTACTATTCTTATACCCGTTATACTACTGAAAGCTGCCATTATCCTGCCTACGAAAAAAATTACCTCGTTAGAATTACTAAGGGCTATTTTTTTCCCGTAGGCTTTCCCCCCCACGGTTAAGGCGGCAATCAGTGCTGTCACCAGCATATTCAGTAAAAACCGGTTAAAATCCTCCCAAAGAGTCATAATCTGCAAAACCAGAGCAATGCCCAGCGCACCGCTTACCGTACCAGCTATATCACCAATCACATCATTGGCTATATTGGCTACCCGGTCGGCATTGCGAATTAATAACACACCTTCCCTGGCACCGGCCACTTTCTTGGATGCCTTGGCATGAAATGGAGCTTCATTCGCTGCGGCCACCGAGGTACCAATGACATCCGATGTTATACCAAATAATATAATTAACATCAGTAGTAAAAACGAAAATGTCAGGCTATTGATAGCTTCAGATATTAACTGAGATAATAAAAAGAAAATGGCAGCAAGGATAAAAGAAATAAAACCGACAAATACAACAAACTTGCCGGAAACCGTAGATTTGTTATTTTTCAAACTATTCACTCCGTAAAGTATGTGACGGCCGATATGGCAGACCCCTGGTCTCTTAAACCAGAGTTGTTAATATGACAGAGCCCGGGTTTCTTGAACCCGGGTGATAATATGTACACAAACAAGTGACAACGACACGGGTAAATGTTGTGGCTTAGGTCCAGCAGGTTTTCCCAATTTCGTACCGGCTGTTGCCATACCGGCGGTTTCCCATTAAACGAAATTCCGGATTTAGATTTAGTATCCGGGGCTGGATTACCACTTAGTCCACACTGCAATCCCCGCATCGTCCCGATTTACCGGACAGCCTAGGAGTTTTCCTCAACGGGAGTACCTTTTCCTAGCCTCTTTTGCAATGACGGTTTAAGCCGAGAGTACATCACGCATGGGCCCATACGTAATGTCCCAATATAAAAGCCTCCACCGGCACCACTCAAGGCAGGCTACACTGCACGCAGCTTTCCCCACGAGCAGGTTTACCCCCAAGCCATAGCAACTGCGTTAACAAGCCACCACGCACTTGGGTCTCCACGGGGGCAGGGTCAACGCCCACATGCCATTGCGGGTCGCCCCGCCCCCTTAACTCCCAGTACCAACCCCCAACTGGGCGTCGGCAGCCAGCACCAGGAACTTCATCGATGTGCCCTTGACGGATTTTTGGGCCCGCCTTCAAAAAAGGGTTCCCGACTAGGATACTGCATCACTTGTTCAATAAAAATAAAGTATTTTCAGTGAATAATTATAACACGACGTTTCCTGAGCGGCAAACACCTATTCCCGCCATCTGGCATCAATAATGACCAGGTGCCGCTGTTTTATGCCCCCGCACTGAGCCGCGTTAATTAATAGCCGTCTTTATGATAGTTATCCATGTATCCGTTCAACGCTTAATAAACTAATTCATTCTACGTAATAAAAATTATAATATTCATCAATATTCTCTGTTGATTACAAAACAAACCAGCCCCCGCAAAAAGTCAGCTTCGGCACCAAAGGAAGCCAGAGCACCATTAGCCTGCTCTGCTGCCTGCCTGGCTATGCTCCTGGCCGCAGCCAAACCGTGCAGCGCTGGATAGGTGGCTTTTTGATTTTTGGTGTCGCTGCCTATAGGCTTGCCCAGCTTTTGTTCGTCCCCTGCAATATCCAGTATATCATCTACGATTTGAAAGGCCAGACCCAGATTTTCGGCATAAACAGTAAGATGATACAGCTGCTCGGGGGCTGCACCGGCTAATATAGCTCCGGTCCGTACCGATGCCCTGTACAATGCACCGGTTTTATGCACATGGATATACTCCAGCGTTTGTTTATCGATTGATTTACCGGTGGACTGCATGTCCACCACCTGGCCACCTATTAAACCGGCTGTCCCGGCTGCCTCAGCAACTTCGGCAATTACCCGCACCACCCTGTCAGCTCCAAAAGAACCGGTTTGAGATACCCCGGCCAGCAGCCCGAAGGCCAGGGTCAGCAGCGCGTCACCCGCCAACACAGCCATGGCCTCACCGTACACTTTATGGTTGGTGGGATTGCCCCGGCGAAAATCGTCATTATCCATGGCCGGTAAATCATCGTGCACCAGAGAGTATGTGTGCAGCAGTTCTATGGCACAGGCTGCCTGCAGCACGGATTTTTCATCCCCACCTACGGCCCGGGCGCCGGCCAGTACTAAAGCAGGCCTGAGCCGCTTGCCGCCGGCAAAAACGCTATAACGCATGGCCTCATGAATCAAGGGCGGGTAACTACCTGCCTTCGGTAGGTACTCGTTTAGGGCCTCATCCACCATATTCGCCTGCCTGGCCAGCTCCTCCTTAAAACCCATAGTTATAGCTCCTCTTCACGAACAACGGCCTGGCCGTTATCCCCCTCCAGCAGTATGCTGATTTGCTTTTCAGCTTGTTCCAAATGCTTACTGCACTGTTTAGTCAGCTTTATACCCTCGGCAAAAAGCTCCAGCGATTCTTCCAGGGGCAAATTACCCTCTTCCAAACGGTTGACCAATACTTCCAACCGGGCTAGCGCCTCTTCAAAGGTTAAGTCATTATTATTCATTATTGCCAAATACCCTCCAATATACAGGATTAGTATTACTTTTTATGATTATATATTAGTTAGCTGGTATACACCACTGTATATTCATAGATCAGTCTTTAAATGCTCAATTGTGCAAAAAAAAAGGGCTATAACAGCCCCGCAATCAATTATATCTATTATTTCATCCTCTCCCTGACCACTGCCACGGCCTTTTCTTTTAATTCTGCGGCCTTACTCACCAGCTGCTCTTTCTCCGCCAGAATGTTTTTAACGTACTCTTCATCTTTAACCATAGGAATGTTAATATCGGCACTTAGGAGCACTGCGTTCAGGGCCGCCTCGCATACGTACGCTGCCACACCGGCATCACTGATGGCCATTTTATTGCCAATCTTAGCCAGCCGGTCGGTAATTTCCAATGCTTCCAGCAAGGTACGGGCTATTTCCATGGGAGTATCGGTTGCGGTTTTGAGCGCCTTTTGCATCATTTCTTCCCGCTTGGCCTTTTCTTCATCGGTGTTCTTGGGCAAGCGGAAAACGTCCATAAACTTGCCAAAAGCAGCTATATCCGCGGCCACCAGTTTTTCCAGCTTATTAATGATAAAATAAGCCGCACCGGTAATTTCCTTAACCTCGGGCTCCACATCTTTGAACTTGGGCTTGCCCACGGTTAGGTTGCCTACCATAGCGGTCATGGCTACACCCAAGGTGCCCACCAGGGCTGATACACTACCGCCGCCGGGAGTGGGAGCGTCTGATGCCGATACCGCCACTACCTTGCGGAATGGAAAATCATAAATTTCGCTCACGGAATCACCTCATCGAAATATTTTGGTACCGGGTGTTGAAAGTTGAAAGTTTGGACTCGAAAGTTTCAACTTAGAAGTTTGAAGTTAATAGTCTTTTAACTGCGATTGATTTATGCCAAACCCTGCAGTTTAATGGCCTTGAGCACGTTTTTCTGAATCAGCACAGTAGTCAGACTGCCCACGCCGCCCGGCACGGGGCTGATGGCGCCCGCCACTTCCTTGGCGTTTTCAAAATCCACGTCGCCGCAAATTCCACCGCCCTCGGCGGGATTGATACCGGCATCCACCACAACAGCACCAGGCTTGATCATATCAGCAGTAACCATTTTAGCCCGTCCCACCGCAGCAATAACAATATCAGCCTGTTTGGTATGATAAGCTAAATCAGCAGTCTTGGTATGGCAAACGGTAACTGTAGCGTTTTGGTTCAGCATCATGAACACCAGCGGT
This sequence comes from Desulfoscipio gibsoniae DSM 7213, assembly GCF_000233715.2. Lineage (GTDB taxonomy): Bacteria > Bacillota > Desulfotomaculia > Desulfotomaculales > Desulfallaceae > Sporotomaculum > Sporotomaculum gibsoniae. Next base: position 2,641,433 of record NC_021184.1, read on the forward strand.
TTGCCCACAGTTTCACCCCGGCCAACGATAACAGCGTTTTTACCTTTAATTTCAATGCCGGAACGCAGCATAACTTCAATGCAGCTCTGGGGTGTAGCAGGGAACAAGCCTTCCCCGCCGCTTAAAATATAACCGCGATTGATGGGATGAGAGCCGTCCACGTCCTTCTTGGGATCAACGGCCTCCAGAACCACCTTTTTATCCATGCCCTTGGGCAGTGGTAGTTCAATCATAATACCGTGCACACTGGTATCTTTATTCCATGCATCGATGAGGGCCAGCACTTCTTCGATAGTAGTAGAGCCGGGCATGGTTTTCAGTTCAAAGTCAATTCCTACGTTGGCGCAGGATTTTTCCTTGGAGCGGGCATATACTACTGAAGCGGGATCATCACCCACCAACAGCACATTCAGTTTGGGCGCAATACCTTTTTCCCTCAGTTGTGCCACTTCAGCCTTTACTTCTTCCCTGATGGTCGCCGCTATCGCTTTGCCATCAATTAAGGTCGCAGCCATTGTAATTTCCTCCCCTGGTTATTATTTTTATTTATTTAATTTCCTTTACCATGCACTTTATCGCTCCCCGGTGCAAATGCACCTGCACCGGATCACCAACCTGCACCCGCCGCGCGTCCCGCAGCACCGCACCGTGCGGATCCAAAACATAACTATACCCCCGGGCCAGTGTGGCCAGCGGGCTAAGCGCATCAAGACAACCTGCCAGCAAGGCCAGGCGGTTGTTCAAACTGTTGGTAATAGCACGGGTACCCCCGGCCAGCTGTCTTTCCAGCATGTCCAGAGTTTGACGCCGCTGTTCAACCAGCATATCCACAGGCCTTGCCATTGCCCGGCTCCCGGCGCAGTGTCGCAACCGCTGCCGGTAGCTGCTGATCTGCTGGCTCAGGCAGCGAGTCATCCGTGCCCGGTGCATATCCACCAGCCTCTTCATCTCCAACCGGTCAGGCACCGCCAGTTCAGCTGCCGCCGATGGAGTGGGTGCTCGCAAATCAGCCGCCAGATCCGCCAGAGTAAAATCAGTTTCGTGACCCACAGCCGATATAACCGGTATACGGGAAGCCGCAATGCTTCTAACTACCAGCTCGGTGTTAAAAGCCCACAGTTCCTCCAGGGAGCCACCTCCCCGGCCCACAATGATCAAATCCACATCATCAAGTCTGTTCAACCGGTCCATCGCCCGGGCCACCTCCCCGGGAGCCGCATCCCCCTGCACAGCCACGGGGGCTAAAATAATGTTAATCTGCGGCCAGCGGCGGCGCAATATATGCAGCATATCCCGCACCGCCGCACCCGTGGGCGAGGTCACTATACCAATATAGCGGGGGAAACGGGGCAACGCTTTTTTACGGCTGTTATCAAACAATCCCTCTGCCGCAAGCTGCTGCTTAAGTTTCTCCAGAGCGGCAAAAAGCGCCCCTGTGCCATCGGGCTCCACTTGCTCGGCATATAACTGGTATTGGCCATCCCGGTCATAAACAGTTACATAACCCCTGACCCGCACAGCCATACCGTTTTGCAGCCTGCATTGTAAATACCTGGCCCGTGAACGGAACATAACCACTCTAACACAGGAATAATTGTCCTTTAATGTAAAGTAAATATGCCCTGAGGCAGCTTTTTTATAGTTGGAAATTTCACCCTTGACCCAAAGATCGGCCAACCGGTGATCATTTTCCAACAAATCCTTAATATGTCCGGTTAATTGCCTCACAGTTAATATTTGCATGCATAAGTTCCTTTACAAAACAATTTATTTCCAGGCACGTTCCGGCCCGTGCCGCATAAGCCTTAAGCAAGCAGATCAGCACTTTTCAGCATCTTTTTTACCATGCCCAAGCACGTTGACGCTGCTAATAATTACTCTTAACATTAATTTTTATACCCGGCACCTGCTTTCACCGGTACCGGGTGTTTATGCAACCGACTATTTATTGGTTAAATACTCGTGAATCGACTTGGCCGCAGTGCGCCCGGCACCCATGGCCAGAATAACGGTGGCCGCGCCGGTGACTACGTCGCCGCCGGCAAATACGCCGGGTTTGGATGTGGCGCCGGTTTCCAAGTTAGCCACGATATTACCCTTTTTGTTCAGTTCCAGACCCTTGGTAGTTCTGGGCACCAGCGGGTTGGGGCCCTGGCCGATGGCCACCACTACGGTGTCCACATCCATAACGAACTCGGATCCTTCAATTGGTACGGGGCGGCGTCTGCCCGATGCGTCGGGTTCGCCCAGCTCGTACTTGATGCACTTCATGCCGGTTACCCAGCCTTCATCATTGCTTAGTATCTCCACCGGGCTGGTCAAAAAGGCAAATTTAACGCCCTCTTCCTCGGCATGTTCGGCTTCTTCCTTACGGGCAGGCAGTTCATCATGGGAACGCCGGTAGACAATCCAGGATTCTTCGGCACCCAGGCGCAATGCAGTGCGGGCACCGTCCATGGCCACGTTGCCGCCGCCCAGCACAGCTACCTTTTTGCCAATTTTAATGGGTGTATCCCATTCGGGGAACTGATAGGCTTTCATAAGGTTGGTCCGGGTCAAAAATTCGTTGGCGGAATACACGCCGCAGGCATTTTCCCCGGGTATCTTCATAAAGTAAGGCAGACCGGCACCGGTGCCGATAAACACAGCGTCAAAACCAGCCTCATCCATTAATTGATCTACAGTGGTGAATTTACCCACCACCGAGTTAACCTCAATCTTAACACCCAGTTTTTTCAGGTTTTCCACCTCGGCCTGCACAACTGCCTTAGGTAGACGGAACTCGGGAATACCGTACATCAACACGCCACCCGCCACGTGCAGAGCCTCAAATATGGTAACTTCGTGTCCCAGCTTGGCCAGATCGGAAGCGCAGGTCAAACCGGATGGTCCGGACCCTACCACGGCTACCTTTTTACCGGTGGGCGGGGCTACTTCAGGCAGCGTCACACCCTTTTGCAGTTCCCGGTCGGCACAAAAACGCTCAATGCGGCCAATACCCACGGCTTCATGTTTTTTAGCCAAAGTACAATATTTCTCGCACTGGTTTTCCTGCGGGCACACCCGGCCGCAGACCGCCGGTAAAGCATTCTTTTCCTTAATTTTCTTAATAGCGCCGTCAAAATCTCCTTCGGCCGCCAGTTTGATAAAAGCGGGTATATCGACTTCCACCGGACAACCCTGCCGGCAGGGCTCATTTTTACACTGCAAGCAGCGCTGGGCTTCAGCAATCACCGTTTCCTCGGAATAACCCAGGGCCACTTCGTTAAAGTTCCGGGCTCTTTCCAGCGCATCCTGGGTCGGCATGGGGTTTTTGTTCGGAACTATTTTTTTCTTAGCTTTTTGTTCAGCCATTATTTGCCACCTCCACAACCGCATTTGCATTCATGACGTTCCAGGGCTTTTTGCTCCTCCGCTTTGAAGTAAGCGGAACGTAGAGACAACTCAGCCCAGTTCACCTGGTGGCCGTCAAAGTCAGGACCATCAACACAAACAAACTTAGTTTCATCACCCACGGAAACACGGCAGCAACCGCACATTCCGGTACCATCAACCATGAGCGCGTTCAGGCTGACTATAGTTTTAATTCCGTAATCTTTGGTCATATTGCATACCGCCCGCATCATAGGCTGCGGCCCAATGGCTACGACCAGGGGAATGTTATCCTTGCCTTTACTTTCAATAACCTCTTTTAAAACATCAGTGACAAATCCTTTGCGCACATAGGAACCGTCATCGGTGGTAACCAGTAACTCTGAGCAGGCTGCTCTCATTTTATCTTCCCAGAACATCAATTCCTGGTTCCTGGCTCCCATAATGCCGATAACATGTTTACCAGCTTCCTTAAACGCCCGGGCAATGGGGTGTACCGGAGCGACACCAACACCACCGCCCACGCAAACCACGGTGTCCACGTCTTCAATATGGGTAGGCTCGCCCAGCGGACCTACGAAATCTTTAATGTAATCCCCGGCTTCCATGGCACCAAGCTGCTTGGTGGTTTTGCCGACTTCCTGGAACACAATGGTAATAGTGCCCTTCTCCCGGTCAAAATCAGCAATGGTTAAAGGAATTCTTTCACCCTCTTCATGGATACGCAAAATAATAAATTGGCCGGCCTGGCAACTCTTGGCCACCTTGGGCGCATCAATAACAAATAACTTGATTATTGGTGAGAATACTTGTTTTTCTAATATTTTGAACATAAAATTCCGTACCCCTCCCTCATAATTTTTCTGATAACAATACCAATTAAATTATTTCTAGACTAAATGCTTGATTCCTGCAATCATTTCAGGCATTAAACAAAATTTTAAGAATAAAACACCAATAAAATAAAAAGAACGGTTAACTTTGTTGACTACAAAGTAACCGTCCCGAGCAGTTTCTTTTTTATTTTTATAAGGTAAATCTTTACATATAGAATCCGCGCACCAGCCAGCATGTTTTTTAAAAAAATTGTTATGCCCTGGCCCGGACTACCGCACCTAAGATACCATTAATAAACTTGCCTGATTCTGCGCCGCCAAACCTCTTGGCCATTTCCACGGCTTCGTTGATGGAAACGTTGGGGGGTATATCCCGGGCGTATAACATTTCATATAAAGCCAGCCGCAGAATATTTCTGTCTACGGCCGCCATCCGCTCCACCTGCCATTCCCGGCTATACCCGGCAATGGTTTTATCAAGCTCGTCAAGTTTATCCAGGGTGCCATGCACCAGGTGGCTGGCAAATTCCAGATCAGGCCCGGTAAGCATAAAATTATCCTGAATATTTTGCATCGCTTCATCCACAGCCATTTTACCCACGTCCACCTGGTACAGCACCTGCATGGCCGATTCCCTGGACTGTCTTCTACCCATTTGTCAATGTCACCTTTCCCCCAGCAAACGTAAAAGCCGGTCTTTTATATCCACCTTGTCGTCCAATTGCTTGCCGCCCAGGTAGCCTATTACCACGCATACCACGATAAAAAGGGTTTTTAAAACCCCAAAAAAAATCACGGACAGGCTTATCGACAGGCCCACTAGAACACCAATTATTTTACCCCGGTGTATAATCATCCATTCCAAAAGATACTCCAGATAATCCATCAACAGGCCACTCCCTATTTATTCCACCCTGGGTTTGGATGCTTTAAAACTTTCCACAGCGACCCGCACCTCGGATACGGCAATCCCAACTACATTTTTTATACTGTCCTTAACCTCACACTGTATATCTTCCGATACTGCGGGAATATTAATATCCGGAACAGTGATTAATTTCAAGTGCAGAGCAATACCCCGGGGCGATGATTCCACTTTGGCCTTAACTTCCTTGATGCCCGGCACAGCGGCAGTCACTTTTTCCGCCAGCGATTCAATGGCCGTCAGAGATACCCGCACCTGACCAAGGCCGCCTTCATGCACAACAGCTTGTCTCTTACGCTCGGGCTTTAATCCCCGCCATAACAAACGCAATCCCATAATGATATACACAACCAGTAAAACCCATAAAATTTCACGGTAACCGGGGGTATTTACCTCGCTCCAAAGCCGCTGCACCGGATCCGACCAGCCGCCCAGAAAAGCGCCCAGGGCCAGAAAAAGCAATGTTAATGTTACAGTATACAGTACGAGTATGCCGCGGTCAAATGGCCCCATGTGCATCCTCCCATTTTATTTTACCCTGTTGTTGTTTTCCTCTTCATTTAATTCATTGGCGAAGGCTACTCCCTGGACATTGACATTTACCTCCACCACCACCAGGCCAGTCATTTTTTCAATGGCGCTCTTTACAGCGTCCTGTATCTTTGCCGCTACTTCGGGGATGCGGGAACCGTATTCCACCACAATAAACAAATCTACCGCCGCTTCCTTTTCCCCCACTTCCACTTTAACACCCTTGGACAAGTTTTTGCGACCTAATTTTTCAGTGATACCACCCACTACACCGCCGCTCATGCTAACCACGCCAGACACCTCGGTAGCAGCCAGCCCGGCAATGATGCGCACAACATCATCGGCAATGCGAATGGCACCAAGACTGTTTTTCTCTTCTCGCATAACGGTTTCTTGCTCCACTTGGCAACCCCTCCTTTAGCAGAATAAATATATTATACCAAAGGAGGAAAAATACCGCAATTAACCTTGCGGCATTATTCTTCGCTGAATAAAGTTGGTGTATATCTCCCCCCTGCGGAAAAATGCGTTATTCAGAATACGCCGGTGGAAGGGAATGATAGTCTTTACTCCGGTAACATTCAATTCATCAAGAGCCCGCTGCATACGCACCACCGCCTCATCACGGTCCTTCCCCCACACAATCAGTTTACCCAGCATGGAATCATAGTGCGAAGGCACCTCCCACCCTGCAAATATAGCGCTGTCCAGGCGCACTCCCGGCCCACCGGGGGGCTGAAACTCAATGATTTTACCCGGGCAGGGCATGAAATTGCGCTCGGGGTCCTCGGCGTTGATCCGGCATTCAATAGCCCAGCCCGAAAAGCGAATATCCTGCTGCCGGTAGCCCAGTTCTTCCCCGGCTGCAATGCGGATCTGCTCTTTAACCAGATCAATTCCGGTGATCATTTCAGTAACGGGGTGTTCCACCTGAATACGGGTATTCATCTCTATAAAGTAAAAATTATCATGTTTATCAAGCAAAAACTCCACAGTCCCCGCGCTGCGGTAGCCCACTGCCCGGGCCGCCATCACCGCCGCATCACCCAGGCGCCGGCGCAGTTCCTCGTCAACTGCCGTAGAAGGCGATTCCTCAATAATTTTCTGGTTGCGTCGCTGGATGGAGCAGTCCCGCTCACCCAGGTGTACAATGTTGCCGTAATTGTCCGCCAACAGCTGTATTTCAATGTGCCGGGGCTCTTCCACGTACTTTTCCATGTAAATATCCCCACTGCCAAAGGCGGCTGTCGCTTCGGAGCGGGCGGTTAATATGCCCCGGACCACCTCCTCCTCATACTGGGCCACACGCATGCCCTTGCCGCCTCCGCCCGACGAAGCCTTAATAAGCACCGGGTAGCCAATTTCGGCGGCAATTTGCAGTGCCTGCCCGGCATCGCTGATGACACCCTGTGAACCGGGCACCACGGGCACCCCCGAGGCCAGCATGGTTTCCCTGGCCTGCACTTTGTTGCCCATCAAGCGCATAGCCTCGGCGGGAGGACCGATAAATACCAGGCCATTGGCAGCGCACATCTCAGCAAACTTATCATTTTCCGATAAAAAGCCGTAACCCGGGTGCACCGCGTCGGCCCCTTTCACGAGCGCGGCACTGATGACGTTTGAGATATTAAGGTAACTTCGACCAGGCTGCGGCGGGCCAATGCATACTGCCTCATCAGCCAAGCGCACATGCAGGCTGTCACGGTCGGATTCCGAGTAAACCGCCACACTGGCTATGTGCATTTCCCGGCAGGCCCTGATAATCCGAACTGCTATTTCGCCCCGGTTGGCGATTAATATCTTATTGATCATTTGTTACCACCTAATCTTCTTGGATAACCAGCAGTGGTTGCCCATATTCCACGGCCTGGGCATTTTCCGCCAGTATCTGCACCACGGTGCCCGCCACCTCGGCTTCGATTTCATTCATCAGCTTCATGGCCTCTAATATGCAAAGGGTTTGCCCCTTTTCCACCCGGGTGCCTATTTTTATAAAAGGATCGGCGTCAGGAGCCGGGGAACGATAAAAAGTGCCCACCATGGGTGCTTTGACCACGGTACCGGACACCGCAGCATCATTGTGGCCAGCTGTGTGAGGCATGCAAGAATCATCCTCACGTGATTGAGCGGCTGTTGGCAAGCTAGAACAGTTCTCACTTACTATCTGAGCGGCTGCATGAGGCAAGCAAGGACCGTCCCCGCTTGCTTTTTTGATGGATAATTTCATGCCGTCACTATTTAGAGAAAACTCGTCTATATTGGTTTCATTGATCATGCTGATTAATTCTTTAATTTGTTGTATATCCATTTCGTTAACCTCCTTGGTGGTATGACCGGGCAGCCCAGGTGCCCCGGATGTACGGTCACTTATATTTTGCGCCGTCGCGGTCCCGGCATTGGCTTTTTCCGCTGCGCATCCCGTTTTGGCGGTATTTTCCCCGCCGGCGGAACCGCCAACACCGGCTGCGCCCGTATCCCGGGCGAAATTTATATTACCGGCGCTGCTGTTTTTTCGCGCTTCTAAAAACTTCTTAGTTATCTGGGGGAATATAGCATAGCATAGTATATCTTCATTAGAATTGGTCAATCCTCTGGTTTCCAGTTTGATTTTCTCCAACCGGGGCTCCAGTAAATCGGCAGGACGACAGGTGATGGGCTGCTTATCACCCAGTACCCGGCGTGCCACCGCTTCTTCCAAAGGTGCCGGCGGCCGGCCGTATAGACCCTGGATGTAAGCTTTAACCTCACCGGGTATCAGCTTGTAACGCTCTCCGGTAAGTACATTTAGCACAGCCTGGGTGCCCACAATCTGGCTGGTGGGTGTAACCAGGGGCGGGTAACCCAGCTCCCGGCGCACCCTGGGAATCTCCTCCAACACCCGGGGCAGCAGGTGAGCCGACTTCTGTTCTTTGAGCTGAGAAACCAGGTTAGTAATCATACCCCCCGGCACCTGGTGCTCAAAAACACGCATATCGTTAATCCGAGTAACGCCACGTTCCTGGCCCCTTTGCTCCCTTAGTTCCTCAAAATATCCTGCGATTTCAAACAACAACCGCATATCCAACCCGGTGTCGAACTGGGTGCCCTGCAGCGCCCGTACCACGGTCTCTACCGGAGGCTGGGAGGCCCCGAAAGCCAGGGGCACTGCTGCAGTGTCTATGACATCTACCCCGGCCTCCACCGCCTTTAGATAAGTTGCCAGGGCCAAACCACCAATATAGTGGCTGTGCAGTTGCACGGGCAGCCCAGGGTGTTGCCTTAACTTGCTTATCAGTTCATAAGCCTGGTAAGGGGTCAACAGGCCGGCCATATCTTTGACGCATATGGAATCAGCACCCATTTCCGCCAGTTTCTCAGCCGTTTGCAGGTAATGACCGGTGGTATGCACCGGGCTGACGGTATATACCACCGAGGCCTGCACATGGGCACCCGCCTTTTTGCCCGCCCGTACCGATGTTTCCATGTTCCGTATATCATTTAAGGCATCAAAAACCCGGATGATGTCGATGCCGTTTTCCACCATCTTAAAAACGAATGCCTCCACCACATCATCCGGGTAATGCTGGTAACCCACCAGTGATTGTCCCCGCAGCAGCATTTGTAATGGCGTTCGCTTAATATATCGTTTTAAAGTGCGCAGCCTTTCCCAGGGATCTTCATTAAGATAGCGTAAACATACATCAAAGGTAGCGCCGCCCCAGACCTCAAGTGAGTGGTAACCCACCATGTCAAGTTTTTCAACTATAGGCAGCATATCTTTGATGCTCATCCTGGTGGCCCATAAACTCTGGTGACCATCACGCAGTGTTGTATCGGTAATTTTCACTTTAGCCATTTGGTATCCTACCTCCAAAAAAAAGTCAGGTTGCCATCAGCAAACAACCTGATTGATAAAGCAATTATATAGTTACATCCGATAAAATAAAATAGATTTAGAGCAAGTATACAATATATATACAAATAGCATTGTATACAATACAATATATACTATGTGGCGGGTTTTTCATGGTGCCGTGAACAATAAAACCGGGGAAGGTACTTATCATCCCATCCCCGGGCACCGCCAAAGGCCACTTAAATTTTATTTTTCCCTGGTGATAACAATTACACCGTCCTCGGGCACACCGGTGGTTTTGGCCACCAACCCGGCAATAGTAGTGCTGTCAGCATCGGCCATCATTTCCTTTCCGGGCCGCAGTATCACGGTGACGGTATCACTATCCAAAAACACAGCGGCATCCTGGTAACCCTTGGCCCGGATTAAGTTTTCCAACTCCATCTCCTGGGATACTTTGCTGCTTAAACGCATCAGCCTTTCCTGGGCGGTTTTGCGAACTTCCTCATCTGCTTCCGAGGCCAGCACCTCGCGCAGGGTTTCCATTTCTTTACCCCGGGCCTGTTCCAAACTCAGGCGCGCTTCGACGAAATATGAGCCATCAGCATCTTGATCAGTGCCATTTGCCCCCACCTGACCGGTTAGCACAGCATCACCCTCGGGTGCATCCCCAACTGCACTATCCCCTTTATTTTCAGGGTGGGAAAGGGTTACCGCAGCGGGGGTGGTAGATTGATCCCCCCAGCCCAACATCTTTTCAGCCAGGCCACCGAACCCCACCGCGCAAAAAACAATACCCACCAGCACCAGCACCACCAGCAATATTTTTTTTCGCTCTATTTTGACTACCGTAATCAACCCTAAACCCCCTCCTTCATGGGCAGCACGATAATTCTATGGGGCTCAACACCCAGCGCCACCTGCACCGCCCGGAACAAATCGGCCTTCACCCGGGGTGTTCCCGCCCCTTCGGCCACCACCATAATACCCGCCACATCGGGTGCCACTTCCTTTTTTACCACCGGCTCTTCCAAACCCTGATTGCCGCGGGCAATCACCACCGTGCTGGTTTCCGTGTTTTCTGTGATCTGCCGGGAACCGCCGCTCTGGTCATTTTCCCGGGTGGTTTTAAGACCGGTGGCAGTATTGATGGCATAGTCATTGTGAGTTGAAGTTGCCAGTTGCACAGTTACCTCCACCCGCCCGGCCCCGGCCACCTGCTCCAACATCTGGCGTAATTCCCCCGCCAATTCCTTTTCCTCCCGGGTCATGATTGAATTTGTACCATTGCCGGCCTGACCGGAACCGGCCGCCGCACTGTTATCCGGCGGGGCCTTTTCTGAACTGGAGCTAAAACTGCCGCTGTCACAGCTCCCCACCAGCATTAACATAATACCCAGCAGCAGCAGCACCGCTATCGACCAGTATTTTTTATTTTTTGGGTTAAAAATATCCGAACTGTTCATTTCATCACCTCACCATGGTAGTATAAATTTAACAACTCATATAAATCATTCCCGGAACTCATATTTTACCTGCTCAGGCTTAAGATTATAGAATTCGGCCACCACTGCGGTTAAACCAGCAGCGGCTTGTTTCTGCTCGGGGGAAACCACCGTAACGGAGCCCACCTCTTCCGAAGTTTCCTTGCCGTCTATATCGACCACCACGGGCTGTACATCCAATTCCCCGCCCCGGCTGTCGGTAGCTCGCCGCCCCCCGGACCCGGCGCTGTCGGCAGATAGTGTATCACCGCCTCCACTGTCATCACCCGCGCCCCCCACGGGGGCAGCATTAAAAACAATGGTAATTTCCTTGATATCACTGTTCTTCCCGTCAATACTCACCCGGGCGTCCACAGGCTGCACATCAGGATTCATACCTGCCAGTGCAAGCACTTGATTGGACAGGCCCTCACTATATTGCTGAACAGCCTTGTCCCGGTTTGTATCCGCCAACTCCTGTCCGGCGGCCATAATTTCCTCAAGTGGAGGATCACCGGTATCGGATACGGTAACTGCGGGTATGTCCTGCATAAAATCTTTGTTGATCACCCCGGCCGCCGCCTGCAAAACCGCCATAATGATCAAAAGGCCCATGACGGTTTTGACGTAGCGGCGCATATCACCGCCGGGCAGCAGCATTTCCACCAGCACAGCCAGCAACACGATTACAATAATGGTTTGTATCAGCTCACGAAGTAGATCCATGCCACCGCCCCCATATATTAATGCAGCATTACTGTTATATTTCCCAGGCCCACCACGATGGCCAGGGCAAAAAAGAACAACAATCCCACCGTGGCCACGGCAGCAAACACCGTAATCAAACTGTTACCCAGCCCGTTCAGACAATCGCTGATTCTCTCTTCCCCCACGGGCTGGATCACCGCCCCGGCGATCTTATAAATAAGGGCAATGGCAATTATTTTTACCAGGGGGATCACTAGTATCATGATAATAATTAGCACACCGGCAATGCCCACCGCATTTTTCATCAGCAGCGACGAGCGAATCACCGCTTCCAGAGCATCGCTGAACACCCCGCCCACCACGGGTATAAAATCTGTGGCAAACTTGGCAGTACGGAAAGTCACGCTGTCTCCCACCGCCCCGGCTACCCCCTGGATGGCCATTATGCCCAGGAATATGGTGCTCAAAAGCCCCATCAAACCCATAGCCACACCCTTTAATAAACCGGCCAGCCTGGACACCTGAAAATGTTTGGACAGCCCACTCACTATTTCCAGCACTGCAGCAAAAAATATGAGTGGCAAAATAACATTTTTGATAATAGTGCCAAAAGCGGTAATAGTGATGAAAATCAATGGGTGGAATATGGCCGCTGAAGCAATACCCCCCACAGCCACCAAAAGTGTCAGCAACAGCGGCAGCAGGGCCTGCATAAAGATGACCATTTTATCCACCACCTCCCGGCCCAACTGGATAGCCAGTCCGAAGGAACCAACGGCGATGGTTACCAGCACAAGGTAGGCCACCATATGGGTGAGCTGCCCGGTGGTACCCTTTTCAAATGCTCCGGTAATATTTTGCAGCACCGCACAAATCACCGCCAGCACCACCAGTTTACCCAGCAGCGCCGAATTAGCCACCACTTCGCGGAATAAATAATTGATGCACTGGTTGAACACCTCGGTGGGCTGCATTGAAATTTGGCCGGTGGCAAGTCCCGTGACCAGCGCCTTAAAGTCAGTTTCCGGCAGTGCACTTTGCAAATCATGGTCCATCCGGTTAATAAACTGCTGGATTTCCACCATATCCAGTTTGCCTGTCTGCTCTTCCATTTCCCCGGCAATATCGGTTGCAGCCCAGGCGGCCAAAGGAAGGGCCAGGCTCAGGCAAATATAAAGTATCAGGAACAGCAGCGCGCACCGGGTGCGATGGTTACAGTTCACCACCACACTATTCCTGCCATGGATCTTAGCGCTCAAGCCTTATCCCCCCTTACGGTATCAACCGCAGCAGCGCCTGCAGCACCGCCACCATGATGGGCACCGCCAGCACCAGCACCATCACCTTGGCGGCTAATTCCACCTTGGTGGCGAAAGCCCCTTGATCGGCATCCCGGCATATCTGGGCAATAAAATCTGCTATGTAGGCAATACCGATAATCTTGAGCAGCGTGCCCAGGTAAACCGAGCTAATGTCGGCTCTTTCAGACAGCTGTCGCAGTATGTCGATAATCGCGCCTATTTTGCCGAGCACCAGCAGGAATATGATTACGCCCACTGTAATACTGAGCAGCACGGCCATGGGCGGAGATTTTTGTTTCAGCACCACGGCCAGCACAGCACCGGTCAGGGCGATACCGGATATTTGCAAAATATCCATACCAACACCGCCTAGAATAATTTAAAAACTGTTCTAACCTCGTCGAAAAGGGTGCCCAGCATTTGGATCACCATGATCAACACAACTGCAATACCCGTAAGGGTCACTGCAAAACCATAGTCCTCTTTGCCGGAATTTTTCAGCACCATATGGGCCACGGCCACTAAAATGCCGATGCCGGCAATTTTAAAAATTAAATCGATGTTGGCACCCACTTGAACATTCCTCCTTTTTAATAAAGCGCCAGAACAATGATCAACCCGCCCAGTAAACCCATGTAATTCCACAATTTTACGTTTTTAGCCGCTGCAGCATCCGCCATGGCCAGGGCGGTTTTCAACTGCTCCGCAGCCAATCGCAGATGCTTGCTTTGGTCCTCCCGGTCGGAAATGCCAATGCTGTTGCCCAGCCCCCGCAGCACACTCAAATCGCCCCGACCCAGGGCACTGCGGTGGCCGTAACACTCCAGAGCACCATGCCAGGCTTCCCGGGCTGAGCAGCCCCGGTGGGCACCGAGATCACCGGCAATTTGCCGGAAGAATGAGGCCGCCGGTACATCAACCTGTTCCGCCACCCCGGCCAGCGCCTCGGGCAGCGGCGTAGCCGCATAAGTAATCTCGGTTTCCAGCAGCTGCAGCGCCGAGATAAACTGCCGCAGTTCCACCGGCCGGCGGGCATAACTTCTGGATACCTGCCAGCCGGCCAGCCCGCTGGCCGCCACCACCAGCAGCCCGCCAATCAACTTAAACACATTTTCACCCCCATACCGGGCAGATCAGCACCACTGAAGATTTTTTCCACCGTTCCCACCCCCCGGGAACGCCCCAGCAGCACAAACCGTTCAATAACATTGAGCTGCAACATATATTTAAGGGCCGGGCGATTAGTCAATTCCCGCAGCGATGAACCGTGGATGGTGACAATAACGCGTACACCCGCATTGAACACCTCTTCCAGCGCGTGAATATCCTCCATGCGACCTATTTCATCAGTGACGATGACATCCGGCGACATGGCCCTCAGCAGTATCATCATTCCCTGGGCCTTGGGACAGCCATCCAGCACATCCGTCCTCACCCCCACATCCATTTGGGGCACCCCCCGGTGGCACCCGGCAATTTCTGAACGCTCGTCCACCACACCCACCGTACGGCCGGCAAAATGCAACCCAGGCACCCCGTTGCTCACCTGGCGCACCAGATCCCGCAGCAGGGTGGTTTTGCCACAGCGAGGCGGTGAGAAAATTACAGTATGATAAACATTGTTTACTTTTCTATCAATCAAGTGCTTAATTAGCCCATCGGCCGCCCCCTTAATCTCCCGGCATACGCGAATGTTCAACCCGGAGAGATACTTTAGCGTTTTTACCCGGCCCTTCTCCAGCACAGCCCTACCGGTAAGCCCCACCCTGTGCCCGCCTGGCAGGGTGACATAACCGTTTTTTAGCTCCTCCTCAAGTGCATACATGGAAGAGCCGCTGATATTATGCAATACCCTTTCCAGGTCGGCGGCATTAACCAGGTAAACACCGGACGGGGCGGACACGGGCGTGCCATCCTGGCAGATAAAAAAATCACTGCCCCCCACACCCAGCATTAACGGCCTGTCCCGCCGCAACCTGATTTCCTCCAGCCCGGCCAGATGGCGTGGCGGCACCCGGCTGATAATCCCGGCCAGATTGGGCGGCAGTACAGACATTAATTGCCGCCACGCCCCGGCGGGGACCCCGTTAATGCTTGGGTTGGACCCAGCGGGTACTTGAACTGATTTAGACGTTGCATAACTGCTCATGTTTTCGAGATCCCTCCAGCCGAGAAATTTATAATGTTTAATTTTACAGGCTACTTAATGACCTGGCCGCTTTTTGCATAGTCGTGATCGCTGCCACCATACGTGAAACACAGCCCGTCCCCGTTTTATTAATAATTTATTTACTGCATTGGAAAAATATGCCCCTAAAACAGCAAAAAAAAGCTGCTATTTATTAGAGTCTGTTCGAATAGTCCGGACGAGATCCACTTCGTGATAGGTGCCGGGTGTTGAAAGGTTGAAAATCAAAGATTTTCAACCTTTCAACACCCGGCACCAAAGCCTACCTTTTCGAACAAAGCTCTATTAGTTAAACAGCAGCTTATTTCCCTTACATACCGTGCGTATATATTCGGTTATCCTTATAGTTCATATGGCCAGGCTTGCAGACCGCCTTCCACATATTTGACATCTTTAAATCCCGCACCCTTTAATGTGCGCAGTGCCTCGTAACTGCGGGTGCCCAGGGCACAAAGGGCGACGATTTCCTTATCCCGGGGTATCTCATCAATTTTTTCGCGTAAATCGCCCAGCACCACCAGCTTAACCCGGTCATCTTTAAGACGACGCATATTAAACTGCGGTTCGGTGCGCACATCCAAAATAACCATATCGTCGCCACGGTCCATTTTCTGCTTCAATTCTTGAACAGTAATGGTTTCCGCCAGCCCGGCCACCTTGTTGCGAATAATGTTGGCCGTATGCATACTTACATCAATGGGAGTGGCAAAGGGCGGCGCGTAACCCAGATCAATGTCAAAAAGCTGCTCCACAGTGGCCCCCATGGTGATAGCAGTAGCCAACACATCGGTACGCTTAACGGCATCGCCCTGACCCAGCGCCTGGGCACCTAATATTTTGCCCGTACCTGCCTCGGTGACCAGCTTCATCAGCACCATGCCGTGCTCAGGGTGGTAATGGGTGCGATCAAAGCCGTGGTATATCCCGGCAACCACTTGATAACCCAGATCGCGGGCCTGTTTTTCGCCCAGTCCGGTGCGACCGATATTAAAGCCCATGGTATGCAGCACCCCGGTGGCCAAAATGCCCCGGAAAACCTCATCTCCCCCTGCTACATTGTCGCCCACCACGCGGCCCTGCCGGTTGGCATAGGTGGCCAGCGGCACAAATACTTTTTTGCCGCTCACCAGGTGAGTATTTTCCACACAGTCGCCCAGGGCGTAAATATCCGGATCGCTGGTCTGCATATGATCATTCACCGCAATGGCGCCGGTTTGGCCAATGGTCAACCCGGCATCTTTGGCCAGCTGCACGTTGGGACGCACACCCACGGAAACCACCACCAACTCGGTTTCAATAGTGCCCTGGTCGGTAACCACTGCCGTTACATGGCCATCCTCGTCCCCTTCCAGCTTCAAAACCTTATGCCCAAGGTAAAATTCCAGACCCTGATCCGTTAATTTTTTAGCCAGCACCTCGGCCATATCCTTATCCAGCACGCCGGGTAAAATCTGGTCCTGCAGTTCCACCACCGAGCAGAACATGCGCAGTTTCATCAGGGCGTCCGCTGTTTCCATGCCGATAAAACCGGCACCAACGATAACAGCCTCGCCTCCTTCCACCTCACCAAGATATTCCTTGATTTGCTGGGCATCGTCAGGGTGGTTTAGTTTATACACTCCTTTTAAGTTTAAACCCTCTATTGGCGGCACAAAGGGCTGGGCCCCGGTTGCCAGCACCAGTTTATCGTAGGGAACAGTATATTGCTCACCCGTCTCCAAATTCTCCACATGCACTTCTTTTTTATCCCGATCTATGGACTTGGCCTCGGTGCGGGTAATTACCCGGACACCCTTTTCACGCCAGAAATATTCTTCGTTTCTGATGACACCGTAAGTAGTCTCAAACAAATGATCAAATTTATGAACTTCACCGGCTAAATAAAAAGGCATACCACATCCCGCGTAGGAAATCAGCTTGCCCTTTTCAATAATGGTAATTTCCGCATCAGGGGCCACACGGCGGGCCCTGGCCGCTGTTTTGGGACCCGCAGCCACACCACCGATAATCACTATTTTCTGAGCACTCATCTTATCCACCTGCCTGTTTAATTTTTAATCAGGGTCGGCCCCAACAGCACCGGCCCAGCTGGTTCAATTTTGAACGTTTATCATTAAAAACCTGGCACTATTTTAATTGGGACGGGCAGGTAAAGTCAAGAACCGGGTAAGGCGGTAGCACCCGCTAAATAGCCCGGTGTTATTAAATGGAGCCAATAACCACCTATTAATCCCTATATCTAAATATTTTTATATAGGTACATGCCTTTGTCAGCAAATAAAAAAGCCGCCTTTGCCAAAGCAAAAAGCAGCTTGTGTAATCGCCATAGTACAATCTTTATTCTATATATCTTCCTCAATTACGGAGTTCCGGCTATGCAATATTTCCGGCTCATCTGCGGTTTCAAAATCATCATCGTTGACAAAAACCACCTCATCACAATTAGGACAGGTTACCTCGATGATATCCTCATCCTCGATGATACCGGGATCGAAAAGCACTGTCTCCCCACAGCGCGGGCAATCTACCTCCATGTATTCTTCCAGGTCCTCCCCATCATGCATATCATTTTCCAGGGTGTATAAATCTTCATCCAGGGTTTCAACGTATTCCTCCAGTTGCTCCTGGGATTCCTCAAGTTCGGAAAATGACTCGGCAAATTCGTCTAAAACATCAATGATGCCGCCCAGCAGCTTGCCTTCTTTACTATCGGCCTCAACATTCATACCACTGGCCAATCCCTGCAGGTAAGCCACCTTTGATTTAAGATCGGACACAAAAATACCCCCTTTGTAGTTACTATAACAAAACTAGTATCTCTCGTTACGGGGGTTTCTAAACATTTATTTCCTTAAAACAGCAAAAGACTACGCTGCACAATATATATGCTCTTTAATTTCATTTGCACTTGCCGGCCAACCTCACGCCCTTTTGATATAATGCCCGGTGCGGGTGTCAATTTGCAGCACATCGCCGGTATTAATAAAAAAAGGTACCTGAACCACATAGCCTGTCTCCAAAGTGGCCGGTTTGGAGCCACCGGAAGCAGTATCACCCTTGATGCCCGGTGCAGTTTCCACCACTTCCAGTTCCACAACATTGGGTAGATCCACACCAATGGACCGCCCCTGGAAGGTCATTATGGTGATGGTCATATTTTCCTTGAGGAATTTAATGGCATCGCCCAATTGCTCATTATTCATGCTAAACTGGTCGAAACTTTCCATATCCATAAAATGATAATCGGCGCCGTCACTATAAAGATATTGTGCCTCCCGGCGCTCAATCCGCGCCCTGGGCATTTTTTCACCGGCATTAAAGGTTTTATCAACCACAGCACCGGTGCGCAGGTTTCTCAGCTTGGACCGTACAAAGGCCGCCCCTTTGCCCGGCTTAACATGTTGGAACTCCACTACCTGGTAGACGTCGCCTTCCATTTCTATGGTCAGGCCGGTACGAAAATCATTAGTTGAAACCAAACTACTCCGCCTCCTCGAAATATCCCGTTATTATTTTTTAGCACCCGGCACACCTGGCCTGTTGCACCACAGACCGGTAGGCATGCGCAAAAATATTTGTTATTTTTAGCATAATTTAAGATGGTTAGTTCAATATTTTAAGGAACCACTCTTACACTGGTACTTATTCACCAGTCGTGATAGATGAGTAAAATAGTAAAGACTGCATTAGAGCTCAGTAAGCTTGCATTAGAGCTCGATAAGCCTGTCCTTAGGTGATTTGGTAAGCAACCGGCAGCCTTCCTTTTCCACTATCACGCTGTCCTCAATACGCACCCCTCCAGTGCCGGGCAGGTAAATACCAGGCTCTATCGTTACCACCATACCTTCCTGTAAAACGGTATCATCCCTGAGAGAAAGCCTCGGCCCCTCATGCACCGCCAGGCCCACACCGTGCCCGGTGCTGTGGCCGAAATATTCACCGTAACCGTAGGAGGCAATGACCTCCCGGGCCGCCTTGTCTACCGCGCTGGCCGCCACACCCGCTCTTACCGCCACCAGACCGGCCAGCTGAGCCTCCAGCACAATATTATATATTTGTTTGATCTGATTGCTTGGCGATCCCAGGGATATCGTTCTGGTCATATCAGAATTATAGTTATCCACCACCACGCCAAAATCCAGGGTCACGACATCACCGGTATTAATGGTTTTAGCTGATGCTACACCATGCGGCAGCGCGGCCCGGGGACCCGAGGCTACAATAAAAGGAAAGGCGGTTTTTTCGGCACCCCGGTACCTCATAAACATTTCCAGTTCCAACGCCACCTCCCTTTCACTGATGCCCGGCTTGATGAAGCTGCAAATATATTTAAATCCTTCGTCTAAAAGAGCCATGGATCTCTGGATGGTTTCCAATTCATTTTTATCCTTAATTAACCGTAATTGCTCTATAATACCTTCCACCGGGCGCAATGACACTTCGCCCAGCTTTTTATGTAGTGTATCGTAAAATTTATAACTTATGTAATCCGCCTCAAAGCCCAGGACATGCAAATTTAACCTGCCGGCCATGTCCACCAGCGCATCTGCCAGGGTGGTTTCCATTTTGATTAATTCCAGGTGTGGGCTTTGCTCCCGCGCCTGTTCTATAAACCGAAAGTCAGTTATGATATAGGATTGCCCGGCGGTTACCAGCAGCGCACCTGCATCACCGGTGAAACCGCTTAAGTAAAACCGGTTTTCAGGCTGCATCACCAGCAGTGCGTCCATGGCATAATCTTTAAGGAACCCTGCAACCTTGTTTACACGCGTTTGCATTTTTACTCCTCCGCCGGCCGGTAAAGACCAGTCCGGTTAAAATATAAATTATAAGTACACTTGTTACAATGTTGGGTGCAATTTATTCGGGTAGTTTGTTAAGGTAATTTGTTTAAGGTAATTGTTAAGGTATTTTGTTAAAGCAATAAATTCACTATAACACTAATGAGGCCTAGCTATTTACAAAGTACCAATTGCATGATAAAAATCAAAGAGACTTGCCCGCTTTGTGAGCCCGTGCCAGTTCCATCGCGGCCTGCAAAGCCAGTTGATAACCAAGCACCCCAAAACCGGATATCTGCCCCGCTGCAACAGGAGCAATTACAGAAAGACGACGAAATTCCTCCCGGGCGTGGATGTTGGAAATATGCACTTCTACCACCGGTATATCAATGGCCGCCACCGCATCCCGCAATGCGTAACTATAATGAGTTAAGGCACCCGGATTAAAAATGACGGCATCGTACTCATCACCGGCGGAATGCAATCCATCGATAAGCGCACCCTCATGGTTGGACTGCATAAAACCAATGCCAACTCCCAGCGTTTGGGCCAACTGCTGCAGGGAAGCGTTTATTTCCGCCAGTGACCCGGTGCCATACACTCCAGGTTCCCTTTTTCCCAGCAAGTTGAGGTTTGGGCCGTTCATAATCAGTATTTTCACCATATCACCTCAAAAAGATGGGAATATTTTAACATAAATGACCCTGATTGCATAGTCCTGGACCAATTGCATAAGTCCGGTCAGGAAGATGAGCAACGGGGCAAAACCTTCGTCGCCTTGATTGGTGCCGGGTGTTGAAAGGTTGAAAATCTTAGATTTTCAACCTTTCAACACCCGGCACCAAAGCCTATCAGGCCTAGCTGGCACCAAAGCCTGCCTTTTCAACAAGTTCTTTAAGAAAGTTTAAGCCTGACCCCCGCCGCTGATGCTCATGCGGGATACTCTAATGGTGGGGGCGCCACGGCCTCCGAAGAACTGCAGGTCGCTGCCCACGGCATCTACCTGGCCCAGCATTTCCATGATGTTGCCGGCGATGGCCAGACCCCGTACCGGATAGGCGAGCTTGCCGTTTTCAATCCACAGGCCGCTGGCTCCCAGGGAAAAGTCCCCCGATATGGGGTTGGCGGTGTGCAGGCCCATTACTTCGGTTACATAAAGCCCGCTGGATATATCGCCGATGATTTGTTCAGCAGTTTTATCACCAGGCTCAATAAAAAAGTTGGTGGTGCCCACTTCGGGCGTTCCTTTAAAAGAGCCGCGGACACCGTTGCCTGTGGACAGCACCCCGTCCTTGGCAGCAGTATATATGTTATGTAAAAAGCATTGCAGCTTTCCGTTCTGAACCAGTACCGTCCTGGATGTGGGTACACCCTCACCGTCGAAGGGTGCCGAGGCAATGCCGCCGGGCAGGGTGCCGTCATCTATAATATTGATTTGCTCCGAGGCTACCTGCTGGCCTACTTTGCCGGCAAAAAGTGAGCGCCCCTTTTGCACCGCCTCGGCGGACAGGGCAGGCGCCAGCAGGCCTAAAAAACCGGTGGCCACGTAGGGCTCCAAAACAACTGCCGCCTGCCGGGTCGCCCCGGGCCTGGCCCCCAGCATGCGTACCGCCCGGCCCGCCGCCTGCTTACCTAAAGCCGCGGGGTCAAGGTCGGCATAGCGCAGGCTGAAATTCATGGCAAACCCGGTCTGGCTGTCCTCTCCCTCGCCCGCCACCAGGGTGATGTACATACCGCAATAAGCGCCACCGTAATGCAGTGATAGACCATGGGAGTTCACCAGGGTCACCTCGGCCTCGCCATCCTGGTAAGTGGAACTTTCGATAATACTGACCCGTGCATCAGCGGCCCGGGCTTCATTTTCCATAGTACGGGCCATATCAATCTTTTCTTCCACAGCGGCAGCCCGGATGGCCGGGTCATATAGATCCATATCCGGGTAGCTGGGGGCCGGCTGGGGCAGCAGCCGGTGCAGGTCGGGTTCGGCAAAGCGGGCGTTGGCCAAAGCTTGTCTTACAGCCCCATCCACAGCCACATCTCCTAAATCAGTGGTAAAGGCAAAACCGGTTTTGCCGTCTTGAAACACCCGTATACCCATACCCCGGTCTTCAGCCAATTTCATTGTCTCCACTGTGCCGTTGCGCACTTCAATATCCAACTCTTTACTGTTGCTGATATATGCCTCGGCCATGGCGGCACCTGACTGCATAGCCTTATGTACCGCATTTTCCGCATATTCTTTATATTTGGAATCCATATTGCCTACTCGCTCCTTTCAGTTAGGTTATTATAATTCAATAAAAAACAAACTATTCCTTTAAGTGCCAATAATAAAGTATGACACGGGGACGTTTCCGTTGTATTATCTCGCCCTTCAACCACTAGCTACGCTTCGGTGACTATGAACCGACTCCATGGATAAAGGCGCATAAATGCCAAACACAATACAGAACCAGCCGCCCAGTTTATACATATTTTCCCCAACCTCCAGCAACTAACCACCGCTAACCTTTAAATTTAAGCCTAAGTTAATGAGAGGAAAATAAAAAACTGCCTGTAATGGCAGTTAATGCATAAAAAATGAATTGGCAGTCAAAGCAATCAGGTCTTTAAATGTAACCGGTGCCAGCTCTTGGACGGAAACCTGAACCACAAAATTAGGATCAAGCATTGCCACTATGGCCACCCTTTGATTAGTTTGCTGATCAGTATAAAAACCTATCACGCAAAATTGTGCCTCCTCCCCGGCAACCTTCCTGGTGACAATATCGCCAATTTTCATTAAATAATACCTCCTAATGGAAGTACACCCCGTGGGTAAGATTCCAAGCATTAATGGCGGCATAATATCAAATAAGCATTCTATGCACTTATGATACAACATATGCCTTTTTATTTGCAGTTGTGTATAAAAATACTTTCCCAACCTACATAAAAATGGTTGTATTTCTAAAAATTAACTCAACATGGCTCATATCTTTTATATGAGCGGGTGAAAATAAAAAAAGAAAATTGTTTACATAATAGAGTTATAAACTTAAAAAGGTGGTGCTAAGTAATGGATTTTAATTTTAAACAAAATGTAAACACCGATTGGCCAACCTGGAAGAATTATTTAAAAAATGCCATGGAATTTGCCGATGAGCTTGGTATAAGCCGGGATAAAATAAATAACCTGGCCTACCAGGTGGGCGACCTGTTGGCCCAAAGCGTACCCCCGGCCAACCCCGAACAACAGGCCATCAAAGAATTGTGGCAGGTTGCCGACCAAAATGAACGGCAAGTACTGGCCCGTTTAATGACCAAGGTAGTTAACCAGTAACCCTAAGAAATACTATAACAAACACCACAGTTGACAATAGTAAAGCAAAGCGCCCAATACTAAGGGTGCTTTGCTTTAAACTTTGCGTCTGTTTCAAAAATATTGCAGTAAATTAAACTGATTTCCTGACTTTATCAGATAACCGACGTCAAACCAGCATGAATCTGGACACGATTAAATATAAAGTGGCATTACTGCCACTGCAAAAAATTTACTTAATTTTACAGCACAAACTCACCGCAGTTTGTCGGCTTATTATTTAAAATTTATATTACAGCCGTTCTATAAAGTCATACTAAAATCCGGAAATACTCAAATAAAACATAATTATCCGGCCGGCGTAAAAAGCCGCCACGACTCCGCCAAGCGCCAGATAGGGGCCAAAAGGCACGGCATCTTTTCTGCCTTTACGGCCAATTACCATCAGTATTACGCCCGAAATGCCGCCCAGTAAAAAAGAGATGAACAACGCGACTATAATATCGGGCCAGCCTAAAAACAATCCCATAAGCGCACTTAATTTAATATCCCCGCCGCCCATGCCTCCTTTTGATACCATGGCAATAATTAGAAAGAACAATCCGGCGGCAAAAAAACCAATTAACCCGTCAACTAGTCTACCTGAACCGGATAAAAACACCAGCGGTAAACCCAGCAAACAACCCGCTATAATAATCTCATCCGGGATAATTTTATGTTGATAATCGATCGCTGTTGCAGTGATCAGCACAGCAAAGAATACCCACATAGCTACGGTTTGCCACTGCCAACCCCAAAACCGGTAAGCAGCCACAAAAAACACAGCAGTTATCAATTCCACCAGGGGATACCGGGAGGATATTTTTTTATTGCAATACCGGCAGCGTCCTTTAAGGAGCACATAGCTAAGCAAAGGTACCAGATCTAGCACCCCGAGCCTCCGGCCACAGCCGGGACAGTGGGACGGCTTGTAAACCACCGATTGTTCCCGGGGCAGCCGGTATATGCACACATTAAGGAAGCTGCCGATGCAGGCACCTAAAATAAAAACTACAATATATATTACAGCCTCAGAATAATGCATTGCACTCTCCACAACAATGAAATCATCCCTGGTTCAGCCCTGCCCGGGAAAGCACTTCCAAGAGCAAGAGCAAAAGTAAAAGCAAGAGTAGGAACAAAGCAACAGGGCTTAGTTCAGCAAAGTCAAATAAATTATGACCGCATATTACAAAGGACAGCTGCATAAAAGCAGTTGATTACAGCGATAAATATGCAATATCACTTTAACCAGCTCTAGCTCACTCCCCGTGGCCGGTGCCGCCAACCACCAATTCCTTGATCCTTATGGTGGGCTGAGCGTCACTCACCGGCACTCCCTGTCCATCCTTGCCGCAGGTGCCGATGGTAAAGCCTAAATCATCTCCCACAGCCTCGATAAGACGGAGCACCTCGGGGCCGTTGCCGGTCAGCGTGGCACCGCGTACCAAGGGACCAACCGCGCCATTTTGGATAAGATACCCCTCGGCCACATCAAAAACAAAATCCCCGGTGGTGGTATTAACCTGCCCACCGCCCATTTTTTTCACCAGCAAACCGTTACCGGCATCACTAATGATCTTTTGCGGGTTATCCTTGCCCGGGGCAATATACGTATTGCCCATACGAGGTATGGGCTTATGCTGGTAAGACTCCCGCCGGCCGTGACCGTTGGGCTCCACCCCGTCGCGTTTGGCGGTAAGCCGGTCATACAAAAAATCCTTCAATATACCTTTCTCTATCAAAACCACTTTACGTGTGGGCACACCTTCATCATCAAAACTGTATGAGCCGTAGCGATCCGGCAAAGTAGCATCATCCACCACAGTGACACAATCCGCCGCCACCTGCTGACCTTTTTTACCGGCATAAACGGAAAGGCCCTTTTGCACCAGGTCAGCCTCCAGCCCATGGCCGCAAGCCTCGTGCACCATAGTGCCGCCCGCCTCCCCGGCCAGCACAACAGGCATTTTCCCGGCCGGTGCCGGCTTCGCGGCCAGCATCTGCACTGCCCGCCGGGCGGCTGCCGCACCTACTTCCTCCGGCTTGTTGCGCTCCAGCAGCTCAAAACCACTGTGGCTGCCCACGGCTTCATATCCCGTTTGAATTACCGCACCTTCCGACGCCACCGCATGCACCATCAACCGGGTACGTACCCGTTCGTCCTCTATATAATCACCGTCACTATTGGCCACAATCACTCGCTGCACCACATCGCTATATCCCACCATTACCTGCTTGATTTTCGACCGGTCCACAGCTCTGGCAGCCTCATCCGCTGCTTTTACCGCTTTGACCTTTTGCTCGGTGGTAACCTGGTCGGGCCTTTGCAGCACGGCAAAATTAACCGGCGACTCCACCCGCCGCAGCTCCAATGACACTTTTTTGCCCTGCCCCGCCACGGCATGGCTGACAATGCGGGCCGCCTCCAGCAAGCCTTCACGGCTTAAATCATTGGTATAAGCATAGGATGTGTGCTCACCAGATAAAACCCTGATCCCCGCCCCGGACTCCACGCCCGAGTGAATACGCTCTATCTTGCCGCCCTCGCAACCGATACCGGTTAAATTTTTATACTCCACGTAAACATCGGCAAAATCCCCGCCATTGGCCAGTGCGGCAGCAATGACATCCTTTAAAGTATCCTTATCCAACACATAATTCACCATCCAGTTCTATTTAAGGTAAGTGTCAAAAAATAACCATAAATAACCACAATAAATAATCTTCCAATACTACAGTTAATATGCTGCCTATATTTTACTTCCAAAACATTATTTTTATTATACCATTCTATAGCATCATCAGACAGCGTTTATCTTTGTTTATATTTAGACATCCATGCCGCCGGCGAGGCACCGGCAAAGGGGTGAAATTTTATTTTCTGGATGGATAACGCAATCCTCAAACGATCGGAAACCCAATAAAGTATATACCAATGTTGATTTAATAAATAAAGTTTGTCTTTTTATCTTACACTGCATGTATTTCTTACACATATAACAGCATTTTTTTTGATATTGACATATGGCCTTTAAATTATACGTCGAATTTTACGGCTTGTCTTTAAAGTTATTTCATTAAAATAAAATTCCGAACTTTCAAAAAGATATGTTTCGGCACAATTATTGCAATTAGTTGAAATTTAATGAAAATTGCAAAGATTGGATCAGGAGGTGATGCCATAGATGCTTGAATAAAAAAAACAATTCAAAGTTGACAATTAACAGAATACAAGCAAAGAAACTTTTTGAAAGGAGTTGATTATTCGTGCGGGAAGCTTTCGGACACGGTCCTGGGCGGATTTTAATTTTCATTCTTACCCTGAGTTTGATCTGGTGGATATTTGTCGTTCCATTCATAGTACAGAACAACACCTATCTTTTTCTTGGATGGATACCACTGGTGGTAATCCTCTGGAATATACAAACTATTTTCTGGTTAGCGGCTATATACATTTATACAACTAAATACTGGCCGTACCGCTAAAAAAACTATATTCAGCAAAATTCATTAAAAAGAAGGAGGATTGGATATGCTCATAGCAATCTTTATCCTTGGAGTTTGTCTTGTATTAATCAGCGCTTATGGCTATAGGTTATCATCAAAGTCGGCAGCAGATTACATGATGGCCGGGCGCAGTATTGGTGCTTTTGTTTTATTCTTCTATGTTTATTTTGCCATTTCAAGCACCTGGAGTTTTTATGGTTTTCCCGGTACGGTGTATAACTCCGGTCCCGGCTTCCTGATCTTTTTTGCCTTTTTCCCGCACGCTTTTTTATATATTTTCCTCGGCCCCAGGCTCTGGGCCGCCGGCAAAATGTACGGTTTGTTTTCACCAGTACAGTATCTGGGTGAACGTTATGAATCAAAAACCCTGCAAGTAATGCTTGCCCTTTGCATGTTCGCATTCCTATTCCCCTACCTTGGCATTCAGTCCATCGGCGTTGGAGTTGGATTGGCAGCTGCAACCGGAGTGCCGTTTTGGGTAGGTGCCGTATATATGTCAGTCCTTATGATTCTTATCGTTGTAATTGGCGGCACCCGCGCGGTGGCATGGGTAAATGTGCTCCTTGGTACAGTCTTCAGCGTTTGTTTTATTGGTTTTATCTTCTGGGTTGCATCAAATGCTGGTATTTCAAGCCTCAGTGAAGCAGCGGCCAAAGCGACGGAGATGAGACCGGGACAGTTAAGCGTGCCCGGACCCCTGGGCATGTGGGATCCTAAAAATTTAATCGGCCTGGCTATAGCAGGCGCAACGGTTTTTGCCTGGCCTCATGTAATCATGGGCACAATGCAAGCTAAATCTGTCGATGTAATGCGCAAAATGACCTACGGCATGCTTGGTTTCTCGCTTATATTCTGCGGCGTGGCATGGGTTTGGGGAGCTATTATAACCCCACTGCTGGTACCCGGCCTGGAAGGAACGGCAGCCGACGCTGTGGTGCAATTAGCAATCTCAAGTTATCTCCCAGCCTGGGCTTCGGCATTGACCGTACTGGCTGTAGTAGCAGCTGCCCTGTCAACGTCAGCCACCCAGCTCATGGTGGCCGGGATATTTGCGTCCAGGGACATTGTACATGCTGGTAAAAACTCCGTAAAAGACAGTCAATTAATCTCCTGGACCCGCATCGGGATGGTTGTCGCTGTTGCCGGCAGCCTGTTACTGGCCATCGGCAGGCCGGCTGAACTGGGCTTAATGCTCAGTAATATCGCATCACCGGGTTTTGCTCAATGGCTGCCTGCCTTACTGGGAGGTATCTTCTGGGCCCGGGGAACAAAATCGGGCGCAGCAGTCGGTACTCTCGCCGGTGTCGTACTGTTGATAGTCGGCAACTTTTTCTATAAACCGCTATTGATGGGCTTTCACCCAATTGTAGTACCCCTGGTAATAAATATGATCCTGTACGTCACTGTCAGCTTGGTAACCACTCCTGTTTCAGAAAGCACTAGAAAGAAATTCTTTACAGATATCGATGAGTGGTTATTAAAAACCCGTGCTGAAGAGCGCAGTGAAGAAATTAAAGCAACTGCTGCACACTTGGGAAATTAGTTAATAAACATTAGATTTTCATCCGGAGGTTATAATGAATATTACTAATTTAATTACCGATAACGTATCTTATAATCCTGATTACAAAGCAATAATTTGCGGAGACGACGGCAGGGAATATACCTGGTCCCAGTTTGACAAAATTATCAACCAGTTAGGCAATGCACTGATTAATATAGGTGTAGGAAAAGGAGACCGGGTGGCAATTTATTTGCCTAACTCTCCGGAGTTTTTATTCACTTATTTTGCGGTGACCAAAATAGGTGCCATAGCATCGCCATTTAATATCCTCTTTAAGACTAATGAAATCTCTTATATCCTCAACAATTCCAGGGCCAAAGTTTTAGTTGGTGCGTCTGCTGAGATCGAAGAAAATTTAATGGCAGCAATTGAC
This sequence comes from Desulfoscipio gibsoniae DSM 7213, assembly GCF_000233715.2. Lineage (GTDB taxonomy): Bacteria > Bacillota > Desulfotomaculia > Desulfotomaculales > Desulfallaceae > Sporotomaculum > Sporotomaculum gibsoniae. The sequence continues at coordinate 2,670,181 of NC_021184.1, forward strand.
CAGTTCCCGCACCTGGAAAAGATCATTACGGTTGGTAAACCGGTGCAGGGTGCCGTTGACCTATACTCTCTAATTTCTGAGGCTTCAGAAAACTTAGATATGCAAAAGTGCAGTTCTAAGGACATTGCAGCCCTGCTCTACACATCAGGCACCACCGGAAAGCCTAAAGGAGCCATGCTCAGCCATGGCAACTTAATGTCCATCGCTGAGGTCAGCGCAGCAGTGCTGCATATCAATGACCAGGACCTGTTTGTGACGGCGGCCCCCTACTGCCACGTGTTTTTTGTTCTGGCCGTGCTCGGCCCTTTTTACGCCGGTGCTGGTGTTACCACCATGCAGCGCTTTAATCCTGAATTAGCTCTGGACTTATTATCTCGTTATAAGGCCACTCACTTTGCCGGTGTGCCCACAATGTATCTATTCATGCTGCAGGAATACGATAAAAATAAACGGGATTTATCCTCCTGGCGTTTCGCCCACGCCGCAGGTGCTTCAATGCCGGTTGAATATATCGAGCAAATTGAGCAAACATTCGGCGTAAGCTTATGCGAAACCTATGGCATCACGGAAACCAGTTCCACCATAACCTATAATAGGCTCGGGCACGGCAAGGTAGGCGCAGTTGGGCCGGTTGCCCGCGGCACCGAGATTAAAATAGTGGACGATGCAGGCAATGAGCTGCCGGTGGAAGAGGTGGGTGAAATACTGGTTAAAGGCCCTGGTGTTTTCAAAGGCTACTGGGAAATGCCCGATATGACCAGGGAGGCATTTGACGGTGAATGGTACCGCAGCGGTGACCTGGGCAAATACGATGAGGACGGATACTTTTATATTGTAGATCGTAAAAAGGACATGATTGTGTGCGGCGGCTATAATGTTTACCCACGGGAAGTGGAAGAGGCTATTTACCAGCACCCCAAAGTTATGGAAACAGCAGTGTTGGGGATAAAGGACTCTGTTCGAGGTGAAGTCCCGAAGGCCTATATCCGCTTAAAAGAAGGTGCGGAGATGGTGGACCAGGAAATGATAGACTTTCTCAAAGCTAGGTTAGCATCCTACAAAGTCCCCCGCAACATAGAATTTGTGGAAGAATTGCCTAAAAGCCCCACTGGCAAGATTTTAAAGAGAATGTTACGGGCGGATTAAGAAAAGCTTAGTAAATGGACCTCGTACTGGGCAAAGACAGACATGTTAAGTTAAATGGTCTTGAACAGAAGACATGCTTTAATAATGGAGGTCAAAAATGAATGTTTCAGATTTAATTACCAACAATGCTTCTTTTAATCCTAATTACAAGGCGATTATATGCGGGGACGACGGCAGGGAATATACCTGGTCAGAGTTTGACAAAATTATCAACCAATTAGGCAATGCTCTGGTAGAAATTGGTGTAAATAAAGGGGACAGAGTGGCAATATATCTGCCGAACTCCCCGGAGTTTTTATTCACCTACTTTGCGGTGGCCAAAATAGGCGCCGTAGCCACACCATTTAATATTCTTTTTAAGACGGCTGAAATAACTTATATCCTCAACAATTCCAGGGCCAAAGTTTTAGTCGGTTCCGGTGATGAAATCGACCAGAATTTAATAAAAGTAAACGCCCAGACTCCGCACCTGGAAAAAATCATTACCGTGGGAAAACCGGTAGAGGGCGCTGTTGACTTTTATTCAATAATTTTAGAATGCCCTGAAGATTTTGAGACTGTCGACTGCAGTTCCGATGACCTGGCAACGTTAATGTATACCTCCGGCACCACAGGACAGCCCAAAGGGGCTATGCTCAGCCATGGCAATTTTATTTCCATCGCTGCCGTGAACTCGAAAATGGTACAAATAAACGACCAGGACCTTTATATGACGGCCACCCCCTACTGCCATATATTTTTCGTCCAAAGCGTACTGGGGCCCTTTCACGCAGGGGCGGGGGTTGTTACAATGCGCAGCTTTAACGCGGAGAAAACTTTAGAATTGCTATCCCGCTATCAAGTTACCCACTTTGCCGGTGTCCCAACCATGTATATCTTTATGCTTGACCAATTCGACAGCAACAAATACGATTTAAGCGCCTGGCGGTTAGCCGTGTCCGCCGCGGCATCCATGCCTGTGGAACACATTAACAAGATAAAGGCAACCTTCGGTGTCGAATTCAGTGAAACTTACGGTGCAACCGAAACCAGTTCCACTGTAACATATGGCAGGGTAGGTCATGGCAGGGTAGGTTCGGTTGGCCCCGTAGGCCGCGGAAACCGGGCCAAAGTAGTAGACAATTCAGGGAGCGAATTGCCGGCAGGAGAAGTGGGTGAAATTCTAGTTAAAACACCCGGCGTATTTAAAGGCTACTGGGAGATGCCGGAAGCCACCAGGGAAGCATTTGACGAGGGATGGTACCATACCGGCGACCTGGGCAAATTTGATGAAGACGGTTATTTATATATCGTGGATCGCAAAAAGGATATGATCGTATGCGGTGGTTACAACGTCTACCCCAGGGAAGTGGAAGAAGTCATTTACCAGCACCCCAAGGTCATGGAAGCAGCTGTATTGGGAGTGAAAGACCCTGTTCGCGGCGAAGTTCCGAAGGCTTTCATCCGTTTAAAGGACAATGAAGAAATGACGGACCAGGAACTGATAGACTTTTGCAAGCAGATGATAGCCAACTATAAGGTGCCGCGAAATATTGAATTTATGGAAGAGCTGCCCAAAGGCCCCACTGGTAAGATTTTAAAACGAAAGCTCAAAGAAACCATTTAAATAATTTTTAATAGTACTATAGCTAAAATTACTAATTGGCCACACTCTAAAGACATTACCCATTTCCCCTGTAATCGTTCAACTTCAACTTTCAACACCTGGCACCAAATAATAAATCCGGAGGGTTCATCAAGCTTTCCGGATTTATTATTCAATTATTCAATATTAATACGCTATACAATTAAAAAACAGCCCGTGACTCCTCCCACAATTTGGTTTCAACTTGAACTATTAAAGCACCGTCCACCGGTTCAGGACCGCAAACATGGCATATTTCAAAAAAACCCTCCCCCTCAGCATCGCATTCATAGACCAGGCCGCCAACACAGGCCGCACCGTGAAGTAATGCACTATCCAGGGCATATAAAGAGCCACTGGCTATAATGTTGGCATAGACAAAAAAATTATGGATTTCCACGTCCCCAAGGGCAACTAAAGTTAAGCTTCCACCGTTTATACCGGTATCAGCGGTACCTTCTTCCCCGCTACCCCCGGTGTGCAAATTTCCCACTACACGAATATCGCCTGTGGAAAAGATCAGTGCCCTTCCCTGGTAACTGCCGGAAATATCAACATCACCGTCCACATAATAAAAACCGTCACAATTTGCTATATCGTAAAACATCCCGCGTGTTTCACCCGTAGTTAATAAAGGATCGCTGAATTCCACATCACCATAAAAAACATGACCGCACTCAGTTGCTTTATGTAAGTAATAATTCTCATCCAGCTCCGGGAAAGATGGTGTGTATTCGTAATAGCTGTATATTTGACCACCGCAATCACCCGTCACCTTACCGCCGGCATAAATATCACCACTGATCAACACCGTATCCGGTAAGTCAATACCGCCATTTAAGATCATACTGCCGTCCACTGTTATATCATGCATCTCAAAGGTTGCCGGTTGAGCAGATAGTATGGTAAGCCCCTTTAAATAATCTTTCGCACCATATACCGCAGCCCTGCACCGTAATGTTTTTTTGGTCAGCAATTCACCGGCATCGCTTTTACATTGTCCCAGGGAACTGATTAACAAAGAGTTGCCAATATTTTGCCTTTGTTTAATAGCCCCGACTGCATATGAAACACCATCACTTAATGGCGATTCCGGGAAAACATCGGTAAATACACCACTATTATCAGGCAAGTTTTCCAACCAACCGGGGTTCCCTTTAATTGCAGCAATAGTTTTTTCAATACCGGCATCGGCTGCACAATGGGCCTTGATATATTCTTCCTCCCTTACTACATTCTTGTAACTACTCAAAGTCATAGGCCCTAAAACAGAGGTTAATAATAAGAGTACGGTGGTAATCACCAACACCAAAAATAAAGTTTGTCCCTCTTCCCCGCCCGGAATCTTTTTCATAGCCTTATCCCCCGGTACTAGTTTCTAAGCATAACAGTCGTTCCTACGTCCAATGTCCCGGTTGCGCCCTTTTCCCCGGTTAGTTTCAGGTGAATTATTCTAACGTCACCTCTTGCATCAAAAGGTTCCACATCTATTCTTGTAACATACCTGGCTACCGGATTATGACCGTACCCGTTTATGGAACGTATTAATTGATGTGCTTTCTCATAATCACTGCTTTTACTAATCCGGTAAGATATTACATTATCATTTACATCCTTAAAAGTAAGCCGGCCACCCTCATTACTATTAATAGATGTGATTTCAGCCGCCTGGCGAACCTCCCGGGAAACTCTGTTTATCCCAATGCGTAAATTTTCCTGCACCTCCAACCTGTTCAGGTTCAAATAGTATGTTCTTACAGTAAAAGCAAATAACGAGTTAGCAGCACTCAGTACAATAACAATTAAAGACACAGCCACCAACAAACCAACCAAAGTGAAACCATTATTATTGGACACCTTAAACATCATGGATCACCTTTTGGCTCTGGCAGCGGCAATAGTTACAGATTTCTCAAGGCCGGATAGCGGTTCAGTAAAATATACCGTAACACAGATTTTTTTTAAAAATTCACTGCATTCAACATCGTTTTCTATGTCCACAGCATAATGATATTCACCATACGAAGCCGGATAATTCGTTTTAGGTATCGATGTAATGGCATCAAATTCCACACCCATTGTTTCTTCTAACTTTCCATGGGCAATTTCCATTGCTTTAAGCCGCTGCATGGATACCGCCAACTGCTTTGTCGAAGTGGTAACAGCAAATAATATGACAACAGCGCAAATGCTCAATATTAATACAGAGCTTAGCACCTCTAAGATGATAAATCCCCGCTGTTCAGTAAGCAAAAGCATCACCTCCATGATAACGGATAACGGATTAACCATACTCATGATCCGGTAGCTACCACAAACCGCGTGAGAATACCTAAAATTTTTTGCCCACTAATTTTGCCAATATGATAAAATTTATACAATTAATCAAAAAAATCCTGCCAATATAGAAAAGTTTTTCAACAATATTACATAAATTTGCAGCAGTTTCTCCAAACAGCATAAAAAGTTTGCAGAATACTTGATCTTTAAACCAGTTAAAAGGAATGCATTGATATGAATTGCATCCGAAGCACTATCTTTGGAAACCAGGCATATTCTATAATCGAACTAGCTGTCGTTATCCTGATTATAGGTATAATAATGACCATTGCTGTCCCGGCCATGAATAACTATATGGCAAATTATCAACTGCAAGCCGAATGTCTGCAGTTACAACGGCATATCCGTTCAGTGGCGCAGGAAGCACTGGTGAAGGATTCCGACAGTTTTTATATCAGGCTGTATTTAGCAGATGATAAATATAGAATTGTTGCTCCGTCAGCCAATGGCAATTCCGAAATAGTGCAATTACCTGAAGGAATAGATCTGGCATATTCCAATTTTCCACTTGATTACATTAGATTCTCCGGCAAGGGTAAGCCGGTGGTAGGCGGACATGTTAGATTGACAAGTAAAAAGACGGGGAAAATGCAGTATGTTATAGTTGCCGCCGTTACGGGGCGGACAAGGATTAGTCATCAGCCACCTTTATCAAGTGAGTAACAAGATCATCACTTAATTGACTTGCATTCTTAATCTCCATAATAGAATAGCTTTAAAAATGTAAAATTTCATAAACCATACAGGATTACGTATATGGAAACAAGAGCAGAACAGGCGATTAGCCAATCCAGGGCAAAAACACGGAAAGGAGGATACCGATATTTCCATTGAAAACAGTGAGTTGCTACAAAAGGCCTATCCCCAAGCCCGTTTGTAGAGGGTGCCGGGGGCGAAGCACTGCAAATCTTATGAAGTCACGGGGGATTTGTATTTAGAGAAGGTTGCGGGATTTTTGAATGAGGTTGCCCCCAATCGAAGTTTGGGATGAGCTTTCTAATCGATATTATATCATGGAGATATTTGGAGTAATAGAGTAGTAAAGATCGTATCGCTTATCTTTTTGAAACAAAAGTACTTGAATTGCAATAATGTATAGCAAACTGGCATTAAGATAAACTATAATTACAAAAATATAGTAAAGGAGTGATTTTCCATGCCTGTAATTACCGTGGACGGGCCTAAGTTAACCAAGGAACAAAAGGCTAAACTGGTAAAATCCATTACCAAAACTGCCAGTGAAATAATTAAACTGCCGGAACAGTCCATAATTGTACTGATTGAGGAACGGGAACGCGATAACGTGGGCGTGGGGGGTGTTTTACTATCCGATAAACAACCAGACTAACAGCAGTTACTTCTACTAGTATACTTAGCATATAAACATAAGGAGAGTTGATATCATTGAAAGCACTGGTAATTTTTTGTCATCCCAATCCTAAAAGTTTTAACGCTGCCATTCTCGATGTAGTTAAACAAGAGCTGGAACAAAGGGCGGCAGAAATAAAAGTCAAAGATTTATATGCCATGAACTGGAACCCGGTACTAAGTGCATCGGATTTCCAGCAGTTCTTGGCCAATCAAAAACCGGAGGATATTGCCGGAGAGCAGGCCGACGTAGCCTGGGCCGATATACTGGTGCTAATTAGTCCTATTTGGTGGTTCTCCGTACCCGCCATGTTAAAGGGCTATATTGACCGTGTGATGAGCCAGGGCTTTGCCTATGAGTATACCGACAACGGCCCGCGCGGCCTGCTTCCGGGTAAGCGAGCCGCGATCATCACCACCTCGGGCGCAGACGAAAATACGGCTAACCAAAGCGGCATGATGCAAGCCATCAATACATCCTTCGTTAATGGCATTTTTGCTTTCTGTGGCTTTGCTGACGTTAAATATATAAACTATTATGCCGTACCTATGGTTTCAAACGAAGAACGCAAACAAATGTTAGATAACGTAAGGCAATTTATAAAGACAATATAACTGTTAGAATAACAATATTGCACACTCATCAAAAGTTTATAATTTCACTGAAGTAAAACAGCATCTTAACATCAAAGTGCATTCCAAATATAATAAATCCGGAAGGTTAGTCAGCCTTCCGGATTTACTGCTATATATTTTGTCATAATCAGGAAAGCCAGGACACCAGGGGGTGTAGAAAATGCATGAATTAGTAAATAAGGTAAGAATGCTGAGAGCTGGTTTTGTTTTCTCCGAACCGCAGATTTTGGAGATCGCCAACAGTTTTCAACAAGCCATGACAGATGGACTTACGGGAAAGGGCAGTTCATTAAAAATGCTGCCTTCCTTTTTGACAAAGCCTACAGGCCGGGAAAAGGGTATTTACCTGGCCATAGATTTTGGCGGCACTAATGTGCGCATATTAACGGTTGGAATTAAAGGAAACGGGGAATACCGGATCCTCAAGCGGCGGTCGTTTCCTTTACAGGACCGGGGAAAAGGCTACGACTTTACTTCCCGGGAGGCTACCGGTACCGATTTGTTTCAATTTATTGCCGGGCAAATAGAATCCCTATTGGAACCCGGCCAAATTTACCCCCTCGGCTTTACCTTTTCTTTCCCCAGCCAGCAAACAGGTGTTAATCAGGCTATATTGATAAAATGGACTAAGGAAATTCAAACATCGGGCGTGGAAGGCCATAACGTTTCAGAGATGCTGCAAAAGGCACTGGTCTGCAAAAATTTAATACAGGTTATTCCAAGGGCCATTATCAACGATACAGTGGGTACTTTACTAACATCGTCCTATATTGACCGGTATGCGGATATAGGGTCTATATGCGGCACCGGCCATAACACATGTTATATCGAGCCCAGTTCTCCAATTACAGGTAAACCTATGATTATTAATATGGAATCGGGTAATTTTAATGAGCTTCCGGCCACTAAATATGACCTGCAATTGGACAGGCAAAGCCAAATACCCGGGGAGCAGCGCCTGGAAAAAATGGTAGGCGGCCAATATATAGGTGAATTAACCAGAATAATTATCCAGGACTTCATCAACAAAAAATTACTATTCGTATCCGGCCGACCGGAAATATTTTTTACGCCATATAAAATAAAGTCAGAAGATATTACTAGGTTACTCACGGACGAAAGCCCTGATTTAACTGACGTCTCGCAATGGCTAAAAACAATTTGCCGAATCCCCCATTCTCTATTAGAAGAGCGGATAACCTTGCGCACCATTGCATCTATCGTAATTATCCGTTCCATACAACTTGTGACAGCAACATTCACCGGTGTATTAAAGCATATTGATCCAAGCCTTGAGAAACGCCACACCATAGCCATAGACGGTTCCCTGTATGAATTAATGCCCGGGTATGCAAGCAAGTTAAACATCACATTTAAAAACATTTTCAAAGGTAAGTCTGATCTTATCGAAACAAAACTTACCAAAGATGGCTCAGGGGTTGGAGCGGCCATAGCAGCAGCAATAGTTGAAGATTAAACACCTTTATCAGTTGGCCTGATCTATCTTAGTGAAATAACTGGCTGGCACCCTTCTTGCGACAGGGATATACAAATATACATAGAATTATAATGAAAGGGATTTAATGGGGTAATTATATAATGTCCAATATGCATCAGTACAGGTTTTTAAATCGAACCGAGCGGTTCGTTAAGACGGTAGCTATAATTATAGGTCTGCTTTTGGTGATAGCCCTTTCTATGGCAATCTCATCAAATACTCTTGAACTGGGTGCATTCCTGACCAATGTTTGGCCTTTTTATGTTCTTTTTACTTTTGAATTTGGCTTTCCGCTTATATTCTTGCTAATAGCAAAAATCAGAGTTAAGCGGTAAAGGCAAGTAAGGACTTGACGAGATAATTATTATTAAATCGAAGTCCTGCCTCAGTTGAAATTGTCATTAATTATAGGTTAATTGTGTTTATTTATTGATGTAGGCTATAACGCTATTGTTAATAGGTGAGAAAATGCCGGGCTACAAAAAATATTTTATAGGCAGCATTGTATTTATTATGTGGCGGACAAGTGTGAATATGAGGACCGGTTCCGGGCGAACATTTAAGGCACTCCGCCAAACGGAATGCCTTAAATATATATTTTGTGAAATTATACTCAGTCAGGCTATATTTTGGAATATGAGCTTTCCTTTTCCCTTAGAGAAGCCAACTCCATAAGCTGGTTAAACTCATTAAAATGAATCATTTTATCCATGCATCCACTTGTGGTTCCCTTGTGCATGAGTTCTTCCAGGACGTTTCTTACTGCGAAAGCAGCCGCATAGAGTGTGGAAAGAGGATAGGCTACCGCATTATAACCTATCTCCTGAAGCTCATTTGTAGGTAAAAGAGGCGTTTTACCCCCTTCGATCTGTACGGCCAGAGTAGGCGCATTCACTTCGCGGTTAATCCTGATCATCTCTTCTTTTGTTGTCGGGGCTTCTACATAGATTAGATCCGCCCCTGCCTCCCTGTACCTGTTGGCCCGCTCTATGGCATCTTCAATACCTGTCACTGCCAGTGCGTCGGTTCGGGCCGCGATGACGAAATCAGGATCCACCCGGGCGTCGACAGCTGCCTTTATTTTAGCAATCATTTCACTGGTTTCAATTACCTCTTTGCCCTCCATGTGGCCACAACGCTTAGGAAACAGCTGATCCTCTATGAACATCCCGGCGGCTCCGGCTCTTTCAAACTCACTAACCGTCCTCATCACATTTATGATACCGCCGTGGCCGGTATCACCGTCCGCAAAAAGGGGAATGTCTACGGCTCCTGCAATGTTTTTCGCATGCGTACACATTTCGGTAAGTGTGGCCAGGGAAAGGTCGGGTTTTCCAAGCAGCGTTGCTGTCGTCGGGTAGCCACCGAGGGAAACGGCCTTAAACCCGGTAAGTTCAATAAGCTTGGCGGCAGTTGCATCATGGGCCACCGGCATGACGAGGATCTCATCGTCCTGAATAAGTTTTTTCAATAGACTTGTTTTTCTCATAATTATTCTCCCCGATCTTTTTTTAAGGTATATTCTAAGAGTCCGCCCGCGCTGATCAAGTCCCTGATAAAAGACGGGAAAGGAACAGCCTTAAAGAGCAAACCAGCGGTAACATTTTTAATCAGCCCCGAAGAGAGATCGACCTCGAGGTAATCCCCCTCTTTTGTTTTATCTATCGCTTCGGGGCAGTCAAGTAATGGAAGTCCAATATTTATGGCATTTCGAAAAAATATCCGGGCAAAACTCCTTGCAATTACGCACGAAATACCTGCCCCCATGATTGCCATTGGAGCAATTTCGCGGGAGGAACCGCACCCAAAGTTGCTCTCCGCCACCAATATGTCGCCCGGCTTGACCCGGCCTGAAAAACCCGGTTCGATGTTTTCCATGCAGTGCTTTCCTAATTCCACCGCATCAGATAAATTTGCATAACGGGCCGGAATTATTGCATCCGTATCAATATTAGCCCCGAATTTACATACTCTGCCTTTAAGCATTGCCCATCACCTCTTTGGGATTAGTGATTTTCCCGGTTATAGCACTGGCAGCAGCAACTGCCGGGTTTACAAGGTATATTTCGGAGCGGGGGTCGCCCATACGGCCCTGAAAATTCCGGTTTGTTGTAGAAGCACAGCGTTCCCCTGCCGCCAGAATTCCCATGTGTCCTCCTACGCATGGGCCACAGGTGGGGGGGCTGACAAGAGCACCGGCCATCACAAAAGTTTCTATGTAACCGGCGCGGAGCGCGTCCAGGTAAACCTTTTGAGAACCGGGAATAACAATGCACCGTACATTTTTAGAGACCTTCCTGCCCTGCATTACTAAGTGAGCATAGTAAAGATCCTCCAGCCTGCCATTGGTGCAGCTTCCGATTACTACCTGGTCAACTTCTATATCCCCGGCTTTTTCTACCGGCACAACGTTACTTGGCGAATGAGGCAAGGCAACCTGCGGTTCGATTTCTTCCGCGTTGTATTCAATCACCTGCGCATATTCGTCCGAGTCATCATTTTTGCAAACTGTAAACGGACGGTTAGCCCTCTCCTGTGCATAAGCAAGGGTTTTCTCATCTACCTCAAAGATGCCGGTTTTTGCTCCGGCTTCGATAGCCATGTTGGCCATTGTAAAACGCCCGTCCATGGACATATCTCTGATGGCTTCACCAGTGAACTCCATGGCTGAATATAGTGCCCCGTCGACGCCGATTTGTCCAATAGTGTAGAGAATGAGATCTTTTCCGGTAACCCATTTACCGGTTTTACCGTTAAACATATACTTTATCGTCGGGGGAACCTTCATCCAGATTTCCCCTGTAGCCATGGCAACAGCTATATCAGTCGATCCCATACCTGTAGAAAAGGCGCCAAGTGCCCCGTAGGTACAGGTATGTGAATCTCCCCCCACCACAACCTCCCCGGGAAGAACTAGGCCCTTCTCCGGCAGGTAGACGTGCTCAATCCCAATGTCACCAGCCTCGATAAAATTTACCCCCAGTTCCCTGGCGAATTCCCGCATTTTTTTGATTTCCATGGCAGCAGCGACATCTTTGTTGGGTGTAAAGTGGTCCATCACAAACACTATTTTGCTTGGGTCAAATAACTTTCGAATACCAAGCGCTTGCAACTGATTAATTGAAATGTGAGCAGTCAGGTCGCTTGCCATAACAAGGTCAACTTTAACGTTTATAAACTCCCCGCTCGTTACTGATTGCTTGCCCGCGTGTGCAGCCAGTATTTTTTCTACAATAGTCATAAAAATTCTCCTACCCTTTTAGTCTTCATCTAAAGTTTTAAAACCCCTTATCTGTTATACGTACACGTATCCTTCCATAATCCTTCGCGCCGTCCTGTGCATCACTGCCTTCTCAATTAGAAATTCCGAATCCTTTTCCTGACATTTTATATCCACTGAAATAAGTCCCGAAAAGTGACCAATAGTAACCGTTCCATTACCTTCAACACCAGGCGGGACGAATTCGTTCACAATCGATCCCTTCATTTTAGCGGCTACCCCGGTGGTAACGCAGCCGGTTCCCGGGTAAGCCTTATGAATCATCCTTGCGCCATATGCTTTGGATAAAATAGTAACGTGTTCAGGATTCATTATTTCCCCGGTCATGTTGTTCTTCCATGGCACAGGCTCTTGAACCATGGCAACTACCGGCATATAGTAATACTTTTCATCAAGGTTGACCAACCGGGCCGCAGCGACCCGGATTTGTTCCAGGGTGTTAATTAATTCTCTGTTTGCATCCAGCTCATTTGCCGATTCCGGCCCCTTTAGTCCCAAATCTCTGGCCCTTACAAAAGCAACAAGCATGGAGACATCTATAATTGAGGCCTCAATATCCCCTATGTTATCGACTTTGAGGACGTCTTTCCGGTTCCCTGTCGGCAAAAGGCTGCCCGTCAGCAACCCCGCCGTATCAGAATAGTCCAGGGCGATCTTGGCGCCGGTACCCGGTACGCCGTCAATCGCATAATCCCCGTCATCTACCGTCCTGCCATCTATTGTTGGAAATTCGACAGTAAGGTACTTGCCTACATTGGGACAAAAGACTTTTACAATTGTTCGCTGCTCCTGTGCTTTTACCAATCCCTCTTGCACGGCAAACGGGCCTACTGCGGCGGATAAGTTTCCACACACAAACCCCCAGTCAATTAGCGGTTCGTTGATGCCTACCTGGCCAAAAATATAGTCAACATCAGCATCTTCATTGCTGGGAGGGCCAATAATGGCAACCTTGCTTGTGAGTATATCCGCGCCGCCAAGTCCGTCAATTTGCCTTTTATCGGGGCTACCCATCACTTTCAAAATGACCCTCATTCTTTCTTCGATGTCCCGGGGCAGGTCGTTTTCGTGAAAAAACACGCCCTTACTCGTTCCACCCCTCATGATCACACAGCGAACCTTTTTCATTGGAAACCTCCTCCGTACTACCGTATTTTTAATAAAATTAATCTTCAGAAAACTCACTGTTGTTTTACCCCCCGTTCACTTCGGTGCTTCGCGCCGCCATCACCTGAGCCGCTGGTTTTGAGCCACCACCCGTATACCCTCACTACGCGGGTGCTGTTGCCGGCTACGCAAGTCGTTAGCTTACGGGCAATACAACAGTTTAGTTTCACTGAATAGATACTTTCAAGGATAATAAATTTTTTCCTGTTTCCTTTTTAAAATAAAAAAGCCTATAACTTTCGCTCCAATGGACGAAAGCCACGGGCTTTTCGTGGTACCACCCTCATTGACCGTTTTTTATCCGGCCCTCTTAATTTGTAGAATACGGGAACATTACTTATCAAACATGCTTGTAATATTTCCGATATCCCTTCCTTATAAAGCAAAAAATGCAACGATGGCTATTTGCCGATACGGCTTTTAGCCAACTCTCTTTTCAGTTATGAAATAATGGTTGTCTTAGCAAAATTAGTATAACACGCTAAAAATAACTATGCAAGATGTTTAATACATGGAGGTTAACAAAGGGCTTGAATATTGCTTCAATTTTTTTTTTAAGATCTACTCGCTATCACGAAAACAACTTTATTTTTATAGTGCCATTAAAACTACAATTTTTTATCATGCCACCGCTGCTATAACCCACTATCCCACTAATATTATTACTTCTTGACTTTTTTTTCCATACCCACCCCTCTCTAAAGTTACTTTGTTTATAAACGCAAGCATAGTCATGGCACCCTAACATAAAAATAGAGCTAAATTGAAAGAATCGCATTCTTTTTTATGGATATAACAATTCGTCTTCATCTAATTGGGCTTTTTGGAACTTCCTCGAGCAGTGGTACTGTAAATCCCTTGAAACCGTATTGACCATAAGGTAAACTGTTATCAGAAGAAAAAAAGGAGCCGACCCGATGACCCCAAATCAGATCGACCACGACCGCTTGTTTAAAGAATTGCTGGAAACGTTTTTTGCTGAATTTATAGAACTATTTTTCCCAGAAGCCGCCCGATCCATAGACCTGATGCACATAAAATTTCTCCAACAGGAGATTTTCACTGACGTAACGATCGGTGAGAAGCACAAAGTGGACATATTGGTGGAGACCCGGCTCAAAGGTGAACCCGGCTTAATCCTGGTACATGTTGAGCCACAGGCATACGAGCAAAAGAAATTCAACGAGCGGATGTTCATCTACTTCAGCCGGTTGTATGAAAAATACCGGCGCAAAATATTACCAATCGCGATATTTAGCTATGATCGGACACGGGATGAACACGACAGTTTCGAGCTGGGGTTTTCGTTTTTGCATGTCTTGAATTTCCGGTTTTACAAGCTGGAACTAAAGAAACTGAACTGGCGGGAATATATACAAATCGATAATCCGGTGGCTGCCGCCTTACTAAGCAAAATGGGCTTTAAACCGGAAGAAAAAGTAAAGGTCAAGCTGGAATTCATGCGCATGCTGGTACGTTTACAACTGGATCCGGCCCGAATGGAACTGCTGGCCGGATTTTTCGAGACCTACCTAAAATTGAACAATGAGGAAGAAGAACAATTTAACCGAGAACTGGGAAAACTGGATAGTGAGGAGGTTGATGTGATTATGCAGATTACCACCAGTTGGCATGAGAAAGGTCGTGCTGAAGGTCGTGCTGAAGGCCGTGCTGAAGGCCGTGCTGAAGGCCGTGCTGAAGGCCGGGTGGAGAGGACCCGGGAGATCATCTGCAAATATCTGATGCGCAAGTTTGGGAAGAAATCGACCGGTTTGCAGCAAAAGGTGGTGCAGATAACCGAATTGAAGAAGTTGGATGATATTCTTGAGGAGTTATTCGCCGCCAATACCCTGGAAGAAGCACATGCCGTTATCAACGATGGCGCAGGCAGGTGAAACTTCAATAATTTGGGATGGCGTAAGCCAGACCCAAAAACTTCTCGAGCAAAGTGCCTGGAAGCATCCGTTTCAAGACAGGAGGACCGTCCCCTTGTCTACATCCAATAAGATATGATGTTGGGAGCCTGGCACCATTCTGGCTCTCTATGGTAATACTACTTGTACTGAAGCAGAACCATTCCAATGAAAAACTTCCCAAGTACCACCATTATTGTTAACCGCCCATGGGTCATCAGCTGTCGCAGCAGCAGCTTTAATAATAGGAGTATTTACAAATTGCTGTATTTCAGTTGCTGTTGGGTTTGTCTTATCAACAGTAATATCTGACGACATTGCTATTGTTACTGCACTAAGTATTGTTCTTGCAGTTGCCTGATCTGCCTTTTGCTGTGCGCTAGTTATAACATTGTTATAAATCGGTATAGCAATCGCCACCAAAATACCAATAATAACCACAACCACCATCAGTTCCACCAGAGTAAAGCCTTTACGGTTCCTCAGCGCACGACAAATACTTCGATACATTTTTTCACCTCCTTTTCGAAAATCTCATCCCAACAGGGGCTAAAACATAAAAACACATCACACCAAATACGTTATACCGACCTACCCTCACTTTTAGACGTATTTAACCAAAAATTTTGGTTAAATTGTCTTTCTTATCTCATCAATCAAATCTTTAATCAATTGACTTTTATCCGGTGTTTCCTCCACCCAGAGCACATATTCAGGATTATCATTATCCCCGGAAATATTTCTGGATATATGCATTTTGGATACTGGTACACCTGACAAATCACTAAGTAAACTACGCATGGCGTTTAGCTTGCTATGGGCAGTTTCCCCGCCTTCTTTCAATACCGGTACCCTGGTTGCTTGACGGGTAACGTCCATGCTTACCAAAGCACTGCGCAGCTGGGCTTCCAAATACGGTGGACACAGCACCATCAATTCATGCCCGAACCGGTCATAATTGTAGGTAATAGTTTTAACTTCGCTAAAGCCAAATTCCGACAACCTATCCGCTGCATCACCAGCCACTATATTTTTCAACTGAAACACAAACACCTTGTTCTTGTTAGCGGCCTGGCTATCCAGCTGACTAAGCAGAGTTTGCACCTGATCCCAGCGGGAGAGCACTTCAGGGTCGAATACCAGCAACCGGTTATCCAGCAGTACGTAGCGCTTTAGTTCCACCCCGGCGCTGGCCAGTAGTTCCACTGCCCTTTCCGGAGATATCTGGTTCAGGGTGACGATTTTATGCTCCAGGGAAACCTGGTTTTCCATGTTGTCCACCGAGTAAATTACTTCCCGCACTTTTTTCACCGCTTGGACGGTGCCCTGCACCCAGATGGCGTTCTGGTTGGTGTTCACGGTGACAGAGGTCATATCCAGCCCCAGCTCGCCAAGCAGGCTCTTCATTTCAGATGCCGGTATGTAAAAAAGGTTAAACCTGGTTAGAATCATTTGGTTGAAAAAATCCTTTTTCAGTTTATCCGCCGGCCCAACCATGATAATCTGGCCATTTTGCAGGTAGGTCAGTCCCTGGGACTGGATGATCAACTCCAAAGCCTGCCTGGCGGTGATATTATCCGCCTGGAAGTTTATTTTAACGGGCTTGGGATCCAGCAGGATAATATTGGCGTTCATCTTAATGGCCAGCGCGGACAGCGCGTCCCTCAGATCCACGCCCCGCAGATCCAGGGATATCTTCTCACCGCTTTCATCGTAGATCCCCTCCACTGCACTGAGGGATTCACTAGTTGAGAACATTGGCACTGCATCACCGTCAGCATACGCCGGGCCACAGGCCAAGAACGTAAGAATAAGAAAAACAAGTGAAATAACAATACCATTAGTATGTTTATTTACATATAAGCAGGACATCGTTGTTATCCTCCCCTTCAACCAAGCACAATGCACATTACTTGGTGTTGCCCTGGAATTCCAACCGCATGGTCTGGGTGCCGGACTTCAAAACCACTTCGTCCCCGGTTATTTTGGCAACGGTCCAATCAGCGGTGATTTTTTCACCCACCCCGGCGATATAAGCGGTGCTGCCCGATTCAATAATGGCCAGACTGCTGTTGCCCCCCACGATAATTCCTTTTAAAGTCATGTTCCTGGCAAAGGGGTCCCGGGGCTCAGTGCCTGTATCCTCTATTTTTCGCTTGGTTTCCGGCAGATAGGTGGTAACGGCGCCGGCCGAAGCCTTTTGCTCTTTATCCGCCGCCATGCTATTTGGCTGTTGGGTCTGGTCCTCCGCGGCTCCATTGATAAAGCCGTAATTTAATTTAATTACCAAAACCAGCCCAACCAGGACGATAACCAGTAAAACTCCGCCCAATATTACGCTCTTTTTGTTTTTCTCTATAAACGAGGTAATTTGTTCCCTGGATATTTTACTTGCCATGCCTTACTGCTCCTTCCAGAGTTAACATTAGTGGGCGGTGTAAAAAGCGCTGGCTTTAACATCCGCTTTCAAACCGGTCTGGTCCTGACCGCCCTGGACAACCTTAACTTCATCGACCCGCAGGGCGCGCGGCCCTTCCTGCATTTGGTTAAAAAGGCTAAGAACACTGTAGTAACCGCCTTCAAAAGTCATTTTAAGGGGCATTTCTATATAATCCTTCCTGTCAACCCGCTTTTCAAAGCGGATTTGCTTTAGTTCTACGCCGGCATCCTCGCAGATGGTGTCGATATCCAGGATCAACAGGTCTTCTTGGGGCTCGGCGGGCAGCAATCTTTCCATGCTTTCAGCCTGCTCCTCCAGGGCAGCGGCTTGATCCCGAAGCTGCAGCAGCTCTTGCAACCTGGCCTGGGTCTGGTCAGAGGCCAGGCGCTCTTGCTGCAGCGCCAACCGGGCTTCTTTCAGCGCGCTCAGCTGGCTGTTAAATAAAAATAATAATAAAAGGGCGATAATGCCCAGGGCTAACAATAAAATGTTATGGCTGGAGAGCTTTTTATTCATCAACCGCCCCCCTCCTTTGCCGCTTGGTTTTGCTGGGGAGCGTCCTGCATAATATCAGCTTTTATTTCAAAACGGGCGGCAGGTTCCCCGTCCAGGGATTCTTCGGAGACAAACTGGCAGGTAATGCCGTTCAGGCCGGGTACTTTGCGCATTTCTTCCAGCCACCTGGCCACCGATACACGATCGATCGCGTAACCACGGATAGTTATCTCCCCCGTAACGACAGGGGCCGGCTTGGCTGGTGCATTATTTTGCCGGCTGCCTGGCGCAGCCTGCCCGCTGCCTTCGGCAGGGGCTGCCTGGTCGGCCGGGGCATTTTCCTTCCGGGTGTTGCTGCCCGGTTTGTATGCAGCTGAAAAGTCCGTAATCCAAACGTCCTGTGGTATGTACCGGCCGGTATCGGTCAAAATGCCCGCCCAGTCCGGCGGAACACCCACCGCTTGTTTGATGACCGTTGCCGTTTTTTGAACCTGGGCCTGCAGGGTGGCATACTGTTCCAGGGCGGGCATATGGCTTTCCAGGACTTGTCTTTGACTGGCTAGTTGGTTGGCTTCCCACCGCGCCTGTTGCGTCAAGACAAGCAGCGTACCGTAAAAAATCAACAGGAGCAACAGGGTCAGTCCCCCGGCGGTTAACAGCATACGGCGCCTGCGCTGCTGCTGCAGCCGCAGTTTATATTCCAAAGGGAGTAAATTAATATTAATATTCATATTCATATCTATTATTTTAACCCCCGCAGGGCCAGCCCGGTAGCAACAGCAAACTCAGAACCACTTTGTTCCCAATTAATCTTCCCGGCCTGCACCGGTGCGTGCAGTTTGGCCAGGGGATTAATAACCTCCACGGGCAAACCCAGGTCTTCCTGCAAATATTCAACAAGCCCCTGTACACAGGAGCCCCGGCCGCTGAGAATTATTTTGTCCACCGGGGGTGCCTGGTTTTGAGCCATGTAATAAGTGCTTGTGGAAACGATATCGCCGGATATGCCGGCAAACCATTCATCGAACCCGTTCTGCCGGTTCCCTTCTTCCAGGGTAACAGCCACCTGCTGTTCGGTTACGTCACCCGGCGGTATAAGCGGGCCACCGGTATATGAAGCCAGTGTGTTGGGCACCACCCTGGCAAAACGGGGAGCTCCTTCTATAACCAGCAGCAGCGTGGTTAAATCATTGGATATGTCCGCCAGGATCATATTTAAGACATGCTGATCCCGGGGCATGGTCCGCAATAAAGCCAGGGGAGAGGCGTCTATAATTTCCGGTATTAAAGACGCGGCGGACAAGGCTTCCAGGCTGTTATGCAGTAGTTCCTTCCGAATGGCCACCAGTAAAATTTCCAACTGGGGTCCGTTATCCCCGGTGGTTTCGCCCACCACGGCGTAATCAAAAATCAGTTCATCCAGTGGTATGGGGAAGTATTCATCAACTTGAAAACGCAGCGCTTTGAACAGCTTGTCTTCGGGAATTTTAGGGAGCTTGGCGAGGCGCATTAATAAACCTTTGTTGGTAATACCCATGACCACTTCCCGCTGGTCTATGCCCGATTTGGCCCACAGTTCTTTGATGGCCTCCGCCACCAGCTGCACATCCTTGACCGCCCCTTCAAGCACGGCCCCGCCGGGAATTTCTATCTGTCCCGCTGCAAACGGGACAGGTTTATGCACGGTTCCTTTTAACTCCATAACCCTGATGGACCCGTTGTCCAGTTCCAAGCCAACTGCGCCGGACGGTTTAAAAAGCCTCAACAGTACCACCTCCCCCGTTTCCTTTTGGTCATTTTAACATTTCGGCCTGGATCAAATCGTCCCTGCCATTGCCCCGGGCCGTAAAGATTAGCGAAGTGGTACACCAGTCTGCTGCCGGATTGCACCACCCGGGCGAGCTGTTCTTTATACCTGTTAGCTTGGTAAGCAAAAAATGCATCCATGCTTTTATCCAGTTCGTTACCTCTTAAACTTGCCGGGTCGGCCAATTATTTACCCCCGATAGACGTTACCACTGTAAATATCGGCAGGTAGACAGCAATTAGGATTGATCCCACGATACAGCCGATCAACATCAACAGCAGCGGTTCGATCATGGCGGTCAATCCCTTGGTCATGGTGGCCACCTCTTCCTCGTAAAAGTCCGCCACCCGTCCCAGTAGTTCCGGGAGCTGCCCGGTTTCTTCCCCCACCGCCACCATATTGACCAGCATGGGTGGAAACAGATCACTATTTTTCAAAGGTACTGCAATGCTTTGTCCTTGCATAATGCTGGCGCCGGCTTGCTTAATCGCGTTGGCCACCTGTATACTGCCGGACGCGGGACCTGCGGCTTCCAGGGCCTGTAAAACCGGAATACCCCCTCCCAGCAGGGTGGACAATGTACGGGCAAAGCGGGCCACGGTAACCTTATGAAATAGATCGCCAAATACCGGCACCTTAAATTTCAACCTATCCAGCGTCTTTTTACCTCCCTCGCTGGACATGTACACGCGTAGGCCCAGGACGGCCAGTATAACAGTAAGTATATATAGATACCAGTAACCGCGCAGGGAATCGCTGATACCCATCACAATTCGCGTCGCCAGCGGTAATGGTACATCTTCAGGGAAAAACCCCATAAATATGGGCACAATGAAAAACATCATCGCTAAAACCACGCAGATGGCGAAAATTATCACCATGATTGGGTACATAGTGGCGGAACGGATGTTGTCCCGCAGGTTTTTATCCCGGTCCAACTGCTCGGAGAGCCTTTGCAGCATTTCCTCAATCATGCCGCCCATTTCCCCTGCTTTGACCATATCCACGTACATGGATGAGAAAATCGCAGGGTGGGCACTTAGTGCCTCGGACATGCTTATGCCGCCTTCCACATCGCGAGCCACCTGACCCACGGTTTGCTGTAACACGGGGTTTTTAGTCTGTTCATGCAGCGTGTACAGGCAGCGGGTCAGCGGGATGCCCGCGGTGAGCATGGCGGTAAGCTGGCGGCTGAAAAAACTTATATCACCGATTTTAACCTTGCGCCGCAGGGCAAAGGTTTTGCCAAAAGTTGATTCTTTAACCTCCGTAACTTCAAGGACAATGTAGCCCATCTTTTGCAGTTTGGCGGCAGCCGAGAATTCATGCTCGGCCTCCAGCTTACCGTCTACGGGCTGGCCCGATTTATCCATAGCCTGATAAACAAATACCGGCATAACAAAACCCTACCTTGTTAATTACTTTAACTATCTATCTGATAAACAAAAATTACCCAAACAGAAAAGGACGGAAGCAAAAGAATCATCCCCTTGCTTTCTAAAAGGAAGTTCTGCGCAGGGCGCGTTCCAACTCCACTTTATCCACGGCACGGGCCAGGGCCATTTCCCTGGATATCTGGCCTGCCATACATAATCCGGCCAGGGCCTGGTCCATGGTCTGCATACCCAGATTGCGGCCTGTTTGCATCACTGTATAGAGCTGGTGTTCCTTACTTTCGCGAATTAAATTTTTTACCGCCGAGGTAGTGAGCAGCAATTCTATGACGGCCACCCTGCCCTTACCATCTGTCCTGGGCACCAGCTGTTGAGCAATGACACCCTGCAAGGAATCGGCCAGCTGCTGCCTGATCTGACTGCGCATGCCTTCCGGAAACACGTCAACAATACGGTGGATGGCCAGTGGCGCTGTCTGGGTGTGTAGGGTGGAAAAAACTAAGTGCCCGGTTTCAGCGGCGGTAAGAGCTATGGAGATGCTTTCGGTGTCCCGCATTTCGCCGATTAGAATAACGTCCGGATCATGGCGCAAGACGTGCCGCAGCGCAGCCGCGAAGGAGTGGGTATCGCTGCCCACCTCCCGCTGCTTGATGATGGATTGTTTGTTGCTGTGCAAAAATTCAATGGGATCTTCCACTGTGACAATATTCAGGGCGCGTTCCTCATTGATCTTGTTGATGATTGCCGCCAGGGTGGTGGACTTACCGCTGCCGGTGGCACCGGTGACCAGCACCATGCCCCTGGGCAGCCCGGCCAGGTCCGCCACCGCCGGGGGCAGGCCCAGGTCATCAAAACGGGGAATATTCATGGCCACCACTCGGAAGTTGACTGCCAGCGTCCCGCGCTGCCACATGATGTTGCCCCGGAAACGACTGACCCCGGGAACAGAATAAGAAAAATCCAGCTCCAATTCTTTTTCCAGTATTTCCCGGTGATTGAGCTCCAGGATGGGGAAAACCATGTCTTCAATATCCTGGGCTGTAAGACTAACCACATCCGCCATTTTTTCCAGTGTCCCGTTAACCCGCACCACCGGAGGTACGCCGGCGTTGATATGCAGGTCCGAACCATTCATTTCCACCGTTCGGGTCAGGATTTTGTTAAGGTCAGGCAATTGCTGCCCATTCATACGATCACCCTCATTATCTCTTCCAAGGATGTAATCCCCTTTTTAACTTTATCCAGGCCGTCTTGGCGCAGTGTCACCATGCCTTCGGCGATGGCCGCCTTTTTAATATCGCTGGCTGATTTGCGCTCCAACGCCATCTTCTGGATTGTTTCGGTGTTAAAAAGCAGCTCATATATACCTATCCGGCCTTTAAAGCCGGTATTGCCGCAGCGCATGCAGCCTACCGGGCGGTATAACTTTACCCTGGTTTCATTTTCGGCCAGTGGAAAACCGGATACCCTTTCCAACTGCCTCCGGTCTATCTCATAAGGTTCCTTGCAGTTGGGACACAGCACCCTGGCCAGACGCTGGGCCAGTACACATGCCAGTGCAGATGAAGTCAAGAAAGGTTCAATGCCCATTTCCGTAAGGCGGCTTACAGCCCCCGCCGCGTCGTTGGTATGCAGGGTGGAAAAAACCAGGTGGCCCGTTAGGGCTGATTCAATAGCCAGTTTGGCTGTTTCCTGGTCCCTGATTTCCCCCACCATGATGATATCCGGGTCGCTGCGTAGTATGGAACGAAGTCCCGAGGCAAAGGTCAGGCCGGCCCTGGTGTTGATTTGCACCTGGTTTACGCTTTCCATCCGGTATTCCACGGGATCCTCCACGGTTATGACATTCTTGGCCACCTTGTCCAAAGTAGCCAGACTGGCAAACAGCGTAGTGCTCTTGCCGCTGCCCGTCGGACCGGTGGCCAGTATACAGCCATAAGGCAGGTCTAAGACCTGTCGATACCTGCGCAGCATCTCGGGAGCCATACCCAGTTCTTCCAGGCTGATGATTTTGGCCGAGCGATCCAACAGCCGCAGGGTCAGGCGTTCGCCAAAACTGGCCGGCAGCGAGGCTACCCGGGCGTCAATGGGCTTACCTTCTATTGTCAGGGACATGCGCCCGTCCTGGGGTATGCGCCGTTCCGCGATATTCATGCTGGCCATAATTTTAATTCGTGATACCAGCGACGCGTGTATTTTACGGGGCAGCTGCATCATATCGTGCATCACCCCGTCAATCCGGAAACGCACCCGCAGGTAAGTTTCGTAAGGTTCGATATGTATATCGCTGGCCCTGGAGCCTACAGCCTGGTCCAGGATCATGTGGGCGATTTGTACGGCCGGCCTGGAAGTCTGGTCATCGGTTTCGATATTAATATTTTCTTCCTGCTGCTCTTCATCATTTAGATACTCAAAATCCAGGCCCACCCGGCTGTATTTTTCGATGGCCGCCTCCAGCTCACTATCAGGTACCACTACGGGCTTGATATCAAAGCCGGTCATAATCTGTAAGTCATCAATGGCCACGATATTATCAGGGTACTTCATGGCCACCACAAGCTTGTCCCCGTCAAAGGCTACGGGCAGAGCTTTATATTTTTTAAAAGCCGTCACAGGCATTGTTGCCACGGCAGCGGGATCAATAGTTATACTATCCAGGGTAATATAAGAACCACCCGCCCTTTTGGCGGTTACCCTGGCAATATCATCTTCGGTGCAATGCCCGTCTCTGACCAGTATTTTACTCAGACTATCTTCTTTGTTTGGGCTTGCTTTTTGTTTTTCCAGCGCTTGATCCAGCTGCTCCTGGCTAATCACGCCTTCTTTGACCAGACAGGTGCCCAACAGGTTTCTCGTTTGCCAATTCATCATAACCAGTTAACCCCATATGCAGTGTCAAATTGGAAGCTACTTAAACTTCAAGGTTTATGTATTTGTTTATAAATATCACTAATCCCCTAAAAATTCAAATTATTATTTATTTGAACAACAAATGCCTGATCCAAAATGCTACATTGTACCAATTAAGGAAAAATAAAAAAATCCAACTTAATAACAAGATGCTTATACAAAAGTAAACAGATAGTTTTGCTCACATAGATAGTTTAATTACTAACAAAATTTCATAATAACTAATGTTAAGTTAAAATATATCAATTTAAGGTAAATTCTCCTAAATGTATGGCATATCCTGCTTTTTAAAGTCTTTTATTAACGAAAAATATCTCCATAAACTAGAATTTATGGATCATGATGGCTATATGGCCATCTTTTATAAGTAGGTTTAAAAATAAAAATAAAAAAGCAACGCATCAGTACGTTGCTTTCCGTTCGGAATAAGACGTTCAAATATATATCCTACAAAATAATCTTTCGATAAATTACTATATTAGTATACAGTCAATAAGTGTGTTTTTAGCCCATTTTAATTTGAAATTCAATTATCTACGCGTGCCGCCTCAATAGCCCGACTGATATGTTCCTCCAATGTGTTGGGGTGAATAACCGCCCGGCCAACGGCCACCGGAATAATAAATGTTATAGCGCCGCCAACAGTCTTTTTATCCCCATACATGGCGGTGATAATATCCGGGGTGGCCAGCTCCGCCGGTACAGTGATGGGCAAGCCGGCCCGGCGCAATAAGCCGGTGATTCTGTCCGCCCCCTCCCGGGACAGCATACCCATATCCACCCCGAGCTGTGCCGCCACTGCAGTGCCTATGGCTACTGCCTCACCATGGGTGTAACGGCCGTAGCCGGCCAGAGCTTCAATGGCATGGCCCACAGTGTGACCGAGATTCAACATGGCCCTGGTGCCCTGTTCGGTTTCATCCTGTTCCACCACCCGGGCTTTGTTGATACAGGATTGTTCAACAACATGCGCCAGCGCCCCGGGTTCCAGTGCCAGCACTTGCTGTATATTATCCTCCAGCCATGTAAAAAACACAGCGTCGCCGATGATACCGTATTTAATCACTTCAGCCAGCCCGGACTGCAATTCCCGCCCGGGTAAAGTGGACAGCGTAGCAGTGTCTGAAATAACCAGCGCGGGCTGGTAAAATGCACCGATAATATTTTTGCCCCGGGGATGGTTTACAGCCACCTTGCCCCCCACGCTGCTGTCCACCTGGGCCAGCAATGTTGTGGGCAGCTGCACAAAGGGTACACCCCGCATATAGGTGGCCGCCACAAACCCGGTCAGGTCCCCAACCACCCCGCCGCCAAGGGCCAACACGGGTGAGCGCCGGTCCAGGCCTGCGGTAAAGGCACGGTCGTACAGCAGCTCTGCGCTGGACAGCGATTTGTACTGCTCGCCATCGGGCACCTCGACCGGGATTACTTCCAGGCCCGCCCGGGCCAGGCTGTCGGCCACCCGCCCGGCGTAAATTTGGCCCACCGTGTTATTAGTAACCAGAAGCACTTTGCGGCCAACGGGCAGAGCGGCCACCAACTCACCGGCGCGATCCAGCAAGCCGCTGCCTGTTATAATGCGGTAGGAGCGAGTGCCTAAATCAATACCGACTTCTTTCATTGTAGACCCCCATAAAGGCATTCTTTGCCAACGATAAAATAAATAAAAGATTATCATTTTAGATAATTTACAGGTATCCTTGTTGCTGTAAAAATTTTCTTATTTGGTTCAGCGCCTCATCAAAACTGAGCTTACCTGTGTCTACTGTCAACTCGGCAATTTCGTAGGAACTGTCCCTCTCTTTAAGCAGCCTGGTAATATTTTCCCACAGGTCGCCCCGGCTCAGCAGGGGCCGGCGCTTTTTGTTTTTTACCCGCTGCAAGATAATTTCGGGATCAGCCCGCAGGCAAATAAATATACCGTTTTGTTTAAGTAAATCCACGTTCTCCTGATCCAGCACCGTACCGCCGCCAGTGGCCACCACCAGCCCGGACTGGCCGGACAGTTTGCGAACCTGCAGTTTTTCCTCCGAGCGAAACCTGATTTCACCGTCTTTGCGAAAAATTTGCGCCACGGTTTTACCCGTTACCTTTTCAATGGCACTATCGGTATCGATAAATTTATAGCCCAGGCGCCTGGCCAGCCTCCGGCCCAGCGATGATTTGCCGGTACCCATAAAGCCAATTAAAATTATATTTTTTTTCATTAGTATCCTTTCCGGTTACTCTAAAAGCATCTAAATTTATGTCAAAATCAAAAACCTTTTGCATAATCGCGATACAGGCTTACTCTCTCCTTGATTTCCCGCATAGTATCGCCGCCGAATTTTTCCAGCACCGCCACGGCCAGTTCCCAGGCCGCCACAGCCTCGCCCACCACGCAGGCTGCGGGCACAGCGCAGGTGTCCGACCGCTCCACCGATGCCTCAAATGGCTGTTTGGTTTTTATATCCACGCTGCGCAGGGGTTTATACAGGGTGGGGATGGGTTTCATGGCCGCCCGCAGCAGCAGTATCCCGCCGTTGGACATACCGCCTTCAATGCCCCCGGAGTTATTAGTTTGCCTGTAAAAGCCCCGGCCGGGGTCATAAAAAATTTCATCGTGCAGCTCTGAGCCTCTGGTGGCCGCCGCGCTGAACCCAGCGCCCACCTCAACACCCTTGATGGCCTGGATACTCATCAGCGCACCGGCCAACCGGCCGTCCAGGGTGCGATCCCGCTGGGTGTAACTGCCCAGGCCCGGGGGCAGTCCTAAAACCTTTATTTCAAAAATACCGCCCAGGGAATCCCCCTCGGCTCTGGCGCGGTCTATTTCCCGCACCATGGCCCCGGCAGCATCGGGGTCAGCACAGTATACCGGAGATTGGGCCACCGCTTCGGCAAGTTTTCCCGCATCCTGGTGGGATGCATCCAGTGCTGTTCCAGGCGCCTTGACGCTACCTATTTGTACCACCTGGCCCACCAGTACAATGCCCAGTTCATCCAGCAGCCGGCGGGCTACTGTGCCTGCGGCCACCCGGGCCGCTGTTTCCCGGGCACTGGAGCGTTCCAGCACATTGCGCATGTCCTGGTGGCCGTACTTGATAGCCCCGGTTAAATCAGCATGCCCGGGACGTGGCCGCGTTACAGTGCGGGACGCCAGATCGGCCTCAGGTCCCGGCGCCATTACCCGGCTCCAGTTCTCCCAGTCCTTATTGGCCAGCACCAGCGTCACCGGCCCCCCCGTGGTCAGCCCTCCCCGCACTCCGGAGGTTATAGAGGCGTGGTCCTGCTCAATATTCATCCGGCCACCTCGCCCGTAACCGCCCTGGCGCCTGGCCAACTGTTTGTCTATGTATTCAGCCTGCAGGGACAGGCCCGCCGGTATACCGTCCAATACGGCGGTAAGCGAAGGGCCATGAGACTCCCCGGCTGTAAGGCAACGGAGCAATTAAATCATCCATCCTTTCTTAAATGCCTAATATATGCTTAATATATACCTAATATATACCAAACCTTAAACGCCGGCCTGCCGCTGCAATGCATGCTGCATTACCCCAAGGGGGGCCGTCAGGCCGGTCCACGCCTCCAGGGAAAGAGCCCCCTGGTGCAATAGCATGCCCAGGCCGTTGGCCGCCGCCGCACCGTTACCGGTCGCCCTGGCCATAAACGGTGTCACGGGCGGGTTATATACCAGATCGTAGGCCAGCTGGCCGCTGCCGGGCAGCCCCGCGGGCAAGGGCCAATCACCCCCGCTTTTGCCCGACATGCCCAGCGGGGTGCAGTTGACCACCAGCGCAGCCCGCCGGACAAATTCCGCCAGGTGGCGGTTACCCGAATCCCACTCCAGGACCTGTACTTTAAAGTTTGTTTTAACGGCTACGTAGTCGGCCAGCGCCCGGGCCCGGTCAAGATTGCGGTTAACCAGGGCCAGTTCCGGGCACCCCGCCTGCACCAGGGCTATCACCACAGCCCGGGCCGAGCCTCCCGCCCCCAAAACCAGGGCCGGGCCCCGGGAGGGGTCATGACCATAGTCTTTTCGCAAATCTTTTATAAACCCGGGGCCGTCTGTATTATGTCCGGTCAATCTGCCCTGCCGGTTGACAATGGTGTTTACCGCGCCATACAGAGCAGCCGTTTCCGTCAGCTCATCCAGATAGGGGATAACGGCCTCTTTATATGGTACTGTAACGTTAACCCCGGCTATACCCAGCGCCCGCAGACCCGCCACGGCCTGCACCAGGTTTTCCCGCCCGGGGCTGAAGGGCACGTATACGCCGTTTAATCCCAAAGCGCGGAGCGCCGCATTTTGCATGGCCGGTGAATAGCTGTGGCTCACCGGGTTACCGATAATGCCGTATACAAGGGTTTCACCGTCGATTTCCATATTGCCGGAGGTCACGCCACCTGCCGTCACACCTTGACCGGCAACCTCTTCACCAGCTTTACCGTAAACCAATCACGCGTAACCCCCTTCATCTACCTGACAAAATGTTTATCCTTGCATGATTCACTAAAATGACGATTAATCATTGACTTCAACCTTTACCTAACATAATACTGTTTATCTTTATGGGATACCAGGCGGGATATGCGGGCCAGCACCACTTTCTCCAGGCGCCGGTTGATTAACTTGGTAACCCAGAATTCTTTGCCGGGCATGGGCACCACCAGTATGGTAAACATACCCAACCTGTTCCCGCCCCAGATATCCGTAAATATCTGGTCGCCCACGACCACGGTTTCCTCAGGTGTGGCATCAAGCAATTCCAGGGCACGCCTAAAAGCCTGGCGCATGGGTTTTACCGCCCTGACCACGCAGGGTATCTTAAGCGGTCCGGCCAAGGTGTTTACCCGGGACGTGCCGTTGTTGGAGACGATACACAATTTAAAACCTTTCTGCAGCATGCCGGTAAGCCACGCCTTTATTTCAGGGGAAAACTTATCCCGGTCCCGGGGTACTATAGTATTATCCAGGTCCAGCAATATGGCAGTAATGCCTTGTTTCTGAAGTTCTTCCGGATTAATGTCCAATATTGAGGGAACATACATGTTGGGATAAAAAATACGCAACATTTAAATCTCCTTGGCTGTTAAAATAGCACACAATACCAACCCGTATATTGTAACCTTTTTTAAATTATAATTTCAACACCAGGCATTACCTGATACCCTATAATTGTGCTTACAGGTCCACTACAAGGCACTCCATAATTGTGCTTTTTTTAGGTCCTCAGGTGTGTTTAAATTTAAGAAAACCCTTTCCAGGTGTGGTTCCACGGACGACATTTCTTCTTCCTCAATGTACCTGACTCTAAAATCTTCATACAAGCGGGTTGTTTTATTCAACCCCTGGGTCAAGCGCTGTTCAATAATTTCAATGCACCCCTTGCCGTATATTGTACACAGCGGCTCGGGATATCCCCGGTAGCGGGGCACCACAACATCATAATCCGGTGCGTACCGGATCATTAAACGGATCAGCGGAGCACTGATAAACGGCATATCGCAAGCCGTCACCAGCACCCATGGGTGGGCGGCCCGCACAAGTCCGGCGTGAATGCCACTCAACGGGCCATGGCCGGGCATAATATCTTTGGTGGTTTTATCCCCATACTTGGCATACATTTCAGGGCGGTCGGTCACTATCAGTATTTCATCCACCAGCGTTCTTAAAACACCGGTAATGCGCTCTATTATGTAATACTGCCCCACTTTCAGCAGTGCCTTGTCGGTACCCATACGGGCGCTTTTACCGCCCGCCAGTATTGCCGCAGAGATACCTGTCGCTTGATGTAACAACGGGATGCCCAACTCCTATCAGTAATAATTATCGCTGTTTTAATACATTATAATCTGTACTTTGGTGTATTGCTGACTGAGCTTGCAGTACAAAAGCAAATAAGATTAAAATAACACTATACAATTTATTCTACATATTATCGCAATTACCCTTTCATTTTCAATTTTCAGAC
The DNA here is from genome assembly GCF_000233715.2 of Desulfoscipio gibsoniae DSM 7213. Classification (GTDB taxonomy): domain Bacteria; phylum Bacillota; class Desulfotomaculia; order Desulfotomaculales; family Desulfallaceae; genus Sporotomaculum; species Sporotomaculum gibsoniae. The sequence continues at coordinate 2,700,153 of NC_021184.1, forward strand.
TGGACTCTATAAATTTAATGAGAAAATGGTTACCAATGCTTTAAAATTATGGAGCATGCTGATGATTGAAAAATCTATTTTCATGAGAAGGTTATGATTAAATAATCATGGTTGTTAGGCAACAAAAAACCGGCCCACGGCCGGTTTATTATATTCCTCAGCCACCGCCAAATCCACCGCCGGTGGTCGGCATATCACAACCGCCACCGCCGCCGGTTCGCACTGCACAGCCCGTGAACAGTTGCTCCACTTTTTTACCGGCGCAGTTGGGGCAGGTAACCTTATCTTTATCACTGATACTCACCAGCACGGTGAATTTGTGCCCGCACTGGGCACAGCGAAAATCATAGGTAGGCATTTTAAATCCTCCTCCGGCGAAAATACATTACTGTAATGTCGGTATTAATAGTTTAAATAGTAATTGCCCCGTTGGGGCAGGCAAATACACACTCCTCGCACTCATCACACAGCATGCTGTCCACACTGGCTGTTTTGACCAGCACAGCTATAGCCCCATGGGGGCACATCTGCGCACACACCCCGCACCCGATGCACAAAGCCTTGATAACCCTGGCAGCCATACAATTACTCCTTTACCTTCTATATGACTATATTTTAATATATAGATGTTTATTTTGACAAGTAGCTAATTAGGCAATGAGCAAGAATGCTGCGTGATCAGGAGATTTCTGATCTTTTGAACAGCTGGATAAAATTTAAAATAAACTGCAATTCCTTTTCATTGAGATTGCACACCAGATTTAAAATTGCCTGTACATTGGGATGCATCAGTAGTTCCCGCAGTTCCGGGTTCATTAAGCTTAACATTTGGTCCACTGCACCAGGCTCCATGATAAAGTAACATGGGGAAACCCCCATTACTTCGGATAGTTTTTCCAGCGTTTTTAAAGAAGGCTGTACTTTGCCGTGTTCTATTTGGCCGATGAGACCTGCGGTAACCCCGGCCAGATTGGCCAGCTGGGCCTGGGTGAGACCGTATTCCTCCCGCAGCGCCTTTAATTTGTGACCCAGTGAGCCCTCCTGCCCCATAATGGAAGACACGGACACCTCCAGGCCCTCGGCGATGCGTTTTAAGGTGCTCAGGGCGGGGAAAACAGCACCCCTTTCTATTTCACTCAAATAAGAAAGGGATATTTCCGCACGCTGGGCTAAATCCTGCAGGGATAAATTTTTTTCCGAACGCAGCAGTCGAATTTTATCCCCCATGGATAGTCCCGTATCGGTAACATCCCCTTTAATTAGCTGAGTTTTGGATACATTCAGGGCAGCGGCAAGTTTATCAATAGTTTTAAGAGAAGGTCTCTTGGAACCCCTCTCTATTTCGCTGAGATACGAAAGGGACAGATTGGCCCGTTTGGCTAAATCTTGCAGTGTGTAGCCACGTTCTTCCCGCAATGCCCGAATTTGTTCGCCTCTCACTATCATCATAGACACTCCCGTATTAGTGCAAATTAGTACAATTATCTCTATATAAAGGCAACATTAGTATTACTATTATCCTACTATAATACAGCTAATTAGTCAATCTGCACGGGAGAAGGTATCTTTTGTTGTTGCGGTTATTGTTAGCAGCAATATTTGACCCAGATATTCATATCCTCATAACCCCCACTGATGTGACAGTTATTGATCAGCGTACCCCTGAACCGGTAGCCCAGCCGGTGGAATACCAGGTTCATACCGTAGGAGGAAGCCCTGGCCAGACTATACAGGCATTTTATTCCCTTGCCCAAGCACTCCTTTTCCAGTTCACTAATTATACCAAGCATAAAACCGGCACCACGGCTGGCCGGTAATGTGGCACAGTTGGTAATTTCCGCATTGCCGTTGGTCCAGTTTACTTCGGCCGCAGCCACGCTTACTATGCTCTGCCCGTGTTTTACCGCTTTGAATAGTGCGGTTTTGCCCAGAACGGCGGTCAGGTAATCGGGTTGATCTACCGGGCTGGGATAAGTGGCAAACACTTGTTTAAATACGCTGGTTAAGGCGGGTATGTCCCGGGTGGATGGAGTGCAAAACTTGTGGTCGGGCGGCAAAGGAGCGGGGTTTTGTTTTGACCGGCCGGTAATGTGTTGGATTTGCTCCAGGTATTTGTGCAGACTGGCGCTGCGGGCCCGGCGGTCGTCCAGGTAAGCTGTGAGAAAATATGCCGTGCATCCATTAAGATAGCCGTCAATCCAACCTTCCATGGCAAATCCCTGCCTTTTTAAATCATAATAGTGCTCTTCCCGGGCTGGAAAAATAATTTTTTCCAGCCCGTAAGCAGTGCAGGTGTCGGTAATAAACCGGGTCAGTGACCCGGCATTGCCGTATGCATAGTCACTGACCCAGGCTCGCTTGCTGAAGTCGTCTATAAGCATATTAACGGTAAAATCTTTACTTTCTTTAAAAATAACAGGTTGCTTTTGCGGCGCAAACATTTATAACCTCCCAGCTCAATTATCAAAATCTAATGGCACTTTTCAAGTAAATTACATATAATAGTCTAATCCTAATAAAGTCTGTTCGAATAGTCCGCACGAAATCCATTTCGATTTTCTTCGTTGGCTCGGCTTCTGCGGTACGCACTTGTTTTTGAATAAGCTCCGTTTCCAAAGCCTACATTTTCAAACAAGCTCTAATAGTTAAACGGTAATCTAATCCAAATAGTTAGCCGGCAACTTTTTTAGCAGGATGGATTTTCATGACCACTTCCCGGTCTTTCATCAACCCGGCCGGTCCAAGGCTGGTCTTCCCCTTTTGCTTCCGGCATTCTTCACACTGGCAATCCCCTTTATGATACGCTGCCGGTTCGGTATAGGAATATATATTACCTTCAAAATTGCGCAATACCACTTGGTCATCCGAGCGGGATATCAGGTACTGGGGCAGCACGGGAATTTTGCCTCCACCCCCCGGCGCGTCTATAACATAGGTAGGTACGGCCAAACCGGTGGTATGTCCCCGCAGGTTTTCCATGATTTCGATGCCCTTGCCCACCGAAGTACGGAAATGTCCTATGCCCCTGGACAAATCGCACTGGTACAAGTAGTAAGGCCTCACACGAATGGTCATTAGTTTTTGCAGCAACCTTTTCATTAAGTTGGGGCAGTCATTGACTCCCCTCAGCAATACCGACTGGTTGCCCAGCGGTATGCCGGCGTTGGCCAGGCGCTCGCAGGCTTCCCTGGACTGGGGAGTGATTTCCTTGGGATGATTAAAGTGGGTATTAATCCACAGCGGGTGGTATTTTTTCAGCATATTGCATAGCTCGGGGGTGATCCTTTGGGGCAGCACCACCGGCATCCTGGTACCAATACGGATAATTTCCACATGCTTGATGGCCCTGAGCCTGCTGATGATGTATTCCAGATTGTCATCAGACAAAGTCAGGGGATCTCCGCCCGAAATCAACACATCCCGCACTTTTTTATTATTCTGGATATAAGCAATAGCCCTGTCCACCTGGGCTTTGGGTAGTGCCCGGTCATTACCCCCGGCCATCCGCCGCCGCGTGCAGTGACGGCAGTACATGGAGCACTGATCGGTTACCAGAAGGAGCACCCGATCAGGATAGCGGTGGGTGATGCCGGGTACCGGCGAATCCACGTCCTCGTGCAGCGGATCGCTCATATCAGCATCATCATGGTTAAGCTCGTCAACCACTGGCACAGCCTGCCGCCTGATTGGACAATCCTTGCTGCCGGGATCCATCAAGCTTGCATAATACGGGGTAATAGCCATGCGAAAGCACTTTAGACAGCGATTGATCTCATCTGCTTCACCATCCGTTATTTTCAACACCTGCCGCAGCTTTTCCACGCTGGTAATCCGGTTGCGCAGCTGCCAGCGCCAGTCGTTCCAATCCTCAGGTGCTACATCTTTATAAATAACCATAAATACCTCCTTGGGGTCAGGCTTTAACTTTTTTAAACTAACTATATTATCCAGATAAACAGATAACTAGAAATTATACTCTAGCAGACATGCATATATGGTTAATTCCTTATCGTCAGCTATAGCCTGCCTATCCAGTATTACCAAATTGCATATACCTCACTTACGCATACATAGAGGTCAAATTCGGTAATTGGAAGATTAAATGTATAACGTAAATACAGCGGAGATCACACAATAAAATAACGATTCTCAAATAATCTAAGTATTTTTCACTGTTTTAAGTTACTATGTAACCCAGGCCCGGTTCATAGTTTAACATTTACGAATTTACGATTAGGTGACAACTTATTATATCTATATGAGTTGCCATAATGCAAATGGAAAATCCCTATATATTACAGCATTTAGTTGCCTTTAATAGTGTAGCCTTAAATATCCTTTATCTAACGGCAACTAACGGCAACTAAATGCCTTATTCTAATAATATAATACCTCTGTCACTTCATTTAGGTAATAAGGTAACCTCCATGCTCCGGGCCGCTATTTCACGAAATACCGGCGCAGCTGTGTCACCGCCGCTTTTGCCGCCCTGCACCAGCACGGTGATGATATACCGTGGGCTGTCGGCAGGCACGTAACCGGTAAACCAGGCATCCACCTTATCATCGTCATACCCGTCTACCTGGGCTGAGCCCGTTTTACCAGCACTCCCAACACCTGGTAGAAAAGCTTTTTGCCCCACACCCGATTCAGTAACCCCGCGCAATAATGCCTGCAGTTGGACGGCCGTAGCAGGAGAAATCGCCTGTTCCGGCCGGCCGGCGCTATATTGCTGCACCAGGCGGCCACTGTGATCGCTCAAACCGGTTACCAAACGTGGTGTATAGTATATGCCGCCACTGGCTATAGTGTTCATCATCGCCGTTACCTGCACGGGCGTAACCAGCACCGGACCCTGGCCGACACTGCAGTTGGCCAAGCTATACGGCTCAGCAATCAGCGACAAATCCTGTCTGGTGTCAGCCGGTACAGGGTAACCGGTTATTTTTTGTTTATCCAGCCCAAGGATTGCGGCATATTTGATGATAGCATCGGCACCCAGTTGTTGCCCGATTTCCACAAAGGTAGGGTTACAGGACTCGGCAAAGGCCTGCTCAAAACTTATGAGGCCATGCCCTGCAGCGTTCCAGCAGCGTACCGGCCGGGCAGCAGCACCGGCGCAGTTAAAAACAGTGGCCGGTTGCACCAAGCCCTCTTCCAAGGCGGCTGCGGCCAGCACTACTTTAAAGATTGAGCCGGGCTGGAACAACGCTGTGCAGTGATTTACAAACAACTCCCCGGGCATTTCGTCTATCGTAGACACCGCCTGAAAAAACTCGGGATGATAGCCGGGCCGGCTGGCCATAGCCAGTATATCACCGGTACCTGCCTGCATCACCACCACCGCCCCGGTGGCAATTTGCTCATCCATGACGTCCTCCACAATGCGCTGTATGTTCCCGTCAATGGTAGTAACTACGTTCAGGCGACCGGGGTCACTGTCCGAGCTTTCCACCAACAGCCCCGGTCCTTCGATTACCCTGCCCAGGGCATCTACCGGCACCCTGGCCCAGCGCTTGGCCAGAGTTCCCTTCAGCTGCTGTTCATAGAAATACTCCAGGCCGGACTGGCCCACCCAGTCACCCAACAGATACGCCTTACTGCCCGCGCCTTGCATTTGCTCAAACTGCTCCCGGCTGGATATTTTACCAATGTGCCCGGTTATGTGCACAGCCAGCGGCTTATCGCTATAACGCTGGTATACCGGCAGTAAATATACCCCCGGCAAATCAGTATTTTGTAACTCTGCACAGGTGCCGGCACCCAGCGTTCTGTCAATATAAAAAGCGCCCCGCTGCGCCCGGTCTTTCAACTGGTTTACGTTAACATTTAAAATATCAGCCAGCTGCTGTAAACAGTGTTCTTTTTCATCCATCAGCGCGGGGATAACCGCCACTCGATTGGCATAGTAACCACCGGTCAGAGAAAGTCCCTGCCGGTCAGTTATTTCCCCCCGGGCAAATTGTTCCAGGGCTATTCCCTGGCTCCCTATTTGGAAGGCTTGCCGGGCATATTTATAGCCCTGGGCCAGCTGTATTTGATAAAGGTGAGCTAAAACCAGCCCAAAGGCCAGCACGATAAGCCAAAAGGAAGCTACCATACGGCGCCGGCGTTTCGGCAGCAAAAATAAAACCCCTTTCCAAGAAGCACCATTATTAATATGGTGACCCTTGGTACAGGGGTTTTATACATGTTCCGCCCGGCGCAGCAGCGACATTTGTGGTAACGGGCGCGGCCAGGGTAGGTATACCGTCTGGCGCGGGTGCGGTGCCGCTTCCAGGGAATTTCCTTCCAGATCAATAATCTCAGTTACTTCCAGGGCGAATGTTTCCCGCCCCGGGGTCAGAATTTCCAGCGTCTCCCCCCGCATAAACCGGTTGCGCTGCTCCAACAGCAGCACACTTCGCTGTTCGTCATAGCCCAGCACCACGCCCACAAATGTATACGGGCGCTGGTAGATGGAATAAACAGGCGGGGTTTCCCCCGGCCGGATGCCGGTTATAAAACCGGTGGTATATTCACGGTTGCTTACTTTGCTTATTTCCTCCAGCCATTCGGGTCGAACGCAATAATTATCCGGGTCTGCCCAGTAGGCGTCCAGCGCCTGGCGATAGACTCTAGTGATGGTGGCTACATAGTGAATGCTTTTCACCCGACCCTCAATTTTAAAGGACGTTACTCCGGCCTCAACCAGACCGGGTAGGTGTTCCAGCAGGCAGAGGTCCCGTGAACTCAGTATATAAGTACCCCGGTCGTCCTCCATGACCGGAAAATATTCCCCCGGTCTCTTTTCCTCCACCAGTTGGTATTTCCAGCGGCAGGACTGGGCACAATCTCCCTGGTTGGCGCCTCTGCCCGTCATGTAATTGCTCAGCAGGCAGCGCCCCGAGTAGGAAACACACATGGCCCCGTGCACAAAGACCTCCAATTCCACACCGGTATGGCTGCCTATGGTTTTAATTTCCTCCAGGCTAAGCTCTCGCGCCAGCACGATACGTTCTGCCCCCAACTCTTCCCATAACCGGGCGCTGCGCCAGTTGGTAGTATTGGCCTGGGTGCTGATATGTATCTTTAAGTTCGGTGCCAGTTCCCGCACCAGGGACAGCACTCCCGGGTCGGATACAATAACCGCGTCCACTCCCAGGCCGGCCAGTTCACTTATGTATGTGGGCAGGGCCTCTATATCGCGGTTATGAGCAAAAATATTCAAGGCAACGTAAACCCTTACCCCCTGGCTATGGGCATATTTCACCGCCCTGGCCATAGAGGTTAGGTCAAAGGTAGCCGCGGCCGTCCGCAGGCCAAACCCCGTACCCCCCAGGTAAACGGCATCGGCCCCGTAAGCTATGGCAAATTTAAGTTTTTCAGGGCTGCCCGCCGGTGCCAGTATTTCAGGTTTTATCAAACTGCCAACCAAACCATCATCCCCATTTTTTATTTACTGGTATTTTTGCACATTGGCATTGTGAGCGGCCAGTGAGCTGGAAAAGGCATGCGTACCATCGGGCTTGGCCACGTAATAAAGGTAATTGTTATTCTCAGGCTGGATAACCGCCAGCATCGAAGGCCAGCCGGGGTTGGCGATGGGGCCGGGAGGAAGCCCGTTGATCTTGTAAGTATTGTATGGTGAATCCACTTGTAAATCTTTATACAACAGCTTCTCTTTAGTCTCACCCAGGGCGTATTGCACTGTGGCGTCTATCTGCAGGGGCATGCCCAGCTGCAGCCGGTTGAAGATCACCCCGGCGATGCGGGGCCTTTCCGAGGCCACCCGTGCCTCCCGCTCCACCATGGAGGCAATAGTTACAGCTTCGTGCAGCGTCAGCCCCCTGGCTTCGGCCTGCCGGACATAGTCATGTTCCTCTATCACCTGGCCGAAATTTTTCAACATCATTTCCACAATTTTATCGACACCGGTTTGCGAGCCCAGGTAATAGGTGTCCGGGAAAAGATAACCCTCCAAACCCCACTGGCTTACGGGAACTTGCTGCAAAAAGACGGGCTGCCGTAAGCGGTCAAGGGCCTGCAAGAAAGCATCCCGGTCGGCAATCCCCTGCTGTTGTAATAAATCAGCTATTTGAACCACTGTATAGCCTTCGGGTATAGTTATTTTAATCCTGTCCGGCGGCCCCTTGGTTAGCATCCCGATAATTCCCGACACAGGCATGGCGGTGCTCAATTTATATACACCGGGCTTCATAGCCCCGTCCAACCCCTGTACCCGGGCATATAAACGAAAGGCCCTGGCGCTGCGAATTACACCTTCTTCCTCCAATATGGCGGCAATTTGGACTGTAGAAGCGTTTTGGGGCACTGACACTGAAATTTCCATCGCCTTTTGCACATTAACGGGCATTAAGGAGTTCCGCAGCACCAGCCCGCCCAGCAGCAGCAACAACGCAAGGACAACCAACATATTTACCGGGCGCCAAACAAATATATAATGTCTTCTTCTGTCACACTTACCTGTTAAATATTTATAAGACATACTACAGCCTTTCTGTTTTGTGCTTCACTTTGTTTTGTTACCGATTTTAGTAATATTATACACTATTCTATTAATGATACAGACTGGGTAAAATAAAGAAAAAATTACTTATCGGATCATAAGAGATTATCCTTTTCCCCTATGGCCGTTCAACTTTCAACTTTCAACACCCGGTACCAGCTAGATGGCACCGGGTCGGATACCCGGCCGGGTATTGCAACGGTCGCCGGATCAGGTACCGTTTCGGTTTCAGGCGGCGAGTCGTCGCACTCTATATCTTGATCATTACTGTTCACGGGTGGCTCCCCAAGATCATCTGAGTTGCCGTCATCGGATACCGATGGTGCCGGATCGACACCCTCACCCGAGTCCCCGTTGTCGGACACCGGCGGTGATGGTTCATCAGTTTCACCGGGGTTGACCGGAGTAACGGCACTGTCAGGCGGCACTACCACGGAAGGTTTAACCTGGCCGGTGCCCACCGCCACAATGCGGTTAACAGGGTGGTAATAACTTACCGGCAGCTGCTCAGTCACTTTTTCACCGTTTTTCCATACGTATCTGACTGTGTTTACTTTAAACCCATTGTTACCCTTTTGCTTGACCACCTGCTCCCCGGTTGCCAAATTAGGGTCTTTTTCATAGATGATTTGCTGCTTTATGGTTTCAGTCACCCAGCTGGCCACCTCCACCCGGGGGGCGGTCTCTACGTTGCCGTATATTTTAATGATCAAAGTGTTACCTTCCACCAGCGAGCTGATATAAATATAGTTTTCCTGATTGTTGACAAACCTGAAGTCAATGGCTCCATAAACCACGGTGGCGTCCTGTCCCATGGGCACATAGGCCACCGGCAGCGTGTGATTATTGCGCTCGGCTATCTTTAAATCGGCCAGCAGCACAGCATTGTAAAGCGTGGAGGAAACCTGGCAGACACCACCGCCCAGACCCTGAACAAGTTCGTTATTGACTATGACATTGGCATTTTTATAACCGGCCTCCGAGCTGCGCGGTCCCACCACCCGGTTAAATGAAAAATCTTCCCCGGGAGCCAGCAGCACCCCGTCCAGGGCGGCAGCGGCTACTTTGATATTGTATGTACGCCCCGCCTGCCCGGCATCAAATTGTGTGGCGTACCTGGCAATACGGCCGTTGATCTGCATAGCCTCTATGTCTTCGGTGGTGCGCTGGGGCTGAATAGTTAATAGCGGCAATTCCACCACACCAACCTCGTCGTCATTACTATCCCCTTCTTTTCCGGCTGCATCCTTCATCAATTCGCTAACTTCCCTCTCCAGCGCGTCAAAGTCTATACTGGTGCCTGATTGGGCGGGTACTATTTCAACCTGATCAGCAGGGGTGATCCGAAAGCCTGCATTGACCGGTTCTACGATTATATCGCCCGCTTCGGCCACGGTCTTTTTTTCCAGCACACCCCGGTCAACAGACATTTCAGGCTCAATATGCCTGCCCTCATGTTTTACCTGGCGCTGCTCACGCCACTGGTTAATGATTGAGCCGGTGTGTCCGAGGGCTACCGCTTTTTGCAGCGTTTTTTCCACATCCAGCGCTATCCCCAGTGATCCGGCTTCCATAGTCCAGGTATTGTCCGCGTGCTTGAGGACTACCGGGGTATTAGCCAGTTTTTCCTCCATTGAAGCTAATTGTTCACGGGCCTGTTCCCGGGTCAGCCCGCCCAGGTTTAGACTACCCGCATATACACCGGGAATAATTTTATTGTTCACTGCAAAGGAAGCGCCCGAAAAGCTGAACATGACGCCGGCCACAATCAAAACAATGGCACCTATTAATAAAATAATTCGACGCACCGGATAGCCTCCCTTTTAAAAAAATAATAAAGCTGGCTACGAATGTTATTATTCGTCCAGCTTTATAGCTATTGATTATTGAAATTAATGGTCATCCTCATCTGCTTCCAATACCTCCATGCAGGCGTCTCTAACCTTTTCCCATTCATCATCATCAATTTCCACCAGTATATCTTCGCCGTCTTCGTCCTGTTCTATTTTTAAAACAAACGCGTCCCCGTCACCTTCGTCGTCCGGGTCCTCTACATCTTCCTCATCATCTATCAGGGGTACCACAATAGCGTATCTGTTTCCATCCAATTCTACGATATCATAAATCATAACATCGTGCTCGTTGTTTTCCTCATCAACTATAGTAATAATTTCATCCTGTTCAGGCAAATAATTCACCTCTTTCCATAAGTTAGGGCTATTCTATATAAAAAAATGAAAAATGTCAATAAAACGACTGTTATTATTGATTACTATAAATTACTATGCCCGTTCACACCGGCGTTATGCTCATTATCAACAGAATTTAAATCACTGGACGGACAATATATTCTTTATCACCCGGCGTGGGCGTCCAGATACCCCTGCAGTATTATGGAGGCGGCCATTTTATCAATTACTTTACGGCGTTTGGATCTGCTCACATCCGCACTGATCAGCAGGCGCTCCGCTGCCACAGTGCTGAGCCGTTCATCCCATGTTTCTACAGGCAGTCCCAGGTGGCGGTGTACTTGATCCGCAAATGCCAGCACCTTTGCCCCCTGGGCACCGGTGGTGCCATCCATATTACGGGGTAATCCCACCACTATTTTTTCCACTTCATATTTTTGCGCTATTGCCTTTATTTTATCCAGGTCTTTTTCCAAACCCGCCTGGCGAACTATCGTATCAACACCCTGGGCCGTCCAGCCCAAAAGGTCGCTGACAGCAATGCCTATTTTTCTATCGCCAAAATCTATGCCCATAATGCGCAAGTTTTATTCAACCTTTCATAAGCAAAATAGCATGCCGACACTGGCATCACTGTCAATCATCAAATCACTTTGATGCAAAAATCAGGGCATACTGATGCGCAGTAACCGCACAATCTACATAGCTCCATGTTTACCCGGGCCCGTCCATCCACAATGGCCAGCGCCCCGGCAGTACACCTTTCCACACACTGGCCGCAGCCCCGGCAGTAATCCTCCACGTGCAGCCGGCGTTTTTTTCCTTTCAGCTGCTCTACCAGTTTCTGATCGGGCATGATACCTGAAAACTTGCTGACATTATATTTAATTTCCTCCGGGGACTGCATACCTACGGCCACCGCGGTCAGCCCGGGCACAGCCAGTATAAAATCCATGGCGCTATCCATTTCAGGTATCAAATGACCGCCCCCCAAACATTTCATGCCGTAAATACCTTTGCCCATCATAGCGGCAAAGGCAATGGCATCCAGCATATCCCTAGCCCCGCCATCGGCAATGCCGATGCCGGAACGGTTGATCAGGGGATGGATAATATCAAACTCCGGAATGGACGCGGCGGCCCGCACCCCCGCCACGTAATGGGTAGAGATGCCGATGGCTCTGACCAGTCCCTTTTCCCTGGCCTTAACCAGGTATTCTACCGCCTCCCAGTGCCCCTTGATGGTAAAAAGTGATTCCTGTTCATGCAATAAGAAAATATCCACGTAATCCCGGCCCAGTTCCTTAAGGCATTTATACAGGCTTTTTTGCATTTCCGGCCCGGTGGGCGCGTATGATTTGGACGCCACAACCGCATCCGGAAAGCCCCGTATAGCCTCTTTAATATAGGGGTAGCAGCCGTATATTTCAGCGGTGTCCATAAAGTTAACCCCTAATTCCAGAGCCTGGCGTATGAGCCCGGCACCGGCTTCAACATCCAAACCCCTTTGCAAAGGTCCTATGGTCAGGGTGCCGAAGCAAAGCCGGGATACTGTTATTTCAGTATTACCCAGTTTTTTGTACTGCAATGTTACACGTACTCTCTTTCGTAGCTCTTAAGAAGCCAGATATTTTTTAACCAGTTCCTCAAGCAATTCATCCCGCTCCAATTGCCGAATTAAACTCCTGGCATTGTTGTGGCTGGTTATATATGCAGGATCACCTGACAATAAATACCCTACAAGCTGGTTGATAGGATTGTATCCCTTTTCCTTGAGCGCTGCATAAACCTGGAGCAGGATTTCCCTGGCTTTGTTTTCTTCAGCCTGGACCTTGAACATGACGGTATGCTCAGTTGATTCCCTAGACATAAGAAATACCCCCCAAAATATTTACCCAAACCGTATTGTAAAGTTGGCAGGGTATACTTTTATTATAATGTCGCCCGATATATAAAAGCAAATAATGGTTTTAAATTTCTTGCTTACCGGCCATTAATTGGCCGCCTGCTTGGTTACCAATGCATACACTTTTTCCAGTGCATTATCCAGTCCGGCGGGATCCTTGCCCCCGGCCTGGGCCATGTCCGGCCTGCCGCCACCGCCACCACCGACCAGGGGGGCGATTTCTTTGAGTATTTTGCCGGCGTGCAATCCCCGTTTCACCAGGTCCTTACTTACTCCCGCCACCAGGTTAACCTTGCTCGTGGCCGCAGCACCCAGTACAATAACCCCGGAACCCATTTTATCCCTTAACAAATCCAGCATGGCCCGCAGGCTGTCCATGTCGGAAGCATTGGAACGGGCCGACAGTACTTTAATACCTTCCACCTCTTTGGCGGCATCCAGTATGCTTTGCACCTCATAACGGGCCAAGCGCGCCCGCAGTGTCTCAGTTTCCTTTTCCATGCTGCGCAAATCCTGCACCAGCGTTTCCACCCGGTGTACCAGTTCATTGGCCGGTGCCTTTACCGCCCGGGCAATCAGGTTAAGCTGCTCCTCTTTGGCCCGCAGGTAGTCCATAGCACCCTGACCGGTGACCGCCTCCACCCGGCGCAAACCCGAACCAACGCTGCTCTCGCCCAGCAGTTTGAACATACCCACCTCGGCGGTGGATGCAACGTGGGTACCGCCACACAGTTCCAGGCTAAAGTCCCCCATTTTTACCACCCTGACCCTGTCCCCGTATTTTTCATCAAACAAAGCCATGGCTCCCATTGCCCTGGCCTCATCCAAGGTGGACTCCACAGTTTGTACCTTTAAATTATTTAAAATGGCTTCGTTAACCATTTGTTCCACCCGTTCCAGCTCATCAGGGGCAATGGCGGCGAAATGGGTAAAGTCAAACCGCATCCGGTCCGGGGCCACCAGTGATCCCGCCTGGTTAACATGCTCACCCAGCACCTCTTTGAGGGCTTTATGCAACAGGTGGGTGGCCGAGTGATTGCGGGCGATATTCATGCGCCGCCTGGCGTCAACCTGCACCGTAGTTTTATCATTGACCCGAATAATTCCGCCGAGTACCCGTCCCCGGTGCAGGTGCAGTCCTTCCACCGGCCTGGTCACCATTTCAACAGCCACCTCGGTGCTCTCCGCGTTTATCCTGGCATGGTCGCTCACCTGGCCGCCGGATTCAGCGTAGCAGGGGGTAATATCCAGTACCAGTTCAACCTCCTGGCCGGCCTCGGCCTGCTCCACCTGGCGGTCATCAACAAAGATTGCCTTAATAATGGATTTGCTGGACAGGGTTTCATAGCCGACAAATACCGTCTCGCCGGTCTGTTCCAGTAATTTTTTCAAATGGGCAGCCTTTTCGGATATATACTCGGTTTCCTGCCGGGCACTGCGGGCCCGGTTGCGCTGCTGCTCCATGGCCCTGGTAAAACCTTCCTGATCAACCACCAGGTCATTTTCCCCGGCGATTTCCTCGGTTAATTCCAGGGGGAAGCCATAGGTATCGTACAGCCGGAAAGCTTGCTCACCATCAATGTAATTCCGTCCTGCCTGCCTAGCTTCCTGGATGAGCCTGCTGAGCATATCTGTGCCTTGAGCCAGGGTTTCCCCAAACCTTTCCTCTTCGGTTCTGATCACCCTGGTGACCAGCTCCCGGTTTTTCACTAAATCTTGATAGGTGTCGCCCATTTTATCGATAACCGCTCCGGCCACCCGGTACAGAAAGGGTTCAGCCACGCCAAGCACCCGGCCAAAGCGCACGGCCCGGCGCAGCAACCGGCGCAGCACGTAACCCCGGCCCTCATTGGAGGGCAAAGCGCCATCGGAAATAGCAAAGGACACCGCCCGGGAATGGTCGGCTATCACCTTTAGCGCCAGGTCGATGTCATCGCTGGAACCATAGCGATTGCCGGTCAGTTCCCCGGTAAAATCCATAATATCCCGCAGCAGGTCGGTATCAAAATTAGTTTTTACATTTTGCAGCACCGAGGCCACCCGTTCCAAGCCCATGCCGGTGTCGATACCTTTATTTTGCAGAGTTGTGTAGTTGCCCTCTTCATCACGGAAAAACTGGATAAACACCAGGTTCCATATTTCCAGGTAACGGTCGCAATCACAGCCTACGGCGCAATCGGGGGAACCGCAGCCCCGTTCATTACCCTGGTCATAGTAAATCTCAGAGCACGGGCCGCAAGGGCCCACCCCTATTTCCCAAAAGTTAGTGTCTTTGCCCATGCGTACAATCCTGTTTTCCGGGATGCCCACATCTTCGCGCCAAATTCCATAGGCTTCATCATCATCTTCGTATATGGTTATCCATAGTTTTTCAGCCGCCAGCCCCAGGTGTTCCGTAACAAACTCCCAGGCCCAGTTGATGGCTTCCTTCTTAAAGTAATCGCCAAAGGAAAAGTTACCCAGCATTTCAAAAAAGGTATGGTGCCGGGCAGTGCGCCCTACCACATCTATATCGGGTGTGCGCAAACATTTTTGACAGGTGGTGGCCCGGGTCACTTCAGGCTTGGCCGCGCCGGTGAAATAAGGTTTAAAGGGCACCATTCCCGCCGCTGTCCACAAAATACTGGGGTCATTATGGGGAATTAAAGATGCGCTGGGTAATATTTTGTGGCCTTTGCTTTCGAAAAATTTAAGATACTTTTCTCTTATTTCTTTGCCCGTCAAAGTAATACCCCCTCGAATTGCATGTTGTTAATAATATCGGGTAGCAAAAAAGCCTTCCTTCCCCGGCCAGGGACGGAAAGGCTCCGCAATACCACCCTGATTAACAATTTCCCGGCACTGGGAAATTGTGCTCTATCAAAACAATAACGCTGTTTGGCGGCGAAATTTAAGTTATTTCAATCTCGCATGGCAGGAAAGGGATTTTTTGCAGCGTGCACGGTGCTTGGATTCGCCCTTTTCCCATATTTTTACGGTATTGATATGCGCTATAATTATACAAAATTAGCACAAATCATGTCAAGAAGTGCAGCCTATTGGTATAGTCATTGCACTACGAATTATATTCTGGCCAGAGTCTTTCCATGGCAAAAAGAGTAATGACCCTTAAAACAGCAGCTACGGGCACGGCTAAAATTAAACCGGTGAGCCCGAAAAGCTGCCCCCCGGCCAGCAGCACAAGAATTACAAACAACGGGTGCAACCCCACCCGGTCCCCCAGTATTTTGGGAGAAATAATACTGGCCTCAACCTGCTGTATCACCACAAAGGCAATGATTACCTTTATTACCATCCACTTGGAAACCAGCATGGCCAGGGCGATAGCGGGTATGGCTCCGATAAAGGGGCCAAAGTAGGGAATCACATTGGTAATACCGGCGAATATGCCGAGCATCAGTGCAAATTCCATATTAAAAAAGGCCATGGCCAGGCCGGTCATAACACCTGTAATTACACTCACCAGCAAGTAACCCCGGATAAAACTGTCCACCACCCGGCTAACTTTACCGCCCAGGTCCAGCACATCCTCCCTCCACCGGGACGGGATGAACAGGGCTGCCCGCTCGGTGAACATTTCCACATCCTTGAGCAAATAGTAGGCGAAAATCGGGGCCAGGATAATGTTAAAAACATAACCGGCCAGGCCGATGATTATTTGCACCACTTGTTCCGCCATTTGCACCAGCATTTGTTCCAACCAGGTAATGCGCTCGTCTATGATTCGGCGCACGGCATCGGGAATACCGGCCCGGGCATACTCAACCTGCAGCGATGCCGTAAATTCCTGTACCTGAGTGGTATAGCCGGGCACCACATCCACGATCATATATAGCTGAGCGATAATATGCGGCATACCATGCAATACCAGTCCCGCCACTATAATGAGCATTGCGACATAAATAATTAATATGGAAGTAGTCCGGGATGTACCCCGGCTCTCCACCATGCGCACTAGAGGGTGTAAAAGATAAGCCAGTACCACCGCCAGCAGAAGCGACAAAAAGATGCCCCGGATCAGGTAAATAAAGTACAGTAGCATAACCACCAGCAGCAATTGTAAAACCACTTTAAAATTTGGTTTTTTGTGCCACCATGACATACCGTCACCACCCAACAAAAAAGTGAGGATTGATTTTCCCCACTTTTATTGCTCGCTCATTTCCTTTTGATCAAACCACTTACGGTGCGGGATACTTCCTTTATCATACGGTCGGTAGTCCGGCGAGGATATCTCCGCCGGATTTTACTCAGGTCAAACATACTGGCATTAAACTTACTGGCTGGCTTGCGCTGCGGTGATTTGATCATTGACATAACAGCGCCTAAAACACTACCGGTGATCAAACCACGCCAAAAACCACGCTGCATAAATTTTCACCCCCCATAATTATAGACCGTTACAGGAGCATTTCGTTTTGGGGATCAAAGGCCACCAGGCTACCGTCCTCCGCTACCTCGTAGATACTGACCCCTTCTTTATTCATGCGGTATTCCACACAGCAATCCCAGCAATAATACTGGTCCACACCCACCTTGCCGGTGGCTTTACCGCCGCATACCGGGCAGTGCAAACTATCGCCTCCTATAAAATCTCCGTAATTTAATTATGCCCATTTCTTTTAAATAAAATGCCCGGTGATTGATGATTTTCAAAGCAAAAACCCGGCGCCTAACTGGTGCCGGGTGTTGAAAGGTTGAAAGTTGAAAGGTTGAAAGTCGAAAGTTGAACGGTCATAGAAGGAAATGGATAATGTGCTGCCTTCGCGCAGCTACCCAATAGTTAACTTTTACCGTAGTAATTGCTAAGTTCCGCACTGATTACCCGCTATCTTTATACGCTGTCTTTATAGCAATCGTGATGCAACGCGAAATGAGGGTTTAATAAGCACAGTATACATCTGATTATTCAGATATTGCAGTTAGTTTAGGAAAGTTTAAGCCTGACCCCAAAATGGTACCTCCGCCCAGCAGGTAGTCATCGCGGTAGAATACCACGGCCTGGCCCGGTGTGATGGCCCGCTGGGGGGTGGCAAAGTCCACTTGCACCCGGCCGCCCGGCAAGGGAGTGATAGTAGCGGGGGCGGGTTTGCCGTTGTAGCGGATTTGGGCCTGCACTTGCTCGGGGCCCGTTATGCCGGCTATGGATACGAAATTCAAGTCATCAGCCACCAGGGTTGCTCTATCAAGTGCCTCCTCCGGGCCCACTATCACGGCGTTGCGGGAGGGGTCGATATCCACCACGTATACCCGCTCGCCCATGGCCAGACCCAGACCCCGGCGCTGGCCGATGGTATAATAGGCAATGCCCTCATGCCTGCCCACCTCCCGGCCTGCCAGATCAAGAAAAGGACCGGGCTTTATGGCGCCGGCGTCCACATTTTCACGCAAAAAGTTGCGGTAGTTGTTGTCGGGCACAAAGCAAATCTCCTGGCTTTCGGGCTTATCGGCCACTTTCAGGCCTCGCTCGGCGGCCATGCTGCGCACCTCGTCTTTGGTGTATGCGCCCAGCGGCATCAGTGTGTGGGCCAGCTGCTGCTGAGTCAGGTTATAAAGAAAATAGGTTTGATCCTTGCGGGGATCCCGGGCTTTTTTTACAGTATAGCGGCCGGTACTCTCCTCGTGTCCGATCAGAGCATAATGCCCCGTAGCCAGGTAATCGGCACCCAGAGCCAGGGCTTTTTTCAGCAGCGACTCAAACTTGATTATACGGTTGCATACTATACACGGATTGGGTGTTCTACCAATCAGGTACTCCCGGCAAAAGTTTTCCACCACCGATTGCCGGAATAAATCATAAAAGTTAAGCACGTAATAAGGTATATCCAGTTTATTGGCCACAGCCCGGGCGTCTTCCACCGCGGCCAGCGAGCAGCAGCCCACAAAATCCCCGGCCACTTCGGTGCGACCGGGGTCCCATATCTGCATGGTGGCACCAATAACCTCATAACCCTGTTCAATTAAAATAGCGGCGGTGACAGAGCTGTCCACGCCGCCGCTCATGGCCACTAGTACCATTTTCTTTTCGTTACCCAAGGTATCACCTGCAATTTATTTTTGCTTGCTCCGGTAATCTTCAATAGCGGCATGCAGAGCGTCCGCTGCCAGATTGGAACAGTGCAATTTCTTTGGGGGAAGACCGCCCAGGGCCTCAGCCACAGCTTTATTGCTCAGCTGCAGCGCTTCCTCAATAGTTTTGCCTTTAGCCATTTCCGTAACCATGCTGCTGGTGGCAATGGCGGCCCCGCAGCCAAATGTTTTAAATTTAATATCGGTTATCACTTCATTGTCAATTTTGAGGTATATTTTCATAATATCCCCGCAGGTGGGGTTACCAACCTGCCCTACTCCGTTGGCATCGGAAATTTCGCCCACATTGCGCGGATTCTCAAAATGATCCATAACCTTATCGGTGTACATACCCCGCATCCTCCCCAAATATTTTTCACCGGCGGTAAAACCTTTATACCCGGTTAAGTGTTATTTTATCGCCAACATTGATGACATGATTAAGTAACATACATCAGCACTACCTTTATCTGTGGCAGGAACTGCTGACTTTGCAGGCCGCGCAACTGCTCTCCATGGCAAATTCGTTTTCCTGATCCAGCGGCGACATGGCCCGCAGGCGCTCCACTATGGGCGGCATTATTTCCATAAAGTAATCGATATCCTCTGCCGTGTTATCCCTACCCAAAGTTATCCGAATGGAACCGTGGGCCATTTCATGGGGAATACCCATGGCCAATAGCACGTGGGATGGCTCCAGGGAACCCGAAGTACAGGCCGACCCGCTGGATGCCGCAATACCCTTCATATCCAGGCTGAGCAGCATGGACTCACCCTCGATAAACTCAAAGCAAAAACTGGCATGGTTAGGCAGACGCCGGGTGGGATGACCAGTCAACCGCACATTAGGAATCTTGTCCATAACCTCCTTAATCAACTTGTCCCTCAAACCGGCCAAGTAAACCGATTCCTTTTCCAAATCCTGCACAGCCAGTTCACAGGCTTTACCCAGAGCAATGATACCGGACACATTCTCGGTACCGGCCCTGCGCAGCCTTTCCTGGGCGCCGCCATGGAACAGAGACTGTCTCCAACGGGTGCCTTTGCGAATATACAACGCACCCACACCTTTGGGACCGTATATTTTATGCCCGCTAATGGAAAGTAAATCCACGCCCAGCTCATCCACGTTGACCGGGATTTTACCCATGCTTTGCACAGCATCGGTATGGAAAGGAATACCCTTTTCCCGGGCCAGCGCGGCCAGTTCTTTAATGGGTTGAATAGTGCCCACTTCGTTGTTGGCATGCATAATGGAGATTAATATTGTTTTATCTGTAATGGCGTTAGCCAGGTCTTCCACGCTGACCATGCCGTATTTATCCACCGGCAAAATGGTAACAGTGAAACCCTGTTTACCCAGTGCCTTAAATGTGTTGATTACAGCGTGGTGCTCCACGGCAGAGGTAATGATATGGTTGCCGCGGTTTTTGCTGATCATGGCTACGCCATGGATAGCCATATTATCAGACTCGGTACCACCGCTGGTAAAAACGATTTCCTCGGGCCTTGCACCGATGGCACCTGCCACCTTCTCCCTGGCTTCCTCCAGCGCCTTGCGCACCTGGCGCCCGAAGTAATGCAAACTGGTGGGGTTACCAAAATTATCCTTTAGATAATCCAGCATTACCTCTACAACTTCCGGGCGAACCGGCGTTGTAGCACTATGGTCGAAGTATACTCTGCGCACCGCTATATTTCCTCCTTTTGGCTTTATTACATTAGTTCTTGGGCATTTTTATTACTTAAGTTCTCGGCATCGCGCAACATGTCAGCCAGGCTGATGGAATCCATTACCTCGGCCAGTCTGTCCCGCACCTTGGTCCAGACCACTCTGGTAATACAGAATTCAGCCTGGTCGCATTCCGCCGGCTCAACTTCACTGACACAATCAACCGGCGCAATGGGTCCCTCCATGGCCCTTATTATATCACCCACTGTTATGCTGCCCGGATCCCTGGCCAGTATATAACCGCCCTGGGCCCCGCGCACACTCTTAACCAGGCCGGCCTTGCGCAAAATAGCAATTAATTGTTCCAGGTAATTGTCCGATATATTTTGACGCTCGGCCACCGTTTTCAGCGGGATGGGTTCGGATCCATAATGCTCTGCCAGGTCAAACATGGCCTTCAGCCCGTAATGCCCTCGTGTGGACAGGCGCAATTTCCCACCCCCCATTAATTCGCACCATTTAACTCGGAATTATTTTAAAGATATCTTAGCATTCCGATCGGAATTTGTCAATAACGGGGTCAGACTTAAACTTTCCTAAACTTTCAACCTTTCAACACCCGGCACCATTTTTGATGTCTTGCAACCGCTGCCATAATGCCTTTTCCCGTTCCTGCTCCGACGGCCGGTAAAATTGTGCATTCCGCATATTATCCGGCAGATACTGCTGCTTTACCCAATGGTTATCGTAATCGTGCGGGTAAAGATATTCCCGCCCGTGCCCTAATTTTTTAGCTCCGCTATAACTGGTGTCCCGCAGGTGCAGGGGTACCGGGCCGGCCTTTTCATGGCGCACCGCCTGCAGCGCGGCTTCAATACCCAAATAAGCAGCGTTACTTTTGGGTGCCATGGCAATATATAAGGCAGCCTCGGCCAGTATAATCCGGGCCTCGGGCATACCGACCCGCTCCACAGCCTGGGCCGCTGCGGCGGCCACCACCAGGGCCTGGGGATCGGCCAAGCCAATATCCTCTGCAGCGTGGATCATGATGCGGCGGGCGATAAAGGCAGGGTCATCACCGGCATATAACAGCCGGGCCAGCCAGTACAAAGTGGCCTGGGGATCTGATCCCCGCATGCTTTTAATAAACGCAGACGTAACATCATAGTGTTCATCGGCCCTGTTAAACTGGATCACCCGGTTCTGGCAAACACCCTGTACCACTTCACTCGTTATCCGCCGCTGCCCATCTTCGCCGGGCGGGGTGGTCAGCACGGCCATCTCCAGTACATTTAACGCTGCCCTGGCGTCACCGTTGGCAAACCCGACGATCATTTGCATTACATCACCGGGCAGGTCCACCCGGTAGCCGCCCAGACCCCGCTCCTCATCCGCCAGTGCCCGGCGCACAATGCTAGCCAGCGCCTTAGGGGACAGCGGCTCCAGCCGGTAAAGCAAAGAGCGGGAAAGCAGCGGGCGATTAACCGCAAACATGGGATTTTCGGTAGTGGAACCGATGAGAATAACTATGCCATCCTCCACAAAAGGCAGAAGTGCATCCTGCTGTGCCTTGTTGAAGCGGTGGATTTCATCAATAAAAAGCACGGTGCGCCGGCCATACAAAGCCAGGCGGTCCCGGGCCTGGTCCACTACTTTGCGAATGTCCGCCACCCCGGCCATAACAGCGTTTATTTTTTCAAAATGCGCACTGGTCATACCAGCAATGATATGTGCCAAAGTGGTCTTTCCGGTGCCCGGCGGGCCGAAAAATATCAGTGATTGTAAACCGTCATTTTTAATCAGCTGCCTTAACGGCCGCCCGGCACCCACTAAACTGCCCTGTTCCTCAAATTCTTCCAGCGTACGGGGCCGCATGCGCACGGCCAGAGGTGCCGTGCGGCTCATTTGACGGCGCGCGGCTTGTTGGAACATATCTTCCACAATTACACCCCCATTAAAAAAGCCAGGAACATCCCGTCCCTGGCTCGCTCGGTTATTTAATTATATATGCTTGTCAAGTATGGCCTGTAATTCCTTTTTGGTCCTAAATCCTACAATTCTTTCCACTTCGTTACCACCCTTAAATACTATTAAAGTGGGTATACTTACCACGCTATAGCTGGAGGGAATGGACTTGCTTTCATCAACATTTAACTTGGCTATCTGGACCTTGCCCTCATATTCAGCCGCTATTTCCTCAACTACAGGGGCGATCATTTTACAAGGCCCGCACCACTCGGCCCAAAAATCCACCAGCACAGGTGTTTCAGCATTATTAACAAAGTCCCTGAAATTAGCCTCCCCTAGAATGCTAATTTTTTCACTGGCCACTGGCATCTCTCCTTTAACTTTATTATCTGTATCTTTAATTTTCGACCACCAAGCATATCAGTATTATATGTAAATCTTTACTTTATATATGCTAACATGTCCATATAAAATATAATATCTGTCCGGTGAAAAAATGTCAATTCAAACAACGGGAAAAACATCCAAACCCAGCAATTTGTCGGTAACAAAAGCAGCCATAATCAACCCGTTAGTTTAACAGCCTAGTTAACTAGAGAAAACCCGAACACCCTTGCGACATAAGGCCGCAAGGGTTTTTTTTATTTTAAATTTTATTCATTTTTATGTGGCATAATTTGGCACAATATGTTATAATAGAGACATGGTCTGGCTATGCAGATATGGGAGGTTTCTTGTTATGTATCTCAAAAAAACGTATCGAAAAGAATCAGGCAGAACCTATCTTGTTATCGCCCAAAAATACAGAAACCCCGTAACCAATATTTCAACTGATCGAACCATAAAGTCCCTGGGTTACTTGGATGAGCTGGAAAAGGAATATGACGATCCCATCGCTCATTTCAAAGAAGTCGCCCGCAAGATGACGGAGGAAGAAAACAAAAAGAAAAAGCTGACACTGACCATCAACATGGATGAACAGCTCGTCCAAGGGGCTGATGACAGGAAAAATTTTGGTTATGTCGCAATCTTAAAGATCTACCATGAACTCGGACTGCATCGCTTCTTCAATAACCGAGCACGTAATGAAAGTTTCAAGTTTAACACTAACTCCATCATGATGTTGCTTGTCGTCTCCAGACTACTATCGCCCGGTTCCAAGAAGAAGGCGTTCGAAGAACGGCGCCGTTATTTTGAGCGCTTTAATTTTTCGCTTGCGGATGTGTACCGTGCCCTTTCGCATTTTGCAAAGATCGCCAAGGAATTCCAACGGTATCTGCACGGGCAGATCGCAGAGAAATACGGGAGCAACACAAAGACGATCTACTATGATGTCACGAATTTCTACTTTGAGGTCGACGAGGCGGATGAGTTACGTAAATACGGCAGGTCGAAAGAGCATCGCCACGACCCGGTCGTCCAAATGGGACTTGCGATGGACGCAGACGGAATTCCGCTGCATTATGAACTTTTTCCCGGAAACAAGCTGGATAAAGAAACATTCCGCTCCGTCATCGGCGAAGTCAGGAAGAATTATGGCACAGGCAGGATCGTGGTGGTCGCCGACATGGGGATCATCACAGGCGACAACATTTATTACCTGACCGGCGGAAAGAACAGTAATGGATATGTGTTTAGTTTTTCTGTCCGCGGCGGCACGGACGCTTTTAAAAATTATGTGCTTGATAACGAGGGTTATGTCGGAACTGACGGCAAGCCGGCCGGCGAGGATGCCGAATTCAAAATAAAGAGCAGGAGAATTGCGCGGGACATTAATGTAACCATGAAAAGCGGCAAGACGGCAAAGAAGACTGTGTATGAAAAGCAAGTTGTGTTCTGGGCAAAGAAGTACGCGGACAAAGCAAGGGCGGAGCGGGAAGAGGTTGTGAAAAAGGCATTGGATCTTGTGGCGGATCCAAAGAAGTATAACAAAGCCATAACCTACGGCGCGGCCAAGTACGTCAAACATCTGGAATTCGATAAGGAGACGGGTGAAGTCCTTGAAGGTAAGCAACGTCCATACTTTGATTCTGATAAACTTGCGCAAGAGGAAATGTACGATGGTTATTATGCAATCGTCACCAGTGAACTGCATATGTCCGATGGGGAGATTATTGATACATACCGTGGGCTGTGGGAGATTGAGGAAACCTTCAGGGTCACGAAGGGTACGCTTGAGGCGCGCCCGGTATACGTCTCTCGGGAAGACCGCATCGGTGCGCACTTCCTCACCTGTTTCATTGCTCTCATTATCTTACGGCTTATTCAGAAGAAAACGGAACGGCGTTTCTCGGCGGAAAGGATTGTTGAGTGCCTAAACAGAATCGCCTGCTCCAATGAGCAGGATAACCTCTACATGTTCGATTACCGAAGCGAGATCTCCGATGCCATCGGTAACGCTCTCGGCATTGATTTTACGAAAAAAAGACTTAGACTTAGTGATATAAAAAATATTTTAGCTAACAGTAAAAAATGAAGTATCCCCTACATATTTCTGAAAATATATGAATGCCGCAACCCCTTTATTTATATGGGTTGCGGCCTATTTTTACCCTCTTATGCTGTCAAAGTCAGGATATAATATCTGTCCGGTGAAAAAATGTCAATTCAAACAACGGGAAAAACATCCAAACCCAGCAATTTGTCGGTAACAAAAGCAGCCATAATCAACCCCGCCACCGAAGGTACATAAGCAATACTGCCTGGAGGGCCGGATATGCAAAATCCGTGAGCTGCCGGCACGGAAGAACCCGTGGCCGGGGTATACCGGGTTGATACAGTATGCGCGTTGGTATCCGCAAGCGGGCTAATAGGGCGGGCCGTGGAATAAACCACTGGCACATCAGCAGTAATCCCGATGGCCCGTAATTTTTTACGCATTACCCTGGCCAGCGGGCAAACTGATGTTTTCCATATGCTGTCAATTTTAAATGAAGTGGGGTCTAATTTATTACCTGCCCCCATGGCGGAAATCACCGGCATATTTCGCTTAACACAGCCGGCAATTAAAGCCGCCTTGTTGTCCACGTCGTCTATAGTGTCTACTACAAAGTCAAGATCCCGGTTATCCAGCATATCGGCGGTGAGCTCAGGAGTAAATTTTTGCTGCCGGGTTTGTATCTGTAAGGCAGGATTTACTTGAAGCAGGCGCTCTTTCATCACTTGCGTTTTGGGTAGGCCCACGGTATCGGACAGCGCGTGCAGCTGGCGATTAATATTGGTAATATCCACTGTATCATGGTCCACCAGAAAAAGGGACCCCACCCCGGAACGGGCCAGTGCCTCCGCTGTAAAGGAACCCACGCCGCCAAGGCCGAATACCGCCACTTTACAGGCAGCCAATTTTTCAAGACCCGTGCTGCCAATCAGCAGCTCCGTCCTGGCAAATCTATGCGACACTTTAACACCTCTTTACTGCTAACTTTAATGCTAACTAAGCATCTGCACTCTGCATCGTGATGGAGACAGGTAATACCAAAAAAATACCCAAGGAGCTAAGGCTAACCATGCCCCGGGACTAATTACAAATATATCCCCGGCCAGTAAATAATGAAAAGTTTCCAGAAGTCAATTGCTGATAGCAACTGCCCGCTGGAAACCATTTTATAAAACCGCATAACCCCATAGTGCCGACAATCCCCAAAGTTTTACTGAACCTGTTCTCACAGGTGGGTGCCCTCCTGCATGATTCACGTTTCCTCTATGTAGAGTCTTACAATCCACATCCAGAGGCCGGGCTCCCTTTACATTGGTGTTGGCTCAAAACTTCAGGCTGATCTCGCACACCACAGGGTGTATTTCTTAAATTATGTTAACTCAATGTTAACATAAAGTGTGGCTTTATAGCAAGTGTAACGACTTATTTAACGCTGGGATTATTTATTAGTCAAAATTAACTTTTTTATGCATAATCAGGTTATTTCTTATCGGCTGCCTTTTTTACCGCACTTTTTATATGCAGTTCTCTAAGTTGACGTTCATCCACCGCTCCAGGAGCCATGGTCATTAAATCAGTGGCACTTTGGGTCTTGGGGAATGGTATCACATCACGGATAGTCTTTTTACCGGTCAGCAGCATGATCAGACGGTCAAACCCGAAGGCAATGCCCCCGTGGGGCGGAGTACCATACTCGAAGGCCTCCAGCATATAGAAGAACTTTTCTTGGGCCTCTTCCTTGGTAAGGCCGATGGCATCAAACATTATTTCCTGCACATCCCGGCGGTGAATCCTAATGCTGCCTCCCCCTATTTCAATACCGTTTAAAACCATATCGTAAGCCCGCGCCCGCACCCGGCCCGGATCGCTCTGCAATAAAGGTAAGTCTTCCTCCCGAGGTGAGGTAAACGGGTGGTGCATGGCCACCCAGCGCTTCTCTTCGTCGTCATACTCCAGCAGGGGGAAATCGGTGACCCATAAAAAGTTAAACTTATCCCGGGGAATGATATCAAGCCGCTCGGCCAGGTGGAGACGGAGCGCCCCCAGAGAAGCTGCCACCACATTTGGTTGGTCAGCTACAAACAACAACAGGTCACCTTCTTGGGCGTTAAACCGGTCTAAAATAGTGGCAATTTCTCGCTCATTGAAGAATTTGGCGATCGGAGACTTTACCCCATCGGCGGTGACAATGAAATAAGCCAAACCGCGAGCCTGGTAAATTGCTGCAAACTTGGTAAGGTCGTCGATATCCTTGCGGCTGTACCCGCCGCAACCGGCGGCGTTAATGCCGCGCACCTGCCCGCTGCCTTCCACCGCTGAGGTGAACACCTTGAATCCACAGCCCGCGGCAATATCCGTGATGTCCACTAATTCCATGCCAAACCTGGTGTCGGGCTTGTCCGAGCCAAAGCGGTCCATGGCCTCCTGGTAGGTCAGGCGTGTAAAGGGCGTAGCTACATCAAGTCCTACCATTTCCCGGCACAGCCTGGCGATCATTTCTTCCATCAGTGAAAGTACATCTTCAACATCAACAAAGGACATTTCCAGGTCTATCTGGGTGAACTCGGGCTGCCGGTCGGCCCGCAAATCCTCATCCCTAAAGCAGCGTACAATTTGAAAATATCTGTCCATGCCCGATACCATTAAAATTTGTTTAAACAACTGGGGTGACTGGGGCAGGGCATAAAAACGACCCGGGTTCAAGCGGCTGGGCACCAAAAAGTCTCTGGCCCCCTCGGGGGTGCTGCGAGTCAACATGGGTGTTTCAATTTCCCAAAAGCCATGTTCGTCAAGGAAGTCACGCACCGCCTTGGCGGCCCGGTGACGCATCAGCAATGCCTGCTGCATTTCCGGCCGGCGCAGGTCCAGGTAGCGATAGCGCAGGCGCAGGTTTTCGTCTACCTCCACCCCGTCTTCAATATAAAAGGGCGGTGTTTTAGCCCGGTTTAATACGCGCATTTCATCCACCAGCACTTCAATTTCCCCGGTGGCCAAATTTAGGTTCACCGTCCCCTCGGGCCTTATGGATACCCGCCCGGTTATCGCCAGCACATATTCACTGCGTACACCCTCGGCCTTTTCAAAGGACGTGCTGTTGATATCGGGGCTGAAGACTACCTGCACCAGCCCGGTGCGGTCGCGCAAATCAACAAAAATTAGGCCGCCATGGTCACGGCGGGTATTAACCCAACCCATTAGAGTAACCGCCCTGCCGTTGTCGCCGGCGGCTAATTCCCCGCAATAATGGCTGCGTTTCATCCCCTGTAAAGATTCTGACATTAATGCAAAAACCTCCCTGCCATAATACCGGTGTCTGTTTTTTTGCTGTTATTAGCCACTTTTATGCCACCGGCAGTAATAAATCATATCTCGTTTAAAGTTTAATAAGTTTCTAATAAGCAATCTCTGTAACCAAGGAACACCTTTTGCTGTAATCATGGTCTAAATCCAGACAACAAACATGCCCATTAGGTAAACCACGGTATTACCGGGCCAACATAATTACCATCCCCGGCAAAATAAGCGAAACTGGTTATTTTAGTGCACTGATAATCTGGTCAGCAGGGATATCTCGCTGGCTGCCCGCGGTCATATCCCGCAGCACAACGCTGCCCTTTTGCAGTTCATCCTCGCCGATAATAACAGTATAGCGCACACCCAGCTTACCAGCGTATTTCATCTGGGCTTTGAGACTGCGTCCCTGGTAGTCCATATCAGCAGCTATACCGGCGGCCCGCAACCGGGCCAGCAAAGAGAAACTTTCCCGAACCGCCCGGTCCCCTACGGCTACTAAAAATACCACCGGGCCGGCCTGTATGTCCGGCAGTTTTCCGCGGCTTTCCAGAGCCAGCAAAATCCTTTCCAGCCCCAGTGCAAAACCGATACCCGGGGTGGGCGGCCCACCGCACGCTTCAATTAAACCGTTATAGCGCCCGCCCCCACCAACGGAACTTTGTGCACCAATATCGGGAGCCATTATTTCAAAGGCGGTGTGGGTATAATAGTCTAAGCCGCGCACCAGCCTCTTATCCAGCACATAGGGTATACCTAGATCCTGCATATACTGCTGCACTTGGTCAAAATGAGCCCGGCATTCCAGGCACAGGCAGTCCGTTGTGGTGGGTGCCTCCCGGGCCAGCTCGGTGCAGCGATTTGATTTACAATCCAGTATCCGTAATGGATTTCTTGCATATCTGTTTTGACAGTTGGCACACAATTCACCCAGCACGGGCTGGAAAAACTGCTGCAGCTTTTCCCGTACTACATTACGGCACTCGGGGCAGCCCAAACTGTTTATGTGCAGCTCCAAATCATTTAGCCCCAACCGGCCATAAAAATCCATGGCCAGAGCCATTACTTCGGCATCCACCGCGGGCTGCTGTGCCCCAAACACCTCTATCCCGAACTGGTGAAACTGCCGGTAGCGCCCGGCCTGGGGACGGTCGTATCTGAACATGGGCCCTATGTAATAGGCTTTTACTGGCTGGGGCCCGGCGTACAGCTTATTTTCCAGGTAGGCCCGCACCACGGATGCTGTTCCCTCAGGGCGCAGGGTAATGCTCCGCTCGCCCCGGTCCTGGAAGGTATACATTTCTTTTTCCACTATATCGGTGTTTTCCCCCACCCCGCGCACAAATAATTCCGTATGCTCAAAAATAGGGGTGCGGATTTCCCGGTAACCGTACTCCCGACACACCCGGGCCGCCACATTCTCTATGTAGTGCCAATTTTCAACCTGACCCGGGAGAATATCAGCGGTCCCCCGCGGCCGTGTAGTCAACATACTGATATTTCCTCCTTCATATTTAACAACAGAAAACTCCCGCAACCGGTAACCGGAAACGGGAGGGCAAAGCAGTAGTCTGCTATGCATACCTGAATCCAATTTTATGTAAAATCTCGAGTTTTGTCAACCTGCGCCATTATTGCACAAAGCTATTCCACAGGTTTTAATAATAGGCTTAGGCAAGCTTATAATATCAAAAGGCGGCTAAATATATAGAAGTTTATGCAATATTGGTTATTGGCGTGGTATTTTCCACCCAACCGGCCTGCTGGCGATTACAAGGCTAAAATGATATAATCAAACAGAGGTGATAACCATGGAACTAGTAGAAAGAATTAATTATTTGGCCCGCAAACAGCGTTATGAAGGATTGACCGATGAAGAAAAAGATGAGCAGCAAAAGCTACGCAGGCAATATCTGGACGGCATCCGCAAGCAGATTGTGGACGCCATGGAAGGTGCCGGGTATACAAAAAAACATGACACCCTGTGCGAATGCCATGAATGCAAGTCACGTCAATAATTTTTGAGCTGAGATAATTAACCACCCAGCTCCAGTACCCAACCCCTTAACGCTTTACGATCTACCTGGCCATCCGGTGTTTTAGGGATGGTTTCCTTAACCGCAAACTCCCTGGGAGCAGCGTGGGCCGCCAGGCCGTTCTTCACATAATTGCGCAGCTCTTCGCCCAATTGTTCCGACCACTGGTAGCCTGGTTGCAGCACAATATAGGCCTTGATAATTTCACCCCTTATTTTGTCCGGTTTACCTGCTACGCCGGCATCCTGAACAGCCGGGTGCTCCCGTAGCTTCTCCTCCACTTCCCACGGGCCGACCCGCTCGCCTGCTGTATTGATCACCCCATCAACCCGGCCCTGGAAGTAAAAATAGCCATCCTCATCCATGTACGCAGCATCCCCGGAGATAAACCAGGGGTCCAGCTTAAAGTAGGCCTCGTATTTCTCCCGTTCCCCCCACACATCCCGGGCCATGGCGGGCCAGCCCCGCTGCACGGCCAGGTTGCCCACACGGTAAGGCGGCAGCTCGTTGCCGGCATCGTCCACCACGGCAGCCTTGATGCCGGGCACGGGCCGGCCAATGGAACCCAGCTTGATATCCAGGCAGCGCAGGTTGCATATCATGTTCATCCCTGTCTCGCTCATCCACCAGGTATCATAAACCGGAATGCCAAAGGTGTCCATGCACCACTGCATGACATCGGCAGTAAGCGGCTCACCCACGCTGAGCAAGTGCCGCACGCTGCCCAGGTCGTACTGTCCATAAACTTGCGGCCCTGCGGCGATAATCATGCGCCAGGCGGTGGGCGCACTGTACCACACGCTCACTTTATATTTTTCCAGTACCCGGCACCAACTGGCCGCATCAAAGCGCCCCCCCTTAACCAGCACCGGCACACCGTGCAGCCAGGGCGCCAAAAATCCATAGGCAATACCAGTAATCCAGCCCGGGTCGGCAGTACACCAGTAAACGTCCCCTTCCTTTAAATCATGCACCCAGGCAGCAGTGTTCCACAAGCCCAGCATGATATCGTGCACATGTACAAGCCCCTTGGGGCGCCCGTCTGCACCGGCGGCATATAGTATAAACAGGGGATCCTCCCTGGTTAACCAGCAGCAATGTGCCACGGATGAGGCAGCGGCCACTTCACTGTGCCAGTCCAAAACGTTGTCGATGTCTGACGCCATGCCACCGGTGATAAATACTGTGTTTAACCTGGGTAAATTTTGCCGCGGCACCCGGGGCAATAAATCAGTAATGGTCACCAGAGCCCGGGCACCGCTGCTCTGCAGCCGCTCCCGCACGGCGTCCTCCATGAATGCCTCGAAAAGAGGCACTACTATAATCCCTTTCTTGGCCGCCCCCAAAAAGCTGATATACAGCTCCGGGCTGCGGGGTAGAAACAAAGCCAGACGGTCGCCCCGCTGCAGGCCTCGTTTGTCCAGGGTATTGGCAAACCGGTTAACAATTTCGTTCAATTGATTAAAGGTATAACTCTCCTGCCGGTCATCAGCGTCGAAATAAAGCGCCACCCGGTCCCCCAGCCCGCGGGCAATATTATCATCCAGCACCCGGTGCGCAATATTGACCCCGGCAGCGTCCCCGTAAAAATCCCGGGCCAGTTCCGTAAAACTGAATGTACTGTAAGTTTCTTTATAGTTCCGCAAATTATGGTCGCCGGGCAGGGCGCCTATTACCTTTATTTCACTCATTTCTCTCACCTCTCATGTATTAAGTACTATAATAAGGGGCAATATTCCTGCAATTGTGAATTTTCCACCCAACATAGATTTTATTTAATGAGAAAAAAGCTTCGCTGGTTACTGCTATTTTCAGCGTAATCGCACTGCCCCGCGGCATGGGGTTTGCTGAGGAAATGATTGCCGATCCTTGGTAGTTAAGGAACACTGTGATTAAAAAAAATCCATTTTCGTGAGTGAGTGTGACTAAATGATCATGGATGCCGGAAAGAAAAACCCGGGCTTTCTGACGGAATGGCAATACCGGCAGATAGATTCCGGGTATCTCTGCTGTTTATTAAGAAAGCCGGGTTTACACCTGATTTGCGCCTGAATTTAGAGAAAGGGATTGTGTCTTTTCTCAGCACCAATGGTGGAGGCAGGGCCGTGACCAGGGTAAACTCTGGTATCATCGGGGAAGACCAGCAATTTAGTTTTAATGGAATTGATCAATACGTTGTGATCGCCTCCGGGGAAGTCGGAACGCCCCACAGAGCCCTGGAACAGGGTATCCCCCGTAATTAAAATATTTCCCACTTTCAAAGAAATGCCGCCCGGGGTATGGCCGGGGGTATGAATAACTTCGATGGTCACCTCGCCCACTTGTATTTTGTCCCCTTCCTCCAACAAACGTTCAGCTGCCTTAAACTTTAGCAGCGAACCCATATACATGGATAGGTTTTGTCCAGGGCTGGTGAGCATGCCGGCATCCTGCGCGTGAATGAGTACTTCAGCACCGGTAGCTTCGCGCACCTCTTTCAGCGCCGATATGTGGTCCACATGACCGTGGGTGAGAATAATATATTTGCATTTAATCCCCAGTGCTTTCAGCCGCTTTAAAATGCGATCGCCCTCGGCACCGGGATCCACCACTGCTCCTACTCCGGTTTTATCGCAGCCGATTATGTAACAATTGGCTTCAATGGGGCCAACCCCGAATCCTTCAAAGATCAAAATAGCAACCTCCTGTTAAAATTTTTTTGCAATAAGGATTTTAAATCAATTAAGTCAATGGAGATAATATCACCGCAACCAATGCACAGCCGAACATTAAAAATTTGGGGAACCTGAAACAACCAGCTGTATTTATTTATATAACATTACCGTCTTTACTTATCCATTAAAGAAACGGGTTATATCTTTTCTCAGCGCCAATGGTGGAAGCAGGGCCATGTCCGGGATAAATCTCAGTCTCATCGGCAAAACCCAACAGTTTGGTTTTTATGGAATTAATCAATACCTGGTGGTTGCCCCCGGGCAGATCGGAACGCCCCACTGAACAAGCAAAAAGAGTGTCCCCGGTAATTAATATATCTCCCGCCTTGAGGCATATACCACCCGGGGTGTGGCCGGGCGTGTGCAGTACCTCCAAGGTAATATTGCCCACCTGTATTTTATCACCATCCTCCAGCAGCCGGTCAACCCCCGGAAATTTTAGGGAACGGACGGGCAAAAATGAATATCGCGACGGGTTGGTCAGCCTTTGCATATCACCGGCGTGCATGAGCACCTTGGCACCGGTGGCCGCATGTACTTCATCCAGTGCGCCAATATGATCAATATGGCCATGGGTGAGAATTATGTATTTACACTTTAATTGCAGACTGTCCAGCTTGTTGAGGATAATTTCGCCCTCGTCTCCGGGATCCACCACTGCTCCTATCCCGGTTTCAGGACAACCGATGATGTAACAATTGGTAGCTAGTGAACCCACTTCCAGTCGGTAAAAAATCAAAGATATCCCTCCGATTATAAAATTTAATTAAGGCAATTATCCGTTTATACCAACAATTTAGTTTTTTATAAAAGTTTGAGCCTGATTATCCACGTACTGCTGCTCGATATTGCTATTTTTGGATTTTTGTATTTGTGGATTGTTTATAAAAGTTTAAGCCTGACCCCGGCGATTGACGCTGTATACGTCCTGGACGCGGCTGAACCGGTTGATGATGTAATCCAGCTGGTCCATGTTTCTCATCTCCAGTATCATCTCCACCACCCCGGTATTGTCCTTACGCCCCCGGGCGGTTACCCAGTTGGCGCTCATTTTCAACTCCATCAGCACCGACATAATATCGCTGAGCAGCCCGGCCCGGTCCGCGCCCACGATTTCCAAGCGCACCTGGAAGGGGGAGTGAAAATCTTTGTCCCAGGCCACTTCCACCAGGCGGTCGGGTTCATTAAGCAGTGACTCGACATTGGAACAATCTTCCCTGTGAATGGAAACCCCCCTGCCGCGGGTAATATAGCCCACAATATCATCACCGGGCACCGGATTGCAGCAGTGGGCCAGCCTGATCAAAAGGTTATCCACACCCCGCACCCGGATGCCCTGGGTGGGCTTGCCCCAGGAGGGCAGGGGGCGGGATTCCGATTGCTGCAGCAGCACCCTGATTCCCTCGCTGACCAGGGCCTGTTTGCCTTCTCGAACCACTTCCTCCCGCAGCTTATTTACGAGGCTGGAAGCAGAGACAGTACCATCGCCCACAGCAGCGTAGACATCGTCCAAACTGATTAAATTCATTTTTTGGCCATATTCAGTAAGCTTATCGCTTTTTATGGCATCGGGCTCGAGGCCGTGTTTTTTAATTTCCCTCTCCAGCAGTTCCCGGCCTCTATTTATATTGTCTTCCCGCTGTTCCTTTTTAAACCATTGCCTGATCTTTGTTTTAGCCTGGGATGTTTTGACTATTTTCAACCAATCACGGCTGGGACCGTGGCTTTGCTTGGAAGTCAGCACCTCCACCCGGTCACCATTCTTCAGGGTATAATCCAGGGGAACTATTTTGTTGTTCACCTTGGCCCCCACGCAATTGTGTCCCACCTGGGTATGCACTCGGTAGGCAAAGTCCAGCGGCGTAGAGCCGGCGGGAAATTCCATCACATCGCCTTTGGGGGTAAATACAAACACCACATCGGCAAAAAGATCTATTTTCAAGCTTTCCATGAATTCACGGGCATCTTTGAGATCCTTTTGCCAGTCCAGAATCTGCCGCAACCAGCTAAGTTTGCGGTCAAAATCACCGTCCTTGCCCCCGCCTTCCTTGTAACGCCAGTGGGCGGCAATGCCATACTCCGAAGTACGGTGCATCTCCCAGGTTCTGATTTGTATTTCCAGGGGGTCGCCCTGGGGACTAACCACAGTGGTATGAAGTGACTGGTACATGTTGGATTTGGGCATGGCTATATAATCCTTAAACCGGCCGGGGATAGGCACCCATAAGGTATGCACGGTACCCAAAACGGCATAACAATCCCGCACCGAATCCACCAGCACCCTGACCGCCATCACATCGTAAATCTGGTTAAACTCCAGCTGCTGCTTTTGCATTTTCATATAGATACTGTAAAGGTTTTTGGGCCGACCCTGTATTTCCGCGTTTATTTTTACTTCCATCATTTTTTTGTGCAGAACGGATATAATGGAACGTATATACTCCTCCCGTTTTTCACGGGTGCGGGCGACCAGATCAGCCAGCTCATAATATTTTTCCGGGTTGCTGAAGCGCAGGGCCAGGTCTTCCAGCTCCCACTTCAACCTGTAAATACCCAGGCGGTGAGCCAAAGGTGCAAATATCTCCAACGTCTCCAGCGCTATTTCCCGCTGCTTGTGTTCCAGGTGGTATTGCAGCGTACGCATGTTATGCAGCCGGTCGGCCAGTTTTATCAGCACCACCCGGATATCCCGCGCCATGGCCAGAAACATTTTACGCAGGTTTTCCACCTGACGCTCTTCCTTGGAGCGATATTCCAGGCGGCTTAACTTGGTTACCCCGTCCACCAGCTGGGCTACTTCCCGGCCAAAGTACTTCTCTATATCCTCCAGGGTGGTGCCGGTATCTTCCACCGTATCATGCAGCAGGCCGGCTACCAATGTATCCATATCCATTTCCAGGTCGGTCAAAATGGTGGTAATAGCTACCGGGTGAGTGATATACGGCTCCCCGGAATTGCGCTTTTGCCCGGCATGTGCCTCGTTCGCAAAAGCAAAGGCCCGCTTGAGAAGCTGCAGGTCAGCATCGGGATTGTATAAAATTACTTTTTGAATTATATCTTCCAGAGACATAACTTACGCCCCATTTGTTTTTACGTTAAGGTTTATCCAGTTAAGCACGTTTGATTTTATATTATGAGCCCAGTTAAAGGTAGTTGACGCAGTCAAATCCATTTTTTTACCTTTAAAAGGCAATATTTTATACTCTAGCATATCCTCTTGCCAGTAAAATTGCAATAAATTCAGATCGGCAAATACCGCCACAGCCACAATTAATGATATGCACGAATGCATATTGTAGCCCGCCCCGGCCATCCGCTCCAGCAACATGGCTTTATTACACGTTCCTGAACCACCGGGGGCCAAAGAATGCAGCAGAGCATAATAATGGGCCAATACATCCCTTTCAGGTGCCAATTCTTCCAGGTGTCCGCGATTTTCCTCCCAGTCCTCATCGTCATAAAGAAACTCCACACTGGCCGATGCCCGTGCGCCGTATAATGCTTTAAGCCGCTGCCAGTCAGCCTCCGTGACCGGAGGGCGCACCAGCAAAACTCTGTCCAAGGGGACTTTTACCGCCCCCTCCCCGAGACAGGCCGGTGTAATTACGGCCAATTTGATAATTTTATTATTTATTTGAGTGAACTGGTTATTTATATAATCCCGTGTCATAAAACCGTGCAAATAGGTTGAGGAACCGGCAAATTGAGCGTTGCGGTCCTTGATATATTGATACAGCTGCAGCGCGTGATAAGCACAGTTGTCTACCAGCAGTATACAGCCATCAGATGGGCTCAGGCCGGCCAGTCTTTTTTTCCTCACGGCGCCCGGCGGTATTGGATATTGATTCAATGGGTGTGCATAAGCACCCTGGTCACCGGCCATGGAAATATGTACTGCCGCATCATTGGGCACGCCGGCCATGTATTCTTCCAGCCACTGTTCCGCAGTACCTGACAATAAAGTATGCATTTCAGGTGGCAGCGGGTAACCCCGGCTGCTTAAAAATTGCCGCAGCAGACCGGCAATGGATTCAGGAACCCCCAAAAGGTCGCCGGCATAGCACAAGCTATCCCCCCGTAATTGATCATCCCGCTGCCCAACGGTTTCCATAAAAGGTTCCAAATGTACATCTTGCACTTTGACCTGTAGTGTTTGGCGACCCTGCCAGGTATTAACGGCAGGCGTAAAAGCAACACTGATTTCCCTTGCGGCGGCCATTTCCTCGGCAAAACGGCCCAGGTTGAATCCGATACCATCCATGGAGACGCTACGGTCACTGAGCAGCATTTTAAGATGGGCGTTATTTTTACCGACCCCACGGCAGTTAACCAACCTGGCCTGCCGTAGGGCGAATACCGGCCCCGGATTGCCGTGCCCGTAAGGAGCCAGCTGTTCTACTTCGTTAATCAGTTGATAAGTAATATCCTGCAGCGAAACCAGGGCATCGAGTTCCATAACCGGCTCAGTATCTGCAGCACATAAATGGGCGGCGGCATAATCATTAATTTTTTCCCTGAGAGCGTCTATTTGTTCCACCGGCAGTGAAAAGCCTGCTGCCATGGCGTGCCCCCCGTAACCGGCCAGGCAATCGGTGCAATATTCCAGGGCGTTATACAAGTGAAAGCCCCTGATGCTCCGGGCCGAGCCTTTGCCCCCCCGCTCATTGTCACAGGCAATCAACAGCACGGGCTTATAAAAGCGATCCACCAGCCGTGAGGCCACTATGCCAATAACGCCCGGATGCCAGCTTTCAGACGCCAGCACCAGCACATCCCGGGCAGCCAGCTCAGGATCCGCCTCCAGCATACCCAGCGCATCTGATAAGGTTTTCGCCTCCAGGCTCTGACGTTCCTGATTGGCTTCGTTTAATAAAAGAGCCATTTCCAAAGCGGCGTTGTAGTCATCACTCAGTAACATTTCCACGGCCAAACCTGCATCGTCCAGGCGTCCTGCAGCATTGATGCGGGGTGCCAAAATAAATCCCACTTCCCAGGCTGTTATGGTATTTTCTTTAATGCCGGATGCCTGGTAGAGGGCCCTCAGGCCCGGCCTTGCGGAATTGCCCAAATGAGGCAGCCCGTGCCTGACCAGTATTCGGTTTTCACCCCGCAGCGGCACAATATCCGCAATAGTGCCCAAACAAACCAGGTCCAGGTATTCCTCCCAGGCAAAAGGATTGCCCCTGCCGGCCAGCAGCGCCTGCACCAGTTTAAAGGCCACTCCCACCCCGGCCAGGTCGCTAAAGGGATAACGGCAGTCTTTACGCTTGGGATTGATCACCGCGGCGGCCCGGGGCAGTTGGGGAGGCGGCTCATGGTGATCGGTAATAATAACAGCAGGCCCGCCACTATTGTTAGCCTCGTCTATTTCAGCTGCCGCACTGATGCCGCAATCTACGGTGAGCACAAGATCCACACCGGATTCCCGGGCCATTTGCAGCACCGGCGTATGCAACCCGTATCCTTCGTCAAGCCGGTGCGGTATGTAATAATCAACGTCACCACCCAGGCGGCGTAAAGCATGCACCAGCAGAGTGGTTCCGGTAACTCCATCTACATCATAATCACCGTAAACCAAAATTTTATCCCCCCGGTCCAGAGCACCAGAAATAATTTCCACTGCCCGGGGCAAATCGCGCATTAACTCCGGCGGGTATAATCTCTTAATTGAAACATTCAGAAATTCCCGGGCTTCCTTGACGGTATATATTCCCCGGTTAATTAAAAGCTGGGCCATCAGCGGGGAAACACCCAGCTTTTTGGCCAGCATAAATTTCAATACCGGCTCGGCTGCCTTGATTAACCATTTTTTGCGCTTTAGCATTGTTCCTCCGTCATAAAACCAGTTACCATCAATTATAATCAAGAGCCAATTTTATGGCAACAAATGCCTCTTAAGTTAAATAAATAAGCTGCCGTTGCAATGCCCGAATAATTTTGTCCAACTTATATTAGCAGGTCCACCGGGTGTACCACCGCGATGCCGGCGTTACTGGCCTGCAGCAGCCGCGCCAACTGCAGGCGGCAGGATGGACATCCCGTAGCGACTACCCGGGCACCGGTAGCCAGAATACTTTTTATTTTATGTTCGCCGATGCGGGCCGCCAGCTCCTGGTGCTCAAGCTGAAAAGAGCCCGATGCCCCGCAGCACCGGTCCGGTTGGCTCATTTCCGTAAATTCCATGCCCGGAATACCGCGCAACAGTGTCCTGGGCTCCTCCCGCACCTGCATGTACCTGGCCAGGTGGCACGGGTCGTGATATGTGACAGACACCGAGGCATGGCCCGGCACTACAGGCGTATTTTGCACTGTGCCGGCTATGTCATTTTGGAGGGTGGCAGCCCGGGCATTTGCGCTATTTAACTGCTCTGCCCCGGTACCCCATTGAGCCAGGAACTGGCAGATATCCATAACTTTAAAGGGCAAGTCCTCACCCAACAGTTCGGGATACTTACTATACAAGGCCGAGCCACAGGTGGCACAGTCCGTGATGACCACATCCACCCCGGCGGCACTGAAAGCAGCTACGTTCATCCGGGCCAGGGCTAACGCATTCACTTTGTCGCCCGCAGTTAACGCGGGCATACCACAGCAATATTGTTCCGGAATAACTACCTGGGCTCCGGCCCGGGTTAATATATTGGCTACATTCTTTCCAGTTTCAGTATAAATGTACTGGCTTAAACACCCGGTAAAATAGCCGGCTTTAACTCTAACCCGGCCCGGCGGATTGATCACAGCGGGCAGCTGACTGCGTAGCGGCTTGTCGGCCATTACGGGCAGCAGTTGCTCCCTGTCTTTTAACGGACCGGGCAGTAAGCCGGTTTTTCTCACCAAACTCTGGAGCCCCCAACGCTGATAGATGTGTAACATACCGGCGGCCCAGGTCAGCCGGCCATTGTTTTTCAACAAATGTTGAAAAACATTTCTTTTAATAAACGGCAGACCCCGGCTGTCGACCAGTTTGTTTCTGGCCCGAAGTACTATTTCCCCGGTGTTTACACCATTGGGACAGTTTTCGGTGCACCGGCCGCACAGCAGGCAAAAGGATATCAATTCCCGGTACTTTTCCGTTGCCTCCAAAGTGCCGTTTAACAGGGCCTTATATAGCTGCACCTTGCCCCGGGCGACATATGGCTCGGCACGCAGTTCTTCAAAAACAGGACAGACAGAACGACACTTGCCACACCGGCTGCAGCGGGTTACCAGTTCAGCATCTAAAACCGTGGTACAGGCTAATTTTATGTTAACTGACTTATTATGATTTTTTGAGCACATTTGATATCAACTGCCTTGCTGGTTAGTTAGGTTATTCAAAGTCTTGCATCGCTTAGATAGGTGCCAGGTGTTGAAAGTTGAAAATCAAAGATTTTCAACTTTCAACACCTGGCACCAAAGCCTTGGCACCAAAGCCTACCTTTTGAGACACTTAATTGATTGTTATACCGCAGGTGGTTATTAAGGTGTTTGGACACTTTGCATACTGTTGGCTGCCGCCTACTCGGAGAAAATCTTTCCCGGGTTTAAAATATTATTGGGATCCAGACTTTTTTTGATCCTGCGCATGTAAGCCAAGCCCTGGGTGCCGAATTCCGCCTGCATATAGGGGGTTTTCATGGTACCAATGCCATGCTCTCCGCTCAGTGTGCCGCCCAGTTCCAGGGCCGCCTGGAAAATTTCCCCCACAGCTTGTTCCACCCGGGCCATTTCCCCGGCGTCGCGCTCATCGGCAATAATATTGGGATGCAGGTTGCCGTCCCCGGCATGCCCGAATATAACCAAATTCAGGTCATACTTTTCCCTGATTTGCTGCAGCCGTCTGATCATTGCCGGCACTTGCGCCCTGGGCACGGTGGCATCCTCGGAAATTTTAGTGGGCTTAAGTTTGACCAGGGCCGGGGACACGGCCCGCCTGGCCTGCCACAGCCGGTTCCGCTCCTCCGGCGTGCTTGCCGTTTCCACGCTGCGGGCCCGGTGCTGCAGGCAGGCCTCGGCCACTGCATTCACTTCCTCTTCGACAGCGGCGGGGCAGCCATCCACTTCGATCAACAGCACTGCATCGGCGTCCCGGGGCAGCCGGGCACCGGCATGCTCGACCACGCATTTAATGGCCTCTGCATCCATTATTTCCATAGTAGCGGGAATTACCCCGCTTTTGAATACGGCCAATATGGCGTCGCTGGCCTGCAGCAAGTCATCAAATACAGCCAGTACTGTTTTAATAGTCCCGGGCAGTGGAATTAACCGCAGCAGCGCTTTGGTGACGATACCCAGAGTACCCTCCGAGCCAACCATCAACCTGGTTAAATCATAGCCGGTTACGTTTTTAATGGTTTTCCCCCCGGTTTTAATTAAATCCCCGGTGGGCGTAACCAGTTCCAAACCCAGCACATAATCCCGGGTAACCCCGTATTTGACCCCGCGGGGCCCACCGGCGCACTCGGCAATATTGCCCCCGATGGTGCAAACGTCCAAACTGGCGGGGTCCGGCGGATAAAACAGTTCTTGTTCGGCCACCGCCGCATGCAGCCGCCCGGTAACCACACCCGGTTCCACCACCGCCACCTGGTTACCTGCATCGATTTCCAGTATACTGTCCATACCGGTCAGCACCATAGCAATACCTCCGTGGACAGGCAGTGAGCCTCCGCTCAAGCCCGTGCCCGCCCCGCGGGGAAATACGGGGGTATTGCTGTCGTTGGCCAGCTTTAAAATTTGGGCTATCTGCTCCGCATTTTGCGGTTTTACCACCACATCAGGCATATGAAAATGAAAGGTACCATCATAGGCATAGCAAACCCTTTCCTCCCGGGAACTAAAAACATTATGTTCACCAACAATTCTGCCCAACCGCGTTACTAGTGCCATATAATTATTCGCCTCCCCGGGGCCAAGAGCTACCCCATCTGTTACAAATTGTTGATTATAAACCACGCTTCAATGAAAAGCTGTCATCTAACACCTATGATCATTTTAATTACAACCCAGCCATGAAATGCATCTTACGGCAGTTTAAAGCACGCCGAGCTGCCTTTTTTAGTAGACTGTATTTCCAGCCGGGCGTCAATAATTTCTTTAAGCTCGGGCACGTGGGAGATAATACCCACCAGGCGCCCGCCCTTTTGCAGGTCCATCAAGGCCCGCATGGCCAAATCCAGAGATTCGGGATCCAGGGTGCCGAATCCTTCATCCACAAATATGGTATCCAAGTGCAGGCCACCGGCATAGGACTGCACCACATCGGCCAATCCCAGGGCCAGGGACAGTGAGGCCAGGAAGGTTTCACCGCCGGACAGAGTAGCCACCCCCCTGGCCACGCCGGTATAAGTATCAAAAACTTCCAACTCCAACCCCCCCGCGGCATTACTGCGAGCCCGTTCCAGGGTGCGCTGCAGGTGATAGCGCCCGCGGCTCATCAGCTTGAGGCGCTGGGTAGCGGCTACAGTAACATCGTCCAGCAGCGCTCCCAACACAAAGCGCTGAAAAGTTAATCCATATTTATTTTTACCATTGGCCACTTCAGAAAGGTGTCCCCATAACGAATACTGTTTTTCCAATCCATCAATTTCATTATACACACCGGCAATTGTTTTCAGCCAGTTATGTTCCTGTTTAATCAGTGAACGCAATTGGGTTTCCTGCTGCAGCGCATCATCTCGATTTTGTTCAGCCGCTTTCAAAATAACGGCCATTTTTTCCAAATCAGGCTCAGCTAAACCCGCAGCCCGCTGAAAAGCCCGGTCCCGTCGTTCCCGGGCGGCACCCAGGTTGGCATCAAATTCCTGAATTAATTTTTCCAGCCTTTGCATTTGCTCCGGTGTTCGCTTGGCCTGCGCATATTCCGTGGCATTGGCAAAGCCGGCTGTTTTTAGTCGTGCGTTAAAAAGATTCGCTGCCTCCGCGGCCCGGGTCTTGGTCATTTGCCAGGTATTTTGGGCCTCAGTTACCGCGGTATCAGCCTTGACTAATTCTTGACTTGCCGCCTCCGCAGCTTTCCTGGCTTGTTCCAGGCCGGCCGACAGCCTTTCCCGCCTGCTTATCGCCGCTTGCCGGGCTTTATTTAGCGCATGTAAATCGCGCAGCTCCCCGGGTATGTCGGATTCCCGCTCCCGCACCACCGTTTGGGCGGACTTGAGGGCCGCTCCGGCATCCCGCAGCTCCTTTTCCAGCGTTTCCAGTTTACCCCGGGCGGTTTTCTCCCCGGCCCTCAGCGTCTCCAGTTCCCTGGCCAGGGCTGCCGCCGTTGCTTCAGCCTGCAATGCACGGTTCCACATTTGTTTAGCTTCCACAGCGGCGGTCTCAAGTGCGGCCGGCTCAGCAACAGCCCACTTGCCCAGCTCGTTTTCCAGATCCAGAACCCTGCTTTCCAAAGCCGCTTGTTCAGTAACTAAAAGGTTGGCTTTATTTTTTACTTGATCACGATAACCCTCCAGGTTATTTAATTGCTGCTGCCGTGCCTTGACTTCTTCTTCAGTTGGTACGTGTTTGGTGCTCCTGGCTGGTGAGGGGTGTTCAAGGGAGCCGCACACGGGACAGGGAGTGCCTGCGATTAATCCCCCCGCCAGTATAGCGGCCTGTCCACTGTGCCATGCTTTTTGAGATACGGAAAGTTCTTCCTTGGCCCTGACATAATTATTTTCCGCCTGTCGGCAGGTTTGTTCGGCCAAAGCAAGGTTTTTGCGGATAGTGCCCAGTTGTTGGCGCAATGCTTTCAGTTTTTCCCTCTTATTATATAACTGCTCCATTTCCTTGCAGGTCGCTTCCAGCGCATAAGCCTGGCCGGCCTGTTTAACCGCATTATCGCGCAGTTTAGTTTTTTCTTCAATAGCAGATAGCTGGGCCGTTAAAAAAGCCTTGGCCCCGGTATAGGTGCTTTCCAATACTTTTGCCTGTTTATATGCCACCATAACATCACTGCGGGCCCGGGTGAGGGAATCCACCTTGCCGGCCAGCTCAGCCAGCCGGTTGACCTCCCGTACGGCCGCTTCCCGCTCCGGTTCTCTGTCCTTTTCCAGGGTCCAGTTCTGTATAGCCTTTTCCCTGGCCAGCCGGGCCTCTTTCAATTCAGCATGCCGGGCAGCCAGGTTTTTCTCCGCAGCGACAGATTCACTCCGGCGGGTCCATAACGTATTTTCCGCATCCACCAAACCGGCAGCCTGGCGGGCACCGGACAGTTCCTGCCGGGCGGCCTCCACACTTTGGATTCGCTGCTCCAGCTCCGCCACCGCGGCCAGGGCATGGTTTTGTTCATCAAGTAAATCCCGGGCTTTTTGCCCGGCGGCCAACTGTTCCTGCGCTTTCTTAACCGCTGCACGGCTGCAGGCCACCTTTTCCGCCATAGCCTCCAGTTCCAGCATATGGCTTTGCAGCCTCCGGTTCAGCTCGTCCGGGCCCTCTGTACCAGCCTGTTGCAATAGCCATTTCTTCTGCTCCTGGAGGTTTTCCAGCTTTTTTTTGAGCTCTCCGGCTGATTCTTTGAGGAGCTCTTCCACCAGACGATATAATTCAATGTGGAAGAGAGTCTCTAATATAACCTGGCGTTCTTTGGAATCCGCCACCAGTAACTTGCGGAATTCACCCTGGGGCAGCATCACCACCTGTCTGAACTG
Organism: Desulfoscipio gibsoniae DSM 7213; assembly: GCF_000233715.2. Lineage (GTDB taxonomy): Bacteria > Bacillota > Desulfotomaculia > Desulfotomaculales > Desulfallaceae > Sporotomaculum > Sporotomaculum gibsoniae. The sequence goes on from NC_021184.1 coordinate 2,744,553, forward strand.
GCTGCTCTTGAAACCCAATAGATTTTCCACCGCTGCCCGGACTTTTATCCACCCGCCGGCCAGCATCGTACCCTCCCGGGCATCATTGGCAGCCCGACCGGTTATTTTCCACAGGGTGGCATCGGCCCGCATGGTTGTGGTTCCAACACCATGTTTTTTGGGGCGTTCCTGCTCCGGGTGGCGTTGGACTCGGTAAACCTCAGGCCCGACGGCAAAGTCGAAAGTTACATAGGTAACTGTATTCCAGTCTGCATGGTCACTGCGCATCTGTTTGCCCTCCCGCCGGGCACCACTGGTATCGCCGTACAGGGCAAAACACATGGCGTCAAGGATAGTGGTTTTTCCCGCACCGGTGGGACCGTGGATTAAAAAGAAAGAGCGGTCGCCCAGTTCCGTAAAATCAAGTTCCTGGACAGCGGCATAGGGTCCAAATGCGCTCATGACCAACCGCAATGGTCTCATACCCGCACCCCCTCTTCCCGCTTCGATATAAAGCCGCCACTCCAGGCCCCTTGTCCCGCCTGGTAGTCTTGCCGGTAGATCTGTTCTACTGTGCGGGCAAGCACCTTTTGCTGTTCCGGGGACAATTCTTCACCGGAAACCTGTTGGAAAAAGGAGGTAAACAAATCCATTTCGCTCAGGCGGCGGTGGTCGCCCCCCGGTCCACGCAAAGCACCGCCAGAGGTTAAATAAGGGCGCTCAATGTGCAATACATTGGGGTAAACTTCCCGCAGCTTGCCGATGGCATCCAGTATAGCACCCGAATCCCGTAAAGTCACCATGATATAATCCTCTTTGCTGTCCCCGCCGGGCGTTTCCGCCAGAATATCACTCAAATAACCGTCAATGCAGCGCACATCCCGCCGGGGAGATAAGGAAAGGGCCTCCCAGGTGACGTTCCCCAAAGCATCCAATTCAACCAGGGTGACCGATTTGTTGTGGGCTGCCTCGGAGAAGGAATATTTCATTAGAGATCCGGCATAGCGGATGTGCTCCCCCCCGGCCGCTTGGGATTTGTGCAAATGCCCCAGGGCTGTATAGTTAAAAGCCTGAAAGTGAGCGGCCGGCACCCTGTCCGCCCCGCCAATGGAAAGCGGCCGTTCCGATTCACTTTCCTCGCCACCCGCTACAAAGGTATGAGCCAGCGCTACTTTACGCCCCCCCGGAGGCACCCGGGATGTCCACCGGCCAACCACAGCAGCCATGGCACCATCGTGCTCCTGCACATCTCGCATTCCCAGGAGTTCCCGCACGACGGGTGGCTCGATATAAGGCACGGGACAAAAATACACCGGCCCATGGGCATCTTCAATTACCACCGGCACAAAGCCGGTATTCAACTGACCGGTTATGTAAAGACCCTGGCGGGCCAGCAAACGATGGCCAAATCCCAACCGCTGGGAACTATCGTGGTTACCGGCAATTATTAAAACGGGCACCCGGCAGTCCATGATTATCCGGTAGAGTACTTCATCCAATAACTGAACCGCTTCGTGCGGCGGCACGGAACGATCATAAACATCCCCGGCAATTACTACCGCATCGGGCTTAATGTCACCAACCAGCCTGACAAACTGCTCCAGAATATAAGCCTGGTCATCCGTTAAATGTACACCATGAAAAATACGGCCCAAATGCCAGTCAGCCGTATGTATAAACCGCATCCTTCACATCACCTCATTTTAATAATAAAACCATATCAAGGCAACTTGATTTTGAGCATTTCCCTTAAAACCGAAACCGGAGACTGCACTGGCCACTCTCCGGTATAAATGCATTTTTTAGCGGTATCCAGCCACCGCTAATTTGAACCTTTTACTAATATTTCGCCATTTTTTTACTTTTACCTTTTTATGAAATAACCGTCTTATTAATGCAAACAAAGATTATGCCCCATCTTGAGCACATTATTATATACCATTTTTACCCTATTGACTTGGTATAGAAGCAACAATACAATATAAGCAAACATTTGTTTGGGTTATGAAATAAGGAGGTGACAAATCTGGTTTTCGCATGATACGGGCATGACATGGGGCATGACATGGGGACGTTTCCATTGTCTTATCCTACGGATCTTCGCACATTTCGGTGACAATTGAACCATCCCCATGTTTCATAACAAATTACGCTAAGCGATAGCATGTTTTGTTAAAAAGCCAGATGAATAACTATGGAAAACAAGAACGTTTTATGGGAAAAGCACCGGCTTTACCTGCCCGAAATGCGTAAACGGGCCATCCACCGGTGCAAGAATTGTATATTTTTTGTGGCCATTAAGGGTAAAGAAGAAACCCGCCACGGCTGCATAGTACACATTAAGGCCTATGGTCAATTGGAAAAGCGCATTCCAGCTATTTTGCCGATTATGGATATTATTAAATATGTAGGACTTGAGGGACTGGGGGAATGTTTAAAACACGGTAATCCTGAGGCCCAAAGCTGCGGGAGATTCAAGTTAAAGGTTTAAACCATTCTCTGCTGCATAAAAGCATTAGAATAACCTTCTTTTAAATACCACCCATGTGCACTATAATAATGGAGTTGATAAAAAAGCGGGGTAAAATGATATGCAGATAAATTCTGTACAACTAGTTAGCATAGTAAATTTTTTTATGAACTTTGCCATTCAGGGATCGCTTATCTTTATTCCCCTCCTGGGTGCTCAAATGGGTGCTTCGGATTTTCAAGTAGGATTAATTGGAGCTTGCTATGGCGGCTCATACCTGCTGTCCTCTCTTTATTTTGGACGCCAATCCGACCGGTCGGGCAGGCTGGGCTTCGTCCGCATTGGGCTGCTGCTGTGTGCCATAACTTTTGCAGCCCAGCTGCTGGCCAATCAAATATTCACCCTTGCCCTGGTACGGGCCGGGGTGGGTCTGGCTCTGGGAGTAGCCACCGCCGCTCTAGTCGCCTACGCATTTGAGTCCGGGGCCAATATGGGGCGTTATAGTTCCTATGGGTCACTTGGTTGGATAGCAGGTGCATTACTGGCAGCTTATTTAAATAATATTGCCTATCTTTTCGCTGTCAGTTCCCTGTGCTGCACCGCTGCTTTTTTCATTTCTCTACGATTTCCCGGAGAAACCGGGGGTACTGCAACACAGGCAAGTGCCCCAAAAACGCAAATGCCCAGCTTTAAAAATGTTTTCAAGCGCGGCTGGCCCATTTACCTGGCTGTTTTCTTGCGTCACCTGGGAGCTGCGGCAGTCTGGATTATACTGCCCCTTTATTTTATTTCCCTGGGGCTGGATCGCTTTTGGGTGGGCATATTGTGGGGAATTAACTTTGCTGTACAGTTTATCGTTATGCGCCATTTGGAACGATTTAACCCCAATTCCATTTTTGCCTTTGGCCAAGTGCTGTCAATTGGTGTGTTTATAGCCTATACTTTAGTGGACCAGCTTTGGCTGCTAATGATTGTCCAGGTAATGCTGGGAGTTACCTGGTCCTGTCTTTATGTCGGTGCTTTACTGCTAGTTCTGAAAACCGGAGAGGATAAAGGAACCGCCAGCGGTATTTTCCAGGCCACTCTCAATCTTTGCAACGCCGTGGGGCCTTTCCTGGGCGGTATCATAGCTCATGGATGGGGTTACAACGGGGTGATGGTATTTGCGGCTGCGCTGGGAGCAGCCGGGTTAATAACAGCTATTCCCCGGGCACAAAAACAACAGCCAGTTCATCAGTAAATCAAATATTAATCAGGCTAGTGACAATATATCCTCATGCTTTATCTAATTTGTGACAGGAATCCGGCGATTCTTTTGGCGATCTTTTTTAGGAAGAAAAACTTTTTTTATACTCTCACGCTTAGCTTTAGGAACCATGACGTACAAAATATCACCTAAAAGTATTTTTGTACCTCCATATGGTGTAACAACCCTATCGTCGCGTATTATCGCAGCAATCAAAACATCTTTTGGCAATTCCAGATTCTGCACTTCCTGATCTAAGGCACTGGATTCTTCTTTAATTAAAATTTCCATTATTTCTGTATTGGTTTTACCCATGGAAACAAGTTCAAGGCTATGAGTAGGTGTTACCTTCTCACCCACTGAAAGCCCTAATAAGTTGGCTAAATAGGGAATAGTTGAGCCCTGGATAAGGGCCGAGGTAAGTACAACGAAAAACACCACATTAAAGATTAAGTTACTGTTTTCCAAACCAGCAACCAGAGGGTAAGTTGCTAGAACAATGGGAACGGCCCCTCTTAACCCCGACCAGGATATAAATATTTTATCTTTGAAGGAATAGCCCATTTTAAGTGTACTAATATACACCGCAACCGGCCTGGCTACAAAGATTAGTAAAGCTGAAATAATAATCCCCTGCCAAGTGATGTGTAAAAGTTCACGGGGGAAAACCAACAGCCCTAGTAGAATAAATAGTAGAATTTGGGACATCCAGGCAAATCCTTCATGAAAACGTAAAATTGGTTGACGAAAGGTTAAATCCGCATTTCCTACCCACAGACCCGCGACGTACACGGCAAGGATGCCGCTCCCTTGGAGCAGTGCTGTGGAACCATAGGTAAATATAGCAAACCCTAATGCTAAAATAGGGTATAAACCAGAAGAGTCAAAGTTGATTTTATTAATACTCCATACAGCCAGTTTACCCATTAAGATCCCCATGGCTACCCCAAAGCCCATTTGCCAAAAGAAACTAAAAAGAACCCCTAAAACGCTCATATCGGGCATTTGGATTAACTGAATAAAAGAAATGGTTAAAAACACAGCCATAGGATCATTGGAACCGGACTCAGCTTCCAGGGTTGTCTTTAACCTTGGCTTGATATTTTTATCCCCGAGAACCGCAAAGACCGCCGCGGCATCAGTTGATCCCACAATGGCGCCAAATAATAACCCTTCCAACCAGGTTACATCTAAGACAAATTTAGCAAAAATTCCAATTGATAATGAAGTCAATAAGACACCAACGGTGGCTAAAGAAATAGAGGGAAGAAGAACCGGGTGCACCTGATCCCATCGTGTTTGCATACCGCCCTCAAACAAAATCACAATTAATGCCATCATTGCACCTAATTGGGCTAAGGACGCATTATCAAAATAAATAAAATTATTTAGGAACATGCCCACGGCTACATATAGAATAAGTGAAGGAACACCCAAACGTGCAGAAAATCTGGTTGTAATAATACCGACAATAAGCAATATAGCAAATAGAAATATTATTTTATCATGTAATATTCATGGCTCACTCCTTTTTCATCTCATTATTATTATAACATAATAAGCTTTTAAATTCTATCATATATCCATAACCCAATGCATGAACAAAATGATCACAAAAACACTTACGTCTTGTTCTAATTAACCTGTCCTGGTGTAACGGAAAAAACAATGCCTTGCGGAAGCTCGCAAGGCATTGTTTTTTTACTGTAGTATCTGCTCCTGTTGCTGCTCCCGGTAGGGCTGCTGTACGGGGAACGGCCGGTATGGCCTGATGAGCGTTTCCGCCTGGGTGATGCGGTGCGCCGTTAAAAAGCCGTCGCTGATGGCGTGATTCAACTTACGCGGCCGTTTAGCATCACCTACCACAAACACCCGCATCCCCCGCTGCCTTAACTCTTCTGCCAGATGATTTAATGGCTGTGCCCCCACCGAGAGCACCACGTGGGTGCAGGGAAGCCAGTGCTCCCGCCAGGCGCGGTCCACTGCCACAACACCGTCGGGCTTGATTTCCCGCACATTAAAGCCGGTAATGGTATGCACGCCGGTTTTACGCAGCTCATCAAGGAGTGAATGCCGGGAGATGGGCTCCGTGTCCACGGCCAGCTCATCCTCCATTTCCACCACGGTTACATCTACCCCCCGGTGCTTTAGATAAAGCCCCGTCTCGCAGCCTACACTGCCGCCGCCTACCACAACCACCCGGTTACCCACTTCGTATCTACCGGCCAGCAGCTCCCAGGCCGTGGTAACGGTTGGATTGTGGACGCCGGGGATATCCGGTATCACCGGAGCCGCCCCCGTAGCCACTATGGCGGCATCAACGTTCATACCCTGGAGCATATCGGCGCCGGCCCCGGTATTCAAATGTATCTCCACGCCCAGTTTACGGATCTGGGTTTGCAGGTAGTCAATGGACCACCGTATTTTTTCTTTACCCGGCGGCACACAGGCCATGAGTATTTGGCCACCCAGCTCGGGCTGTTTTTCAAACAATGATACCCTGTGCCCCGCGGTGGACAGCACCCGGGCCGCTTCCATTCCGGCAGGCCCCCCGCCCACCACCGCAAAATGCATGGGGGAAAGGGTGGAAGTAATTTGCGGGTACTCCAACTCCCGCCCTGCCACCGGGTTTACCGTACAGCGCACATGTAAGTTTTTAAATACCCGCTCACCAATACACCAAATATTGCAGGTGATGCACTTTCTAATATCCTCAGTGCGCCCTTCCAGCGCTTTAAACGGCCATTCCGGATCGGCAATGAGGGTGCGGCCCAGTGCGACAAAATCAGCCCGGCCATCGGCGATAATACCTTCGGCCACCTCGGGGCTGCGGATGACACCCACGGTAATCACGGGTATGTGTACTTCTTTTTTAATATTTTCCGCCAGGTAAACCCGCCATCCCTCGGGATAGCTCATGGGTTCCAATATGGTGGACATGGAGGCGTATACTCCCGAGGATATATCCAGAGCATCCACCCCTGCATCCTGCAGCAGCCGGGCTATTTGTTTGGCCTCGTCAAGATGCACGCCGCCTTCTACAAATTCATCAGCACTCATGCGAAACAAAACAGGGAAGTTATTACCCAACTCCCGCTTGATACCCCGTACAATATTCAGAGGAAAGCGCATCCGACCGCTCAGGTCACCGCCATACAGATCGGTGCGCCGGTTACTGAAGGGTGAAATAAACTGGCCGATCAGGTAGCCATGGGCACCGTGCAGTTCCACGCCGTCATAACCTGCATTTTGCGATCTAATGGCGGCTTTGATAAACATTTGCTCAATATCCTTTATTTCCTCAACGGTAAGCTCCCTGGGCATCACCTGCAAATGGGGGTCAGGTATCGCTGAAGGGGCCACGGGCTGCAAACCGTAAGTATTTTCCGGGGTGGTCTGGCGACCGGCATGATGCAGCTGGGTGATTATTTTGGCACCGTGCTCTTTTACGGCCTCCACCAGTTCATTATGCCCGGCAATGTACGAGTTGTCGGCAATGCTCAACTCGTTGGCGATAGCATTGCCCTGGGGCGAATCCACACAGTTTATTTCGGTAATGATTAATCCCACGCCGCCCTTGGCCCTCTCGCGGTAATAATGAATCATGGCCGGTGTAACGGCGCCATTTTCATTAGCCAGGTTGGTACCCATGGGGGGCATAACAGTACGGTTGCGAATGCGCATATGGCCGATTTGACCTTCTTTAAAGAGATTGGGAAACCTCAATATATATTCCTCCTCTCAAGTATTTAATGGGTAGTATTATTAGTTGGAGGAATATTTAAACATAGTTTTTGATTATTTAAACGTACAACGCAAAGAGCCAGGGCAGCAAATACCCTGGCTCTTATTGGTATATTTTATTTTACCAATTGTTGCGCGGTTTGTAGCAATCGCGACAGTACACGGGTTTATCACCGCGGGGTTGAAAAGGTACCTGGGTTTCTTTGCCGCAGGCTGAGCAAACTGCATCATACATCTGGCGTCTTTCACGACCATAGCTATTGCCCCCCCGGTTGGCAGCCTTTCGTGCGGCACGGCACTCAGGGCAGCGACCGGGTTCATTGGCAAACCCCTTGTCTGCATAGAATTGCTGCTCGGAAGCGGTGAAAACAAAGTCGGAACCACAATCCTTACAATTTAAAGTTTTGTCTTCAAACATTAAAAAACCTCCTCTAATTGATTGCCCGTGCCGGGGATTAACAGGTTTATTCTTCCCCAGCCAACAACAATAGAGAAAGTACACCGTAATTCCAAGCATTTTATCGAGCTAGATGAATTATAACTTGAGTTTTAAAAATTTGCAACACATATCACGTTTTATCGACCATTATTACCTATAGACTAGAAATTTTTTTAAAGGAAATTTACGCTTTATGAATAATAAATTAATGAATATATATTTTATATTTACGAGGTGTATCAAGAATGAGCAATAATAATGAGCAAAAACCAGATCTGGTATTTAGGCTGGAATCACTTGAATCCCAGATTAAAGTTCTTGGGGAAGCAGTGTCCAAATTGCAAAAGGATTGCCAGTGGTACAGGAAAAAGATTACCCAACTGGAGGGCCAGTTAGCCGGTTATCAGATGCGAGGGTCCGAAAAACGCAACGTTGGCAGCGGTAAATGTAATGGCCTGGGTTACCTGCGCGGTGGAGCCCAGCGAGATAGATGTACTATCAAAGGGGAATTTGCCTGCACGAACTGCGGCGAGTGCGGTAAACATATTAATAAATAACTTATAGCCCGGTATAAAATGCTCCAATACAGGTAGAAGTAATAATACCCCAGGCAACAGGGCATTATTACTTCATTGGCCTTGTTTAATATTATACTACAATTTATCAATGCAACCGCGGTTTGATGTTATTCCCGCATTACCCTTTTAAGTATTTTACCTGTGGGATTTTTGGGAAAATCATCGACAAACTCAACTTGTCTGGGGGACTTGTAGGCCGCCATTCTTTCCTTGCAGAACTGGACTATCTCCGCAGGTTCAGCTTCGACTCCCTGCTTGAGCTTAATATATGCTTTGGGAATTTCGCCCTTTTCCTTGTCAGGGACACCAATGACAACCGCTTCAAAAACCTTGGGATGAGTGTATAACACTTCTTCTATCTCACGGGGATAAATATTGTAGCCCCCGCAAATGATCATATCTTTTTTCCTGTCTACTATATAATAGTATCCATCCTCATCGTATTTACCCAGATCACCGGTCTTAAACCAGCCGTCTTCACTCAAAACTTCCTTTGTAGCTTCGGGCATTTCCCAATAGCCTTTAAAGACCCCGGGACCCCTTAAAACAATTTCTCCAACCTCGTTTGGACCTAATTCTTTACCGTCATCGCCAATTATTTTAAACTGATAGCCCCATGCCGGCGGTCCGATGGAAGCTACCTTACCGTGGCCCAGGCGGCCAAATGAAACTGTGGAACTTGTCTCGGTGGAACCGTAACATTCGCAAAAGCCCACCCTGAAGGTGTTTTCTATTTTGCTGATATATTCCCCGGGCATTGAAGCTCCCGCGGATTGGGCAAATCGCCATGAACTAACATCATATTTTTCAGGGGTATACTCATTAAGCATGTAAATCCACATAGTCGGCACACCAGCATAATGGGTCACCCGGTATTTTGAAATGCTTTCAAGTGTCTTGTCAGGCATAAAACGTTCGGATACAACTATGCCGGCGCCGGCATATATTGGGCCAAGTACACTGAGAACATAAAAAACGTGACAGAAAGGTGTGCCGGTATAAAACAAATCTTGGTCGTTGACGTGTAGTACTCTGGTGCCGTTTAACCGGGCATTAGATAAAAAGTTATTATGGGTAAGCATAGCACCCTTGGGCTGACCGGTAGTTCCGGATGTATAGAGAATGCTCACAGTGTCGCTGGGTGCGCAGTCTACCATTTCCAGTTCATCTTTACCGCTTTCAATCATGGATGCAAAAGTAACCGCACCGGCAAGTTCCGTCTCGCCAACCGTAATTACGCGTTCCAGGGTAGGAATTCCGGGCAGCACTTCAACCACATTCAATGCAGCCTCTTTTGCGGCAGCGATGAGCACTTTGGCTTTGGAATTGTTTAAAATATACTTAATTTCCGGGCCCTTAAACATTACGTTGAAAGGTACTGCCACAGCCCCGATTCTGGCTATAGCAAAATGGGAAATTAAAAATTCGGGTGAGTTGGGAAGATATATCGCAACCCTGTCTTCTTTTTGAACCCCCATCTCCTGCAGGGCACAGCCAAAACGATTGATTAATTTGTTAAATTCCTCGTAAGTATACTTGGTATCCGTTTCTGTACATATAATTGCAGTAGCTTTTGGATTCCAGCTAGCATTGTTTTCGACAATGCTGGATAAATTCATATAATCACCTTCCCCACTATTCTTAATGTTCTGATTTAAACCGGCAATTCCCTACTAAATTTTTATTGTGACAGGCACGTATTACGTTTTACATTGGGCTGCAGTGTAACAACAAAGTAAATTAAAGAGCTCGTCCTTCTTTAAGAGCTATGTTTAATGGTTGCGATTGGCATTATCCGTGCAGCCGGGTTTTATTTTTCATAATCAAACCAGCCGGCCCCGGTTTTACGTCCAAAACGCCCGGCTCTGATTAATGCTTTAAGTGATTGGGGCGGATTCCAGAGGGGATCTTTGTGTTCCTGATACAGGTAATTCAGAACATGGTAACCGATGTCAACTCCGCCGAAGTCTTGCAATTCAAATTGCCCCATAGGGTGATTGAGGCCGAGTTTAAGGGCGGTATCAACATCTTCCAGCGTCGCCACTCCTTCCTCAACCAGTTTGATTGCTTCAATGTATTGGATTAACATGAGACGGTTGACCACAAAGCCAGGATAATCTTTTTTAACTTCAATGGTGATTTTACCCATGGACTTGGCAACCGCGGATGCAATTTCAACCGTATCATCGCTGGTGTAGTACCCGCGAATTATTTCCACCAGTTTCATCAGGGACGGTGGGTTAAAAAAGTGCATTCCTATGACCTGAGATTGTCTTTTTGTTTCGTTTGCCAATACCGTGATTGACATGGAAGAAGTATTTGTGGCCAGGATTGCTTCCGGTTTGCAAACGCTGTCCAGTTCTCTGAAAGCGGCTTTTTTCGCCTCCAAGTCTTCGATAATGACCTCAATCACCATATCTGCATCTGAAAAATCAGAAAACCCTGACGTGCATTTAATGCGCCCCAGCGCCTTTTCTTTTTGTTCAGCGGTCATTTTCCCTTTTTCAATGCTCTTTTGCCAAAATGCATTCATCCTGTCCACGGCATTGTTGACATATTTAATATCAACATCGCTTAGAACAACATCATAACCTGACTGCGCAGCTACCTGGGCAATACCTCCGCCCATGGCTCCGGCGCCTAAAACAGCAATTTTTTTAATCTCCACCATTAATAACTCCCTTCAAGACATGATGCTACAAAAAGTACTAAGATTTTAATTTACTTTGAATAACCCCCTTTCCTCGACAGGTTATTCCATAAAGGTATTAAAACTTTGCCACACCAACACATTAGTCCCATTAGTTATGTTAAATATAGACTAAATATTAGTACTCTCAATATCCCCCAAAGGATTGAATATGGTTTATAAAAAGGGTGAAAAAAGAATTAGCACCTATCAACCAGGTCAAAAAGAAGATCAAGAAGGCACCCCAAGGGGTGCCTATACTATACACAATAACAGACAAACCATGACAATTTAAGATATTATTTAACTATCTTAGATTTTACTTTTTAAGAAACCTTTACAACCAGAGCTGCACCGGTATCTCCGGCCGCACATCCTGTAAACAGCCCGTAACCACCGCCAAGGATAACTAACTCTTCAATCATTTCAATAATTCCACGACCAGCGGTAGGTCCCTGGGGATGCCCGTAAATAAGAGAACTGCCGTAATTATTGAATTTCATAACATCGACATTCAATTCCTTGGCCAAATACAAATCATTAGCGGCAAATGGGTTATGTGTCTTAATGGCCTTTACATCCTTAACGTCAATGCCAGCTTTTTCCAGAGCCATTTTCGCCGCAGGTGCCACGGCCATAGCCATATGAGCTTTTTCCGCGCGGGCAAAACCATAGGAAAGTATCTGTATTTCTATATTTTGATCATCACTAAGTTCTTTTGCTTTTTCCTTGGTGCATACAACAACCCCACAGTTGCCATCAGCCGGGTGGGTTTGGGCGCCAAATGAGTGCACCCCTCCCTCAATAACCGGTCTTAATTTGGCCAGTCCTTCCTTGGTTGTTGGAGATACACCTTCATCGGCTTCAAGCAATGCAGTTACCTTTTTATTCTTCTTATATTCCGCCGGGAACATGTAGCGCTTCTGGAATTTCCGCTCGTTAGCCAGGGCATCCTGGTACTGCTCATAACGCCTATATGCCACCGCATCACAATCTTCCTTGGTGATACCGCCCACCTTTTTAACTACGTTTTCTGCCGTTTGAATCATTGGAACTTTTCCATATGGGTCGTAGTTAAAGTTATCCATCATCCAGTTTTCCGAAATCACTTCTCCACCAGGGCCTGCGGAATTGGGCCAGATAGTGTGTGGGCCATTTGAACAGCGATCGGTCATAAGGCAAAATGCATTTTCATATTGGCCAGTCTCGACGCCCGCCGCCGCCTGGTTTATGCAGGTCGTGGATGTAGAACAGGCCTGTGGAATATGGCAACCCGGGATTCCATCAGCTCCTATTAGGGCAGCCGCCCAGGGGCCGGCATAAAAAGTATGCAATTGTCCGATGGTTTTCCCTAAAAAGAGATATTCAAACACTTTCGCATCAATGTTTTTTGCTGCCATCCATCTTTTGGCTGTTGCCGCCGCTAATTCAATGGCATTTTCATTTTGCAGGCAACCCTGCCAGCGGGCAAAAGGGGAACTAAAATATGCCCGGTAAGGAATAAAAGCCTTGGAGTACATAAATATACCCTCCTTATTTTTTATTTAATTATTTATTAATTACTTAATTTAAATATAGTAATAATATTTAGCTGTTTAAAGTGTGTGATGCTTTAAGCAAGTTACACCACATACTTGCCGGCTTCTGAAATAGCTGCGGCAATCTCCTGTCTAAGAGCTATGGTGTTTCTTGGAGTATACCGGGACAGCATCTGTAAATTTTCCAGCAAGCTGGTCAGCTCATTACCGTCAGCAAGGGCAGCCAAGGTTTCTCCTGCCACATAGACCATAACACCAAATGTTGAATTGATGTAGGCTTTAGCCATATTCATTTTAAGCTTTGATCCGGCCTCATCCTCATTAACCATTGATTTTTGAGCACGGAGCCAGGCGCTTTCCATTGCAAAGGTCATAATCGCCAAATCCGCCAGTTTGCCCAGTATTTCTTGTTGCTTATTCAAGCCGTCTCCATATTTCTGAAGCCCGGCATCTATGGTCAACAGGAATATTTCCTTTGCTGCCTGCACGAGGTCCACTTCCCCTTCTCTGGCCGGAATTCCGCTGGAAAGTTGGCCCCGGAGTCTTTCGATTGCTTCCTGGAGGGGCAAATCTCCTTTGGCCGCCCGGCGCAGCAAAGTAATGGGAATCAGGCTGCGGTTAATTTCGTTGGTTCCTTCAAAAATACGATAAACCCTGGCATCCCTGTACAGTCGTTCTATGGTATATTCAGAACTATACCCGTATCCACCATGAACCTGTACCCCTTCATCAACACAATACGCCACAACCTCGGTGGCAAAGACCTTGTTCATAGAGCATTCCAGGGCATATTCTTCTATACCCTTGGCAGCAACCCGGCCCCCGTCTTCACCCGAGGTATCCAGGCTATGCAGCATATTTTCAAGCAAACCTCCAGTACGATAGAGCATACTCTCGGCCGCGTAAATTTTAATTGCCATTTCGGCCAGTTTTTCTTTAATTAATCCAAAATTAGCAATGGGTGTCTTAAACTGTTTTCGATCATTGGCATAGGTAGCAGACAGTTCCAAGGCAAACTTGGCGTGGCCCAAAGAGTTTGCGGCCAGTTTATAACGGCCTAAATTCAGGATATTAAATGCTACTACGTGGCCCTTGCCAATTTCAAATAATAAGTTTTCCACCGGTACTTTTACATCTTCTAAAATTAGGGTTCTGGTGGAGGAACCTTTGATGCCCATTTTCTTTTCTTCCGGCCCGGTGGACAGTCCTTCGGAATCACCGTCTACAATAAAGGCAGTAAATTTATCACCGTCTATTTTGGCGTAAACTATGAATACATCTGCCATGCCGGCGTTAGTGATAAATTGTTTGGTTCCGTTTAAAATATAATATTTGCCGTCTGAACTTAAAACAGCCTTGGTCTTGATCGCCATTGCGTCTGAACCTGCTTCAGGCTCGGTCAAAGCGTAAGCGCCAATTTTTTCAGCGCTGACTATTCCGGGTAGATATTGTTTCTTCTGCTCATGGTTACCGAAAAAAACGATTGGCATACTGCCGATACCTGTTTGACCGCCCTGGGTCATGGCAAAGGAACCGGCTCGCCCCATACACTCGGCAATAATAGTGGAGCTGATTTTGTCCATTTCCATACCGTCATACTCTTCTGGAATATCGGCTCCCAGTAAACCCAACTCTCCACAAGCCTCTAAGAGTTCTCTGATTATACCTTCCTTCTTGGATTCAAGTTCTTCCATTCTGGTTAAGATGTTATCGGTAACAAATCCTGCAGCAGTACGGAAAATCATAATATGTTCATCGGTAAAATCCTCGGGAGTGAAGATATTTTGGGGATCGGTTTGACCGAAGATATAGCTTCCCCCCTTGGGCAAGTTGCTCAATATGGCCACCTCGCATTTTCTTAATGTCTGGATACATTTATGATTAAGATTTGTTTATTTATCTGTAAAATTAGGTTTCCGTTTCTCCATAAACGCCCCCATACCCTCTTTACTGTCGTCACTGGCAAAGGCAATGATAACATTTTGTATTTCCAGGGTCAGAGCGGAAGAAATATCAATATTTACTCCTGTGTTGATGGCTTCCTTGGCCATTTTCATGGCTACGGCAGGTTTTGAAGCCAGCTTTTGAGCAATTTTTTTGGCCTCTGTCATAAGATTTTCCAACGGTACTACCTTGTTTACCAAACCCAGCTTTTCAGCAGCGGCGGCATCAAAAATATCGCCCAGGAAAATCAGTTCCTTGGCCTTTGCCGCGCCGATAAGCCTTGAAAGACGCTGGGTACCACCTGCACCGGGTATAATGCCCAGGTTGATTTCGGGCTGACCAAATTTAGCGGTTTCGGAAGCAATACGAAAGTCACAGGTGAGGGCCAGTTCATTGCCACCGCCTAAAGCAAGGCCGTTGATGGCTGCAATAACGGGCTTCCCTAAGTTTTCAATTTTCTCCAAGGCAACTCGTGAACCCTGGCAGAATTTATATGCTTCCACCGGGGTTAACTTAACCATTTCGGTAATATCCGCGCCTGCTGCAAACGCCTTATCTCCTGCTCCGGTAATAATAACCGCTTTGATGGAATCATCGGCCTGCAGTTCGTCAGCAGCCTGATCAAGTTCCCGAAATACCTGGCTGTTGAGGGGATTCATCGGAGGGCGGTTCAGGGTAATGATGGCCACTCCGTCTTCCTTATTTAGCTGAATTACTTCATAAACCATTGACATACTCCCTTTCTATAGGTAATTACAAACTTCATCAAACATCCCGTCATCTCCGGACTAAATCTTAACCGTAATCATTTTGGATGTTTAGCGTAAATTCAAAGAGACCACCTCTAACCGGCAAACACAGCAACCCCAGGCGTTAATTTGAACGGAACAGGCAAACTGAGGCGGTGCTGCCATATATTACACGGGGTCTCCAGCGCCCTGATTTTATTACAAATTTTATAAACAGTTCAGCGATGTACTTTTAAATCACGACAATGACAACAATCCGGCCCAAAATAAATAGATTAAGCCAGAATTGATCTTATGTTAAATATAAAACAGTAAAAAAGAAAAAAAAATAGCTTAAAAGCATGGAAGCCAGGTTAAAAACGGGTGAAACATGGATTAACCTTTTTAGGTTAAATCTTTTTAATCGCCGGTCCGGACCCAGACAATGGAAATTGTGCAGCTTAAATTACAATTGTGACAACGTGATAAGTAAGCTGATATATACAATTGGTTCAATATTGACAATAGTGGTACACCGGTGCACCTGTTTTTAATTAAGCTGAACTTACTTATTAAGCAGGTTATGGTTATAGAACAGTTATATGGAGTAATTAATAGTCGTTTGTCTAAAATTTATAAACACAAGGCTTTTACCAGCGTTAAATGGTATCAATTTTGCAAATTATTTAAATTAGAAATTAAAATTCAGCACGCATTAGATGTCATTACTAAAGTTTATTATAAACTCCCTTTTCCACCTTTCAGCCGCATTCTTTATGATCATAGTCTTTTTAATAACTACGGCTTAGTCAAACAATTCAAATTAAACGGGGTAATCCAATAGCCAAAAGACCAATAGAATTACCTGTCGATTTAGAGAAAAGTTTAGGAGGAGAGGTATCTTGTCTAAAATCAATTTAATGATCGTAGACGGACATACAATGATTAGAAAAGGTTTGACTGCCATGCTCAGCACCTGCGAAGATATCCATATTGTGGGCAGCTGCGAGGACAGCGAGGAAGCAAACAGGATGGCACGCAGGATAAACCCCAATGTTATACTGATGGATATGAAAATGGGAGATATTAACGGTATTGATACGGCAAAGCAGATAATCGAGGATCGTCCAGATATAAAAATAATTTTCCTTACAGTTTTTGAAAACATGGAATTCATGCGCCAGGCTCTGCAAGCCGGGGCGGACGGGTATATTTTAAGACATGTTTCCAGGGAAAAACTTATTGATTCCATTCGCAGGGTATCGTTAGGGGAAAAAATTATAGACCCCACAGTTATCAATACCATAGTCAATGATTATATTAAATTATCCCAGGTAGCCATTATACCCGAGAGCACTCAAAAACAAACTATAAAATTCACTTCCAGAGAAAAGGAAGTATATTCCCACCTGGCCAAAGGTTTAACCAATAAAGAAATATCTACAGCAACCAATCTATCCGTAAATACAATAAAAACACACCTGCGCAATATTTTTCGCAAATTACATGTTAAAAACCGCTCCCAGGCGATTAACCAGGGGAAAAAATATTTTAATTCCGTTCATTATAATTACAATTAATAATCTGCATTAACAATCATAGTGAACTCCTTTAAATAATCACACTGGCCATATCATTATGTTATACTAAAGGATAATTAACTTCACATTGAAGTTTTACATGCCAAGACAATATTGGAGGAACTTATGAGCCAGCATGCCTTAAAGACAAGTACCAGTGAACTGGAATCTGAAGTTTCCCGGCGACGTACTTTTGCTATTATCTCTCACCCGGATGCCGGGAAAACCACCCTGACTGAAAAATTATTACTTTATGCAGGCGCCGTTGACCTGGCAGGCGCGGTGCGGGCCCGCAAGAACCAGCAACACGCCACCGCTGACTGGATGGAACTGGAGCAGCAAAGGGGCATTTCCATTACCACCGCTGCCCTGCAATTCGATTGCCGGGGATACCGGATCAATCTTTTAGATACCCCGGGTCACCAGGATTTCAGCGAAGATACTTATAGAACGCTAATGGTTACGGACAGTGCAGTGATGGTACTGGATAGCGCCAAAGGCATAGAACCCCAAACCCATAAATTATTCCAGGTTTGCCGGCTGCGGCGCACCCCCATTCTCACTTTCATAAATAAACTGGATCGCCCGGGGCGTGACCCTTTAAGCCTGTTAGATCAAATCGAACAAGAATTGAGAATCGGACCTGTACCTATGAATTGGCCTATTGGCAATGGGCCGACATTTAAAGGAGTATACGACATTTCCAAACAACAAGTACTGCTGTTTGGACGGACCAATCACGGACAGCACCGGGCTCCCGTGCAGGTACATGACCTATACGACTCGGTACTGATAGATTTGCTGGGCCATGCTGAACATAAACAATTAGTGGAAGAAATAGAGCTTCTGGATGCAGCAGGTGCTTCCTTCAATTTGGAACAGTTCCTGGCGGGTAATATAACCCCGGTATTTTTCGGCAGTGCCATCAACAATTTTGGTCTCGACCCTTTTCTTCAGGCGCTTCTTGATTTGGCACCAGCACCCGGCCCACGGGTGAGCAGTCGGGGCATGGTTGAGCCGACCCGCGAGGAATTTACCGGGCAGATTTTCAAAATCCAAGCTAACATGGACCCCCAGCACCGGGATCGGGTTGCCTTTATGAGGGTATATTCCGGACGCTTTGAAAAAGATATGCAGCTGTATCACTCCCGCCTACAGAAGAAAGTGCGCATGACCAGAGCTTACCGTTTCTTTGCCCGGGAGCGGGAAATAGTGGAAGAGGCATTTCCAGGCGATGTGGTAGGCTTAGCCAACCCGGGACTTTTTAACATCGGTGACACTTTATGTTCGGGGCAACTTATTAAATTTGATGACATACCCCGTTTCGCACCTGAACACTTTTGCATTTTGCATAACCAGCAAATATCTAAATACAAGCAGTTCAACAAGGGCATTGAGCAATTGGTGGAAGAAGGCGCTATCCAGGTGCTTTTCTTTACGGACAGTTTACGCAAGGAACCTGTGCTCGCAGCTGTTGGAGAACTGCAATTCGACGTGGTAGTGGCGCGGCTTGATTCGGAATACGGTGTAGCAACATCTATAGAAAGACTACCTTTCACATGCGCCCGCTGGGCTCTATGCAGCCCGGAAAAACAAGCCGGCATTGTCTGGCCCAGCCGAAGCAAACTTGCCCGCGACCGGGAAGGACGGTTAGTAGCACTGTTCTCCTCAGACTGGGAGGTAAACTTCTGTTTGGAGAAAAACCCCGGCTTGACATTACAGGAATTGGGCTAATTAGCATGGGAAAAGCCGTGGAATATGCAAACACCACGCATAGCTCTCAACGATACCAGCACCGTGTCTCCCTGTATTTCATTTCCATTCCCCTGTACTGAATGGCTTCAGCCACATGCTCGATCTGTATTTGTGCACAGCCTGCCAAATCGGCCAGGGTGCGTGCAACTTTGATAATTTTATTATGGGCCCGGGCGCTTAATTTTAGACGATTAAAGGCAGCACGTAATAATTCCATGGATTCCTTGTTCAGCAGGCAGTGTTTTTTTAATTGAGCCGGCGACATATCGGCGTTGCACATTTCTTTGCCAAAACGGGCTGTCTGCATTTCCCTGGCCATCTGCACCCTTTGGCGAATGATTTCCGAACTTTCACCCGGTGGACTGTTTTCCAAGTCGTTAAAAGTGATACAGGGTACATCTATCTGGATATCAAAGCGGTCCAGCAATGGCCCGGAGAGGCGGTTTAAATATCGCTGCACTTGCAGTGGCGTGCACGAGCACTCCTTCTCTGCATCGCCTAAAAAGCCGCAGGGGCAGGGATTCATAGCCGCAATGAGCATAATTTTGGCAGGATAGGTAACCGAGGAATGAACCCGAGAAATGGTAACCACACCGTCCTCCAAGGGCTGGCGCAATGCTTCAAGGACATCCCTCTTAAATTCGGCAACCTCGTCGAGAAAAAGGACACCCAGGTGGGCCAGGCTGATTTCACCCGGTCGGGGGTATTTACCACCCCCGACCAGCGCCGACATTGATGTATTATGATGCGGTGAACGAAAAGGTCGTTCCGTAATCAAAGGTTGATTGGATTGTAGTAATCCTGCCAGGCTGTACAGATTGGTTATTTCCAGTGCTTCATCCAGTGACAAACCAGGTAATATACCGGGTAACCGGCGGGCCAGCATGGTTTTTCCCGAACCCGGGGCACCAAGCATTAGAATGTTATGTCCACCAGCGGCCGCCACCTCCAGTCCGCGCTTAACGGCCAACTGTCCGCGTACCTCGGACATATCCCCTGTAATACTACGACTTGTCCAAAATTTGTGGGCATCAACCATATGGGGATTTATGATATCTTCACCTTTTAAGTGGCGGATTAAATGGACCAGGTTGGCAGCGGGGTAAACTTTAATGCCCTGGATCAGGGCAGCCTCATCGGCATTTTCAGCAGGCACAACAACTTGATCGTAACCATCACAGGGCAGCAGCGAGACCCGGGGTAAAATACCGTTTAAACCACGAATTGAACCGTCTAAAGAAAGTTCACCTAAAAACATATAGTCATTTACCAAACCGGGGGCAATTTGTTCCGTCGAGGATAGTATTCCCAGGGATATGGCCAGGTCATAGACCGGACCCTCCTTTTTGAGATCCGCCGGTGCCAGGTTAACTGTGATGCGTTTGGCAGGAAATTCAAATCCGGCGTTTTTTATTGCAGCGCGTACCCGGTCCTTAGCTTCCCGCACCGCGGCATCCGGTAACCCCACAATATCAAACCCAGGTAAACCCCTTGATACATCCACTTCCACCCGGACGATATAACCTTCAAGGCCGTTTAAGGCTAAGCTTCTGACAATGGTTAGCATAGTAATATACCTCCGCCTTTTTTTTCGTCATAACCATTGCCAATCCCTGCTATTTCAGGTTTTTTTCGTGAACAGTAGCTAAAAAAAATTACCTGTAAGGAAGTTTTTTTGCAGATTGTGCAAACCTATACCTATTGTCGATTAACATAATTGGTTTTAAAGTGAAATACTGACTGACAAAGTTGACGGTAGTAATATAAAATAATGTTGACGTAATATATTAAATTGTTTATTCCATTAAGATTGCCTTGCTGTAATTAGAATTGACAATTGCCAATTAATCATACCGAAGAAAGTAGTGTACTTTTTGTGATAACCTTTTTATTATAAATTAACAGAGGTGATGCAAGGATGGCTATAAAACATGTTTTTATTTCCGGCCGGGTGCAGGGAGTCTACTATAGGGATTATACTAGGCGTGAAGCGGAAAAACTGGGTGTTAAGGGATGGGTACGCAACTTGCCCGACGGAAGGGTGGAGGCAATTTTTGAAGGACCTGACGAGGCGGTGGAAAGGATGATTACCTGGTGTCACCAGGGATCACCACGTGCCGAGGTAATCAGAGTGGAAGTAGCGGAGGCAAGCAACCTAGAATTAAAGGAAAACTATATTGACTTTAAAATAACCGGGTAATTTTTGCATATAGGGATTGACATGCTAGCGCCACCCTGGAAATTCATGCCGCATGGGCAGCACCAGTCAAAATATAAAACATAAGCGGCACAGTCTATTTATTATGAGGTGATATCAATGAATAACCATCCATTGTTACTGGTACAGAGGCAATCTGAACCAATAAGCAATACCGGCGAAGAGGAAATTATCGCCATTGCCGTATACGGGAATGGCGTTGATGTACCCATATCAGTGTCAACTCAGCGAGTATTCGCCGGAGAAAAACCATTTCGTTTTCCAACCGAAATAACCAAAGGGGCAACCAAGACCAGAATTGTTTACCGTTACACTGTAGCGCAATGGCACGAATTACTTGAAACCACCACTCTGTCATCATCGGCCGAATCTTTAAAACAGCTCATGATTCCTATGTTATTACATATGAAACAAAGTTTCCCTGATGTATTCGAGGACATTGCTTTTGACTGCGAAAATAGCGCTGATCAATATGCAGAATTAATCATCATGGATTAGCTTTATAACAGCACTTTACACCCCCGGTTAATGTCACGTTTTATGTTGTCACACGGTAGCACCGGTTGTTGGTACCCGCTGAGCCTGAAAATCAGAGCGTCTTTGGGGACAGCTCTTTTTGCGACGGAGCAGGTTAAAAACAAATTAAAGGAGTGGCACAAAAAGACTTGCAAAAAAGCAGCTGAAAGCCTATTTAAGGCGCAGCTGCTTTTTAATTTAAATTTCACAAATATTGCAAATATTAAAATCCACTATGTTTATTAAAAAACTAATTAAAAGCTTAATTCAATACAGCCCTTTTGGGTATATTTTTTTAATCCGACACAGCTCTTTCCCCAGTAAAAACTGCACAATCGGCATTCCAGGCATATTTGTTCATGATTTTGGGTTTGCGTTGCCATAATAAAACCCCCCTACTTTTATTGATACCATTTTAGTACCAAAACAGGCAACGCTCAACAATCAGTCCATGAACCGGCAAAAAATTATGTTTAATGGGTGCAAACAGGGGTTAACATGCTTAGACTACCCTTTATTAGCCAGCCGGGACGGTAATTTTAACGGCGGTAAGTTGGATAAGTTGTTACTGATGGGATACACATAGTGTCAAAGGCGCTAAAATGCATTTTCAATATGAGTTATAGTTGTTTCCCCGGCACAATAAAGGGCTACCACATCAAAACGCACGTCTAAATTTTTATAAGGCCTCAATGCCAAATATACCTGGGCCAGGCGCCGTAGTTTTTTTATTTTAGCAGCTGTAATACTTTCCTGGGGCAAGCCGCACGATGCGCTGCTTCTGGTGCGCACCTCCACAAAAACAAGATAATTACCCTCCCGGGCAATAATATCAATCTCACCCAGACGGCACTTGAAATTACGCTCAATAATTTGCAACCCTTTTCTTTTCAGGTATTCAGCAGCAATGTTTTCTCCTCGAATGCCCAGCCGGCGTCTTAACATAGTCACGCTAATTACCTACTTTCCCCGGGGCAGCAAATCCTTGTCAATTAAATATTCGGTTAGCAGCTTGGCGGTATTGCCTGTAATTTTCAAGCAATTGACCATATGCTCACGACTGTCAATTTCATGAGGATTTAACACCCGGCAGCAGGTAGCACCGTACTTTTGCTCAAACCGGTCATGCAATTCCCTGGAAAGCCGGTAACAAACGTCCCTGTCCTGCATATCGGTACCAGTACGCCCTTTAAGCAAACTAAGTACAGCCGCCGATGCAGCAAGAGCCCCGCACATGCAACCGGCATGCCCCAGTCCGCCCCCAAAGGCAGTAAACATTTTAACTAAACCAGGGTCTACTTCCGGTGCCACCAATTCCCGAAAAGCCAGAAAAATTGATTCAGCGCAGTTATGTCCGTCTTTAAAATTTTGCCCGGCCTTGTTTCTCATTTGAATTGCTAAATCTTTATCCATGCTTTCACACTCCTTAATAAGATTTTTTATACATGCTATTAAATCAGAGTATATAACAGTATTTAAGTAAATTTACCCCTCCCTTGGCTTAGTTATAGGAAGGGGTATTAATTTTACGCTATTCATATTTACCTTTTAACCCTGAGCTTTTTAATGGCCGCATTCAGGCCGTCTAAAGTAAGTTCAAACATAGGAAATATTTCAGAAACTAAACCGATGGTGTATCTCCCCTCGACCCTGCCCCAATACTGCTTGGGAATGGGGTTAAGCCACACACAATGTTCAAAGTGGCTTGCCAATCTTTGCATCCATACCTGGCCGGGTTCCTCGTTTTCCGCCCACCAATCCAGCGCTCCGTAGGGCATAAGTAGTTCCCCGGCCCCCATGCTGGCATCCCCTACCATGATAAGCCGGTAATCTGAATCATACTGGCGCAAAAAATCATAAGTGCTTACTGAATTGCGCTTCATACAAAAGGGATCGTTAAAAATAACTTCATAAATACAGTTATGATAGTAATAAAACTGCAAATCACGAAAATGCGTGGACTTGTTGGCTGCATTGAATAACTGGCTACAGAGCCTCTGGTAAGGGTTCATTGAACCACCGGAATCCATAAGGATAAGTAGTTTAATTCTATTCTTGCGCTCCCTGGCCCATACCAACTCCAGCATTCCGGCTTTACGTCCGGTGGCATCCACTGTGGCATCCAAATCAAGCACATTTCGCTCACCTTCTACTGCCGTACTCAGCAAGCGTAATTTGCGCAGGGCCAGCTCAAACTGCCGGGTAGTTAATGTTTCATCCGACCGGAAATCCCGGTAGGCACGCTCGGCAGCCACCTTGACCGCTGAACGGTTTACCGATTGCCCCCCAATGCGCACACCGGCCGGGTTGTAACCGGAATGACCGAATGGCGAGGTGCCTCCCGTGCCTATCCATTTGCCCCCGCCATGATGCTGCTCCGTCTGCTCCTTCAAGCGTTCAGCCAGTTTTCTTTTTAATTCCTCCAGGCTCCAGTCTAAATTCGGCTTTTTATCCGCCTGATCAACCAACCGCGGCGGCAACGCGTTTTCCAGCCATTTAAGCACCTCTGCAGTTATTTCCGGTGGTGTTTCAATACCCTCAAAGCATTGCAGAAAAGCACGGTCAAAGGCGTCGTACTGTGTTTCGCTTTTTATCAACACCGAGCGGGCTAAATAGTAAAAGTTAATTAAACTGCTATTGGCTAATCCACGCTGCAGCGCCTCCATCAATGTTAACCACTCTGTAAGAGCAACGTTAACACCTTCCCGACGCAAGCCATAAAACAGGCTGGTAAACATTCTATCAACTCCGCCAGTAACTGGTAATATTTTTCTTTCCTGCCGTTCGGGCGTCCCCGGCTTCACCACCGTGCTTGCGTTGCCATAACGCCATGTCGTTATCCTTTTTAAGAAGCACCCCTGGAAGAGGTATCTCTTTTTCAATTATACGCGGGTCAATACCACCAACCGCCAGAGCCTGTACCCAGTCCAAAAGCTCGCTGGTGCTGGGTTTTTTCTGCAATCCAGGCAGGTTTCGGATGCTGTAAAAGGCGTTGACAGCGGCACGAACCAGCTCTTTTTGCAGATTCGGGTAGTGTACATTAATAATTTGGCGCATCATTTCCTCATCCGGAAAGGCAATATAATGGAATATACACCTGCGCAGAAAAGCGTCCGGCAGTTCCTTCTCGGCATTGCTGGTAATGGCCACGATGGGTCGATGCCTGGCCGTAATTGTTTCGCCGGTCTCGGGAATATAAAAACTCATCTGATCCAATTCCCACAGCAAGTCATTGGGGAACTCTATGTCAGCTTTATCAATTTCATCAATCAGCAATACAACCCGCTCATCGGAAATAAATGCCTCGCC